>JAEWJS010000097.1 GCA_023386495.1 Bacillota bacterium | reverse complement strand
GGCGGTACGTGCTGCGGGGCGAACGTTGCGGTGAAGATGCTGCGGTGGGTGGCTGCTCGGCAGTCGACGATGGGACGAACTGGCGGTGGACGGTAGACTGTGTGGTGGCCGGTGACATGGCGGTACGTGCCACTCGGCGGGAGCGCTGCGACGGCAGGTGCGGCGGCGGTGGGGCTGCTCGGCAGTCGACGATGGGATGACATGGCGGTGGACGGTAGACAGTGTGGTGGCCGGTGACAAGGCGGTACGTGCTGCGACGTGGCTGTTCGACTATCGGCGATAGATGCTGCGTGCTGGCTGCTCGGCGGTCGGCGGTGGAGTAGCATCGGCACTCGTTACTTGCTATCCCTCAAACCTGCGGCTTTTACTCAACCGTTCGCGCTCTGTGCTACCATTTGTTCCATTATAGGCGGGGTTCAGTACGATAGCCGAATTGCCCATCCTCCGACCGGTAGCGATTTCGCCCTACCACATCGGAGACTGGGGATTTGTACGATTTTTCATACACAGTTCGGCCTTTTCTTCCTTTATTGGAGGTTTTGTATGATTTATCGTACACAGCGCACCGATTTCTCCTTTTCGTTCGGTTTTTGTACGATTTATCATACACACTGCTCTAAATCTCCATCAGATTGGAAATTTTGTACGATATTTCATACAAACTGCGCCCATCGCGCCATCCTTCCGCCCGTGTGTACGATATTTCGTTCACACTACTTCTCTCGTGCCATCCGAACACCCGCGAGTGTACGATATTTCGTCTACACCGAGTTCCCTCGTCCAAGACGCAGACAAGCCCCGGCCCCCACGGCATTCGACCGTGGATAGAGCCGGGGCTTATGCAATGCTTGACCTGACCTAACTGCTACTCCAACTTCGCTACACCGACCATACACTGCTCCGGCTACACTGCTTCAACTGCGCATCACCGACCACATGCTGGCCGGCCCCGCCCTCGCACCAGCTGCGCCACTCGCACTCCCGTTCTACTGTGCCCGTTGCTCCGCTCTCTCAGGCTTCGCGGCCGGATGCCGGTCGCCGTGCGGTCCCTTGCCCCGCGGCATGCCCTCGTCGACGATGCGCGCGGCAATCTCCGGAATGCGCGCCTTGCGAGCCGTGTACTCCTCTTGCGTCAATTCTCCGTCCTTAAGCCGCGCATCGAGCCTTTTCCCCACGCGGTCCGCGATCAAGTCGACGACCTTCTGGCGGTCGACGCCGCGCTCCTTCGCGATATCGGCTATCGTCTTGCCTTCCTTGAGCGCCGTCATCAATTCGTCCGTCGATAGGCCAAGCAGCTTCGCGATATCGCGGAAGCCTCCGCGGTGCCGTCCTTCCTTGTCCTTCCGCTCATCGGTCTGGCCATGCTCCGACAGGCTGTCAGCCGGCATGCTTGCTGCCAGCTTCGCGCTGCCCGCTTGCGCAAGCACCGGACCGTACGTCGCCCCGGCAACGATCAGCGAAGCCGCCAACGTGCACGTTGCGATCCACTTTCTCTTCTTCATCACCTGTATGCCTCCCTCTCATTCGGCTGCATGCCGCATTGCCCTCTGTTGTAACTGCCCTTCTACACCTGCACAGTCGACCGATTGCCTTCCTATCGAGATCGGCGTGCCGTGAACACGCCGATCGCCCCGATCACGGTACCGAGCAGCGCACCGACAAGCACTTCAGCCGGCTGGTGCCCGATTCGTTCCTCCAGCTTTTCCGCACGCCGCATATGATAGACGCCGGGATGGTGGCCTGCGAGCGCCTCGACATCGGCATCGAGGTCATTGACCTGCATCGCGATCTCGCCAGCATGCCGCCGCACGTTCATCGCGTCGTACATGACGATCGCGCCGAGCATCGTGGCGATCGAGAACAACGGCGACTTCACGCCGTACTTGATGCCGGTATAGGTTGCCAGAGCCGCAACGCCGCTGGCATGCGAGCTCGGCATGCCGCCGGAGGCGACGGCCTGCCCCAGATCCAGCCGCTTGCTCCGAAGCATCTGGATCGGCACCTTCAACGCTTGCGCGGCGCCGATCGCCGTCAACGCGGTGATCAGTCCTCTGTTCATCCCGGCACCCCGATTCCGGCCTTCTGCAAATGATCCAGACTGCGGAACGTGTATCCTTGCCGCTTCGCCTCGTCGATGATGCGGCCGAGCGCCTCCGCATTGTCCTTCGATACACTGTGCAGCAGGATGACCGCGCCGGGATGCAGCTGGGGCATGACGCTGTCGAACGCATGCTGCGCGCCGCGCTGCGCATTCGTCTCCCAATCCTTGTACGCGACCGACCAGAACACGTTCGTGTAGCCGAGCGACCGGCTGACGGCCAGCGACCGTTCGCTGAAGATGCCGCGCGGCGGACGAAGGTAGGCCATCTGCTTCTGTCCGGTAAGCTCCGCGACTTCGCGCTTCACGCGATCCAGCTCTTCCTGGATGCGCATATCCGACAGCTGCGACATGTCCGGATGCGTCCACGAGTGGTTCCCGATCAGATGCCCCTCGGCCACCATTCGCTTGAGCAGCTCCGGCTGATCCTTCACGTAGTGGCCTGTCACGAAGAAGCAGGCCGGCACGCTCTTGGCCTTAAGCACATCGAGGATCGGCGTCGTATAGCCGTTCTCGTAGCCGTTATCGAATGTCAGATAGAGCGATTTGTCATCCGGCCCGCCGGAGAAAATCGCGCCGTGCTTCTCCAAGAGCGGCTTGAACCCCTCTTGGTCGATCGAGGCGGGCTGCCCGCCGCGGCTCTTCTTGAAGCCAAAATGATAGGCCCGATCACCATGGACCAGCGATTGCGCCGCAATACTCGAATCGGGCATCCGCGGCAGCACCAATCCGACCAGAATGCCCATCATGACTGCCGAAGCTGCCAGCCACACGATCGGCGCCAGCTTGCGATGGTTAAACATAGCGTCATAACACCCCCGGTTACTTACATTGTTCCCAACCGAAGGTATTGTGCCCAATTCCGTTCTTAGTATGACAATCACTACCCGCACATCCGAGTGATCCGCAGCCTCCGGCCCGCCACCATGCTGCACGAACGCGGCATCCCGAGCGTTCAGACTATTCCCTGGGAAATATTCACTAGACAGTTATTCGACCGGCGTAGGCCGTTCGCAGGATGAGCCTTGCTCGGCGACGAACAAGCCCCGCACCCTCATCGATCGATGACGGCACGGGGCCAGTACAAGGCTTGCTATTCCGCTATTCGAAAATGCTTCACTTGCTCCCGCAGATGCTCGGCCTCCGCCTCGATCGAGCGGATCGCATTCGCCAGCGTCTCGATCGTCTTCGATTGCGCAATCGCAGAGGCTGACACTTCCTCGCAGGAAGCTGCCGTTTCCTCGGACACTGCCGACAGATCGGTCATCATGTTCAAGATGCCCTCCTTCTGCCGATTCATCGTCTCCGCCTCGGCGTTCAGCGAGCTGATCTGATGCTTCAGCTCCTGCACGCTCGCGAGTATGAACCGGAATGCGTCATTCGTCTCCGCGATTCCCTGCTGCTGCTCCCGATAGATCGTCTGCACCTCGCCTGTCTGCGCTGCGACGATCCGTACCTTCTGCTGCGTCGCCTGAACGATCGTCCCGATCTCGGCCGACGATGCTTTAACCTGTTCGGCCAGCGTCTTGACTTCATTGGCGACGACGGCGAATCCGCGCCCGGCTGCGCCTGCTCGGGCTGCTTCGATTGAAGCGTTCAACGCCAGCAAGTTCGTCTGCGTCGCAATCTCCGCGATGACTTTCGATATTTTCGAGATGCGCTCCGACTCCCCTCGCAGCTCCTCGACGCGCTCGACGACTTGGCTGACATGGGCCGCGCTCTGTTCAGTCCGAGCCGTCAGCGTGCCGAGTACCGTCTGGCCGCGCTTGCCCAGCTCCTCCGTCTGATCCGCGCTCGCTTGAATCGTCTGCGCGGATGCCGCTACATGCTGGATGCTCAAGGCCAACTGCTCCGTCGCGCCAGCCCCTTCCGTCAAGCCGTCCGACTGCTGATTCGTACCCATCGCGATCTCCTCGACGGCAACCGCGATCTCGCCTGACGTCTGTGCCACGCCCGCCGCTTGCATCGTTATCGACGAACTGGTGCCCGTTAGAGACTGCGAAGCGTCCTGCACGCGCCTGACGATCGACGTCAGCTGTTCGACCATCGTGTTGAAGCTGTGCGCAAGATCGCCGATCTCGTCCTTCGAGGCGACAGATGCCTTAGCCATAAGATCGCCGTGCTCGATTCGCTTCATTGCGCCAATCAACTGCTTGATCGGCCGCGTAAGCCGCATCGAGATGAACATTGCCAGCAGGATAGCCGCGATAATCGAGACGACGGCTACGGCAATGTTGCTCCGCCGCATTTCATCCAGACCGCCTAACAGCTCCTCCGTCGGGATGCCTTGCACGATGACCCATTCACCGGTCGCAAGCGGCGCTGTCGCAATCAGGCTCTCCCGTTCACGGAATCTTCCCTCGTACGACGCAGGTCCTTCCGCTTGAAGCTTCGCTATGAAAGACGCGTCCTCGCTCGTCTCGCCCACATGCAGAATCGGTTCGCCGCCCCTCGTGTAAATGTCGTAGCGATCGGCCTCCTCCTCCTTGATTCCTACCGAGGCCATGAGCCGTGCCGCTTCGATATTCATCTCGATATAGCCGAGCGTATCCCCGGTATTCATGTCGCGAATTTGACGGGCGAACGTAATCTGGCCCAGCTTCCGGCTCTCCTCTGAGCTGTTGACGCCGATCCAGCTGCCTACACCTTTCCCCTCATCCGCCGCAGCCAGCCACTCCTGCTCTTCGAGCTTGCCCGGCAGCCGCAGGTTCCAGACGATCGGACCGCCCTTAAGCGGGAAAATTGCCGCGGAGCTGATCGCGCTCTCGCTGCCGTACAGCGCTTCTTGCGCGACCGTAAAATTCTGAACGTTGCCGATGAGCTCCGTGCTGTTCGTTCCTTTGACTCTCCCGTTCAGAACCGCAAGCAGGTCTGGATTGCGCGTAATCTGGAGCGAGACGTTGTCGACCTGCTTCATAATCTTGTCCAAGTTGTTCTGGATCAGCAGCGTCTGCGAGGACGCGAACGCATAGCTGTTCGATTTGATGTGGGCTTCAGACGATTTGGAGCTCAGGACAGCGCTTACAGCGACGGCTGCGACAACCATCAATGCCGTCGTCAGCGCGATCTTAATCGCGATTGAATGCCATCTGATCTGACGCCTGCTTCCTGTAGGTATGGAACTAGACATGCTTGCGGCTCGTCCCGATTCGAACGGTCTTGCGAAGACGATGCGTTTCTTCACGCGCGAGACCATTGCCGCCAGCTTCGATGACAGGTTGTCACGGGCTTCCTTCCCCATAACCAGCCCTCCCGTTGTTTTGTCGAATTAGGATTTTGTTAGCATCCAAATTCTCCTATAATATAGCATAGTAACAGGAGGTGCGTAAGGGATTTGGTGAAAATAATCGTCATTTGTTAGATGATATGCACAATAACATAGATAACAAAACGAACAAAAGAGACATTGTTGCGTCTTCTCTGCCATCCTTGCTCTGTTATATACGTCTCAGCGCGATAACCGCATTATGCCCTCCGAACCCGAACGAGTTCGACAGCCCGACACGCATGCCTGGCACCGGACGCGCGATACCAATCCGGCACCGCATAACGCGACCCACGAATTTTATTGCGCCTCCGAACACCTCACGCTGGGCGAATGCATAGTCTGATAGCAGATTACGCACGCACAATCAGGGAGGTATATCGCATGATTCAGCAACCCGGACAGCAGCCTGTCCTCTACCAAGCAGAACCTTCGTTGGTCCAGACGTTAGGCGAGACGAAGAACAAGGTGCGCGAGATGGTCAGCCTGCACGCAGGCAAAGCGGTACGCGTTCAGACGGTTGAAGGTCACATCTACGAGGGCGTCATCCATCACGCAGACGGCTGCATCCTGTATCTGCACGTCGGCTACGCCGAGGCTCGCGCATTCCTGACGCCTTACAATCCGTATTACAGCAGCACCATTCTGCCGCTTGTGCTGTACGAACTCCTCGTCATCTCCCTCCTGGCCTAGGCGCCGGGCACAAGCAACAAGGCCGCATGGACAGCGGGCGCTTCTTACGCCAACGCTGCCTTGCGGCCCTCGTTCGTGAACGGACTATATCGTAAAATCCCTGCGCGTAACCGCTATGACCTCGTTCAATTGACGGCTCAGCGATTCCAGCATCTCAGCCAAGCCTCCCAGGCGATGAATCAAGAAGGTCTGCTCGTCGGACAATTCGGTTACGCGGCTGATGCTTCCCGCAAGCTCGGCAGACGAATCCGCGATTTGCCCCACTGTGCTGCTGACCTGCTTCGTCCCCGCCGCGATTTCTTCGGATGCGCCGGATACTTCGGCGATCTCCGTCGATATCGCTTGAATCGCCTTCGCGATCTGCTCGAACACGGCACCGCTCCGTTCGACAGCCGACCCGCCTTCACTTACTTGGCCCAGCGCATTGCCCAGCGCATCGGAAGCTGCCGCGATCTCGCCCTGAATCTCGGCGATCAGCAAGGCAATCTGCTCGGACGAACCCTGGGATTGCTCGGCCAGCTTCCGAATCTCGGAAGCGACGACAGCGAAGCCCCTGCCTTCTTCGCCGGCCCTTGCCGCTTCGATGGAGGCGTTTAGCGCGAGGAGGTTCGTGCGCGAGGCTACCTCATTCATGATCGCCGTAATCTCGCCGACCTGGTGCGATCGCTGCTCCAGCGCAGCGAACCGCTGCCGGGCCGCATCCATGGCTGTCCCGGCTGAGCCCATCGCGTCTACTGCCGCTTGCACGGCGAGCTGCCCGCTGGCAACCTCCGCCGCCGACTCTTGCGAAGCTGCCGCAATACCGCGCGAGGTATCGGCAATGAAGGCGATGCCCGTCGCTACCTCAACCATCGAAGCCGCGCTCTCGGCCGTGCCGGTCTGCTGCATTCGTGTCACGTTCGTAACGACGCCGATCGTCTCCAGCAGCTTATCTGACAAGCCCTGAAGCTGTCCGGAAGAGACGAGCAGTTCATTCGCTTGCTCTGCGACGGTCTTCGAAGTCTCCGTTATGCGATTGGTCACCTGCTCGACCGTCTCGGCTGTCCGCTGCTGCTGCGCCTGCTCGAGTGCCCGCTCCCAACGGCGTCTCATCACGATCTGATACGTGACGCCTGCAATGAAGAGCACAACGAACAGGATGTGGACGATGACCATGGAGAACGCATAGTCGGACTTGCCATATACGGCCTCCGGGAACCACGCGAAACCGGCCAGATGCTGCACGGCGAATAACACTGTGCTGACGAGCAGCAGCGCAATCGATTCGTAATAGACGAGAACGGCGAGCACCATGAAGATGGAAAAATGGTATTCGAGCATTCCCCCGCCGCCCGCGATCATCGAGATGCTCGACAGCGTCAGCGTCAGGGTATTCGCGAGCGCTGTCCAGAAGCTGCCTTGCATCAGGCGGGTCATGAGCAAGCCCGCGAGCATCGTTACGACCGGGAGGGCCAAGAGCACGTTGATTAGGCCGATCGAACCAGATGAGTGACCGGCGTGAGCGTCGTCCGCAAACAAGCCGTATTGACGATGCAGCAGATGGACCAGCATGGCCAGCAGGAGGACCATAACCGAAATGATGTACATGACTTTGTTTTTGTGCGCGACCATAATAGCCTCCCAATTTCCAACATGTGGGTTGTAAGGGTTTGCTCTTACTATTCTACTACCTTAGACCCAGTATGACTAGATGGGAATTATGACCTATCTCAGTATCGCAATGCGAATTCTCACTTCCCGCAAGATGCTGTAGTTCCCCGATGCTCGTCGCCCCAATCCTTCATCGCTTGGATGATCGGCACGAGCGTCCGTCCGAAAGCCGTAAGGGAATACTCTACCTTGGGCGGTACCTGATGGTACACCTCGCGATGCACCAAGCCGTCCTCCTCCAGCTCCCGCAGCTGCAGCGTCAGCATGCGCTGGGTGATGGACGGGCAGATGCGGCGGAATTCGTTGAATCTTTTTTCCCCGTCGATGAGATGATAGAGCAGTACGCCCTTCCACTTCCCTCCGATCAGGCCGAGCGTATACTCGACCGGACATCCCGCAGACGTCGTATTCAAGCCGTGTCCGTTCTTCAGCTTCTTCGCCATGCATGCCACTCTCCCATGGTATATAAATTGATACTACATAACAAAAATGTGCGTACTTATGATTATCGATTATATCATATATACTGGAAATATCAGCTAGCCAGCTGCCATTATGAGGATAAAGGATGGGATGGATCACATGACTCAGAATCTCGCCGATAGCGCGAACGCGAACACCGCGACGAACGAGACCAAGCGGCAGGTATTGGATGCCTTCCTCTTCCGGCATGCGTGCAAGGAATTCGATGCGGCGAAGACGATCGCGGAGAGCGATATGGCCTATATTCTGGAGATCGGACGCCTGTCGCCAAGTTCGTTCGGCTGGGAGCCGTGGCAATTCGTCGTGCTCCAAGACAAGGCAATCCGCGAGAAGCTGCTGCCCGTTACCTGGGGCGCGCGCCGGACGCTGCCGACCGCCAGCCATTTCGTGCTGCTCTTGACGCGCAAGAGCGAGGCCCTGCAGCCGGATTCGCCGCATATTCAGCATATGATGCGCGACATTCAACAGCTCCCCGACGAAGTCGTCAAGGGCAAGGGCGGCTTGTACGGCAACTTCCTGACGTCCGATTGGAACCTCGCCGAGTCCGAGCGTCTCGTGTTCGAATGGGCGAGCCGTCAGACCTACATCGCGCTGGGCAACATGATGACGGCCGCGGCCATGATCGGCATCGACTCCTGCCCAATCGAAGGCTTCCTGCTCGAGCCGGCCGAGACCGTGCTTCGCGAGGAGGGCATCCTGGAGGACGGCTTCGGGCTCTCCTGCATGGCCGCCTTCGGCTACCGCGTAAGCGACCCGCGCTCGAAGACGCGCCGGCCGCTCGACGAAGTCGTGAAGTGGGTGTAAGCGGCGTTACGCTGCTACTGCGTGCATGAAATAGAGAGAGCGTGTGTGCATAGCAGCAGCGAATAGAGGCATCCCGCGGGATGCCTCTTTCGGTTGCACGCCTGTCGCTGCTGTGCGGGTTCACGGCGAGTGCTGGAGCTTCGTCAGCGCAGGCGCTCCTATGGTGCCATGCGGTGCAGAATAGCAGGTTTTTCCTGCTATTTCAGGCGGCTGTGCCGGCATCGGGCCGAAAATAGCGGGTTTTTCCTGCTACTTGGTCAGCTCAGTCCCCCATTTGGGGCCGCGCGGCGAAAAATAGCATGATTTTCCTGCTATTTCAGGCGGCTTCGCCGGCATCGGGCCGAAAATAGCGGGTTTTTCCTGCTAATTCGTCATCGCAGTCCCCCATTTGGTGCCGTGCGAATAATGCAAAGACCGCCCCTCACCAGCAGGGGCGGTCTTCATGCGTTCACGCTATATGCCGCTGTTCGTCATCCGCATGACATCCAGCACCCGCATGCGGTGTCCGGTCTGTTCGTGCGTCAGCCAGCCGTCCGTCATCCGATCAATGAACAGCACGCCCTGCAGATGGTCGAGCTCATGCTGCACGCATCGTGCCAAGTATCTCCGCTACGCCCCCTTCGCCGACCGCGCGGACTGAGCGGTTGGTACAGCCTCGACAGCCTCGGCAGACTGCGCCAGATCATCCGTCTTCTCCGGATGACCCGGCGTATGCGCCCAGAGATCGCTCGGCGTGCAAGCAAGCGCCGTGCAGAGCGCATCCATCGTATCGGCCTTCAGCTGCTTCGGCTCCCCGTTCAGCAAGGCGCTGATGGAGGGAGCGGACTAGCCGCGAAGCGACTCAGCCGCTGACGCCGCAGGCGATTCCGCAGCTTCTCCCGCTGGCCGCTTCATGAACGGCCACCAGTTCGCCTCGCCGAACGTGCGCACCATGACCGGGATGAACAACGGCAGCATCACCATCGCGTAGAGGAACAGCCCGATCAATACGATCGTCGCGATCTGCAAGAGCGACATGACGCCGGACGGCAACATCGCGGCGAACGTTCCGCCGAGGATGAGCGCGGCCGACATGATGACCGTGCCCATGTTCTTCATCGCGAGCAGAATCGCTTCCTTCGGCTGCAAGTGCCGGTATTCCTTGAAGCGGTCCATCAGGAAGATGCTGTAGTCGATGCCAAGCGCCATCAGCATGACGAAGCCGAAGAACGGCACCGCCCAGCTAATTCCCGTCAACCCCAACATCCGCATGAAAATCACTTCGGTGATCGCCATCGACAAGTAATACGTCAGCATGAGCGACAGCACCAGATAGATCGGCATGACGATCGAGCGGAACAGCAGGATCAGGATCAGCAGGATGCCGATCAGCATCAGCACGACCGTACGCGAGTAATCCGCATCCGACATCGTCCGCAGATCATTGTTCATGCTCGAGATGCCGCCGACCGCGAAGGTCGCGCCTTCCAGCATCGTGCCCTTCACGGCGCGCTCCACAGCCGCTTCCAGCTCCCCGGCCGTATCCATCGCCGACTCCAGGTAAGGGTTGTCGCTCAGCACGACGTCGAACTTCGCCGTCCGTCTGTCCTCGGACATGTAGACATCTAGCGCCGTCTGGAAATCCTCCGATTGGATGGCCGATTCCGGAATGTACCAGCCGGTCAGCTGCTTATTCGGCGCGCCGGACAGCTCGCTCAGATAGCCTTGCGCTTCGGACAATCCGTCGGTCACCTGCGAGAGACCGTCGGCGCTCTGCGCCAGGCCGTCCGTCAGCTCGCCGATCTGCCCGTTCAGCGCGGCGAATCCGCTCGCCAGCTCGCTCTGGCCGGCGGCAAGCTGCGCTGCGCCAGCCGTCAGCTCAGGAATGCGCGCCACGATCTGACCTTGCCCGCCGGCCGCCTGCTCGATGCCTTGCTTCAGCTCGTTCAAGCCGGCCGTCAGCGACTTCATGCCGTCCGCCAGCGCGCGATGTCCAGCCGACGCTTGGCTGAGGCCGGCATTCGCCTGCTGCATGCCGCCCGATACGCCCGCCAGCTGCTTATTCAGCTCCGCGAGTCCGGCGCCCAGCTGCTCGGCTCCTGTCTGCAGTGCCGCCACAGTCCCCTTCACGCGCAGATAGTCCTCATCTGCCGCGAGCTCCGGATATTTCGCTGCCAAGCCGCCCAGGCCGGCATCGACGCCCTTGAGCCCTTCCGCCAGCTCAGCCTGCTTCGCCGCGATCTCGCCATAGGCCGTCGACAGTTGTCCCAGTCCGCCGGTAAGCTGCTCGTAGCTGCCCAGCAGCTGCTCGCTCGCGGCGGCCAGCTTCGCTGCGCTCGCCTCGGCCTCGGCCATGCCTGCGGCAAGCTCTCCTGCGCCGGACGCGCCGCTTGCCAGCCCTTGCTGCAGCTGCTTCAAGCCAGCGCCTAGCTGCTCGAGCCCTGCTTGCAGCTCCTCCGTGCCGGCAGCGAGCTGCTCGGCGCCGGAGACCGCCTCCTGCAGCTTCGGCGCATTGGCGCTCAGCGCGCCGCTGGCTTCGGCGAGACCTGCGCCGATCTGGCTCAAGCCCTCGCCGCCTTCGCCGAGGCCGCTGCCCAGCGTCTCGACCTGCTCGGCAACCTGCAGATCCTCGATCGGTTCGCCGGTCGGCCGCGTCGCGCTGCGCACGGCCTTCACGCCGTCGACCTGCGCCAGTCCGCGAGTGAGCTGCTCGACCGCTGCCAGGCCTTCCTGCGAATCAAGAGCCGCATCGCTCTTCACGACGACTGTCGTCGGCAGCGAATCGCCAGGCCCGAAGCTGTCCGCAATTATGTTGAAGCCCTTCACCGAATCGTAACGCTCGCCGATCTCGTCGAGCGAGCTGAACGACGTCGAATTCTGATAAGCTGCCAAGAACGGAACCGCGATCGCCGCGATGATGACAAGCGCCCATAGCGGCCGCTTCAGCGAGAACGAGCCTACCTTGCCCCACAGCTTGCTCTGCTTATGCTCGAGCGATCCCTTAGCCGGCCAGAACAGCGCCTTGCCCAGCACTGCCATGAAGAACGGCACGATCGTGGCGAGCGCGAGCAGCATGACCGCTACGCCGACCGCGACAGCTACCGCCGAGCGGTAGAGCACGAACGTCGAGAAGCTGATCGAAGCGAAGCCGACCAATACCGCAAGGCCGGAGAACAGCACCGTGCGTCCCGCCGTGGCATAGGTACGCACGACCGCCTCCGTCGTGTCTGCCCCATGGGACAGCTCCTCCTTGAAGCGGCTGATCAGCAGAATGCAATAATCGGTCCCGATGCCGAACAACACGGCGACCATGAAGATCTGCGTGAAGTTCGAGAGCGGGAAGTCCGCGTATTCGACGAGGAACGCGACGATCGACTGCGAGACGATATAGCTGAAGCCTACCGTCAAGAGCGGAATGAACGGCGCGACTGCCGAACGGAATACGACGAACAGGATGGCCAAGATGAACACGACGGTAATGATCTCCGTCTTCTTAAGCCCCTCCTCGGAGCTCTTCACGACATCCTCCGAGATGACCCAGCCGCCCGTCAAATAATGATCGACTGCGATCCCTTCCGTCGCTTCGTAGAGCGCCTCCTGCACTTCGGCAGGCATCCGGTCGCCGAAGTCCACGTTCACGAGCGCCAGCATCGTCTTGCCGTCTTCCGCCACGAGCTGCGAGGCGAGCTCCGCTTGGTCGAAGTGCGTCGTAATGCCCGTAACGCCCGTAGCTTCATCTGCCTTCAGAGAAGCCAGCCCGTTCTTAACGGCCTCCATGTCCGCATCGCTTAAGCCTTCGGCACGATGAAACACGAGCACGGTAGACGCGCCGCCTCCCCCGTCGCCGCCCATCTCATCCAGCAATTGCCCCGCAACCGATGACGGATAATCGTCGGGTACGGTAATCTGCCCCTTCTCCCGTACCAGATCCGCCATGTTCGGCGCGCTCAGCATCAATCCGGCTGCTGCGACCAGCCAGAGCGCCAGTACGAGCCAGCGCCATTTCAATATCGTCCTCATTCGCGGTCACCCATTCCCTTTCCCTCTTGCTCCGTCAGCACGACGGCCAGCTTCTCGAATGTCTGAATGAATTGCGTTGCTTCCTGTGTGTCAAAATGGTTCATGATGCGCGACAACGTCTCCTGAATCCGCTGCCCGACCTCGTCCACCATCTGTTCCCCATCCGGCGTTAAGGTCAGATAAGTCACCCTTCTGTCCTTCTCGTCCGGCATGCGCGCGATCAACTGCTTGTCGAACAGCCGGGTAATGATGGCCGTAATCGAGCTTTTCCCCACGCAAAAAATATCCGACAGCTCCGATGACGTACAGCGGCCATGCTGGCGGATATACCGCAGCGTCGAATATTGGTCCAGTGTCAGCTCATCCATCATTTCCTTGCGAATCAACGCATTGAGACGGCGATTTACGGTGAAGGAAACCTCCTCGTACCGCGTGATAATCAGCTGCAGCAGCTCTTTATCCATGATGTCCCTCCTTGTCTGCAACATTTTCACCCATGAACTGTTCGTCCATCGAATAATTCTACTATCGAACTATATCACCGAACGCGCCCTTCCGTCAACCGTTCGGCAGTCCCCCTACTCTCCCGTCTCCAAATCGGGTAATATGAATATTAACAGACAAATATCGACAAGGGGCGAATGGCGATGCACAGCGATGCCTATACCATACCGGAGCGACTGGACTTCTTCTATATGCTGGCCGCACATACGACGCACGGAATCCTTGTGACGAACCGCAAGCGCGAGATCATCTATGTGAATCAGGCGTTCACGACATCCACAGGCTATACGCAGGAAGAGGCGATCGGGCGCAATCCGCGGATTCTCCAATCCGGCCTTCATGAGCCTGCTTTCTATGCGGAGCTGTGGCGGTCCATTCGCGAGAAGGGCTACTGGCAGGGCGAGATATGGAACAGAAGGAAGAACGGCGAGGTATTCGTGGAATGGCAGAACATCATGCAGCTCCGCGACGCCAGAGGGCGCATCGCTTATTACGGCGCGATCTTCTCGGACATCACGGAGCGCAAGCGCGTAGAGGAACAGATCATCAGCCAGAATCATGAGCTGGAGAAGCTGGCGACCAGCGACTCGCTGACCGAGTTGGCCAATCGCTATCTCTTCAACATCCGCTTGGATGCCGAGTGGCAGGCCGCCAAGCTGACCCGCAGCCCGCTCGCGATGATTCTGCTGGATGTCGATCATTTTAAGCTGTATAACGATACGTACGGCCATCAGGAAGGTGACTTGTGCCTGCGGCGCGTGGCGTCCGTTCTTCGCGCGGCCTATTGCGGGCATGACCGGAACCTGGCAGCCCGCTACGGCGGGGAAGAATTCGCGATCATTCTGCCCGGCCTTCATTCCGAGCAAGCGCTTGTGGAGGCCGAACGGCTCCGGATGGCCGTATTCGGGGAGCAAATTCCTCATCGCGCTTCCTCTACCGTCCCGCATGTCACGATCAGCTTAGGCGTCGCAAGCTGCATCCCTGACGACCACTCGCAGCCGACGCAGCTCATCCAGACGGCAGACCAAGCGCTCTACCGTGCCAAGTCGGCAGGCCGCAACCACGCCAGCCTATAGCGCTGGGTCGCTCGCTGCTGCATCCCGCTTCAGCGGCAGCCGGATCGTCACCGTCGTCCCGGCTCCCGGCCTGCTGACGAATGCAAGGGTTCCTCCGTGCTCCTCGATGATCTGATAGCTGACCATCAGCCCGAGCCCCGTCCCCTTCTCCTTGGTCGTGTAGAACGGCTCGCCCAGTTTCGGCAGCATGTCCTCGCTGACCCCGACGCCCTGGTCGGTCACGGAGACGTGAATGGCCTCCGATTCCCGCCACACCCGCACCTTGAGCTCACCGCCGTCCGGCATCGCCTCGATTGCGTTCTTCACGATGTTCATGATGACCTGCTTCAGTTGATTTTTCTCGCATAGAATAACCCCGTCCTGAGCGTCGATCTCCGTAAAGATAACGACATCGTTCAGAATCGCTTGGCTGCCCAGCAGCTCGACCACCTCTTGCACGATCAGACACACGTCCCAAGGGCGGAACGACGTGGCATGCGGCTTGGCCAGCACGAGCAGCTCGCTTAAGATGAGCTCGATTCGGTCGAACTCCTCCTCCATGATGCGGTAATAGCGATCGGCCTGCGCTTCCGAGGCGTGGCGCAGCAGCTTGGAGAACCCCTTAAGCGAGGTGAGCGGGTTCCGAATCTCGTGCGCGATTCCGGCAGCCAGCTGGCCTGCCGTCTTCAGCTTCTCCGACTTGCGGAGCATCTCCTCCGTCAGCTTCTGCCCCGTAATGTCGCGCACGGTGCCGAACAGCCGCTCGGTTCGCCCATGCTCGTCCTTGAAGAACTTGCCGGTCGATTGAATGTTGCGTACGCGGCCGGATCGGTCCAAGATGCGGTATTCGATGGACACCATGTCGCTCTCCGGCTTCCTCGCGAGCGCCTGCACCTCCCGAATGTGCGCGTGCAGCTTATCCTTGTCGCCCGGATGCAGCATGCGGAAGAACGCCTGCCAATCATTCACGTACGCTTGCCGCGAGCCGTCTAGAATCTCGTACATCGCATCCGACATCCGTACCGAACCGTCGGCAAGATTCCACTCATAATGGCCGATCCCGGCAATCTTCTGCGCGAGGAGGAAGTTATCGTTGGTCTCACGCAGCGCTTCCTGGGCAGCAAGCTGGTCCGAGATGTCGCGGCAGGCGCCGACCGTATACAGCAAGGTCCCGTCAGGCCGGTGAACAGGCGCGAACGTCGCCTCGCATAGGATGACACGCCCGTCGCGATGGCGGAATTGCAGCCGCACCATGCCTTGATCGTGATCGGGAGGCGCTTGCTCGCCGGCCGGCAACGGATCCTCCCGCTTATAGAAGGCTGAAGTCGGCATGTCGATGATTTCGTCCGGCCGGTAGCCTAGAAGCCGTTCGATGGCAGGCGACACATCCAGAATGGTATCCTCCGGCGATATATGCATAATGACGTCGTGGGTGAGCATGGACAGCGAATGCAGCCTGGCCTCGGCGTCTTCCAGTCTTCGCGCAAGCTGCCCGCGTCCTTCTTCCGCGCGGTCGGCATCGGGCAGGATTAGCACGGTCAGGCCGGAATGGGAGGGCTGCAGCCGCAGCTCAAGCCTGATCCCATCCTCATGGCGGTATTCCACGCGATCGGCAGACTGCGATCGCATGGCTTCATGGAAGCGGCGCTGGAGGACAGGAAGCGCCCCCGATGGAAGCGCTTCCCAGACTTGAGTCCCTAGGAGCGCTTCCCGCTCCCGCAGCGCATGCTCGGCATCCGAGTCCCGGGATTCCGGGACCCGGAACAGGCTGCCGTACGCCGCATCGTTCATGTACGTGATCCGCCATGTCCGATCCAGCGCCAGCAAGCCGTCCGACATGCGTTCCAGCATCGAATAAGGGCTCGCGTCATGCGAATCCGATTCCGTTCCAGCTCTCCATGCTTGCATCATGTCACGCTCCTGAAACGAATATTAGTATGGCTGTATGCGATCATGATGAGGGACCTCTGCTGTCAGGACTGCCGATAAGCGAGTCCTTGGCGGCCGTTCTCCACGAGCTCGGCATAACGGCCGCCCTTCGCCATCAGTGCGGCATGAGAGCCTTGCTCGACCAGCCGCCCGTCCTGCAGGACGAGAATCCGGTCCGCTCGCTGAATCGTGTTCAGCCTATGGGCAATGATGATGCTGGTACGCCCTCGCATCAGTCGATATAGCGCCTCTTGGATGGCGATCTCCGTAATCGTATCGATACTGCTCGTCGCTTCGTCGAGGATGAGGATCGAAGGATCGGCCAGAATCATGCGCGCGATGGACAATAACTGCTTCTGCCCTTGGCTGATGCCGCTGCCGTCCTGCTGCAGCACCGTCTCGTAGCCTTGCGGAAGCTTCATGATGAAGGCATGCGCGTTCGCCGTCTTCGCCGCCTGCTCGACCTCCGCGTCGCTGGCCGTCAGCTTCCCGTAGCGAATGTTGTCCCGAATCGTCCCCTCGAAGAGGAACACGTCCTGCAGCACGAAGCCCATATGCTTCCTGAGGCTCTGCCGCTTGATCGTTGTCGTGTCCTTGCCGTCGACGAGGATGCGTCCGCCCGTAGGCTCGTAGAATCGGGAGAGCAGCTGAACGATCGTCGTCTTGCCCGCTCCCGTCGGTCCGACCAGCGCCACGGATTCGCCTGGCATCGCCTTGAAGCTGATGCTTTGCAGCGTGTTGCCGCCCTTCTCGTAAGCGAAGGATACGCGATCGAATTCGAGCATGCCCTGAATGCCGCGGATCTCTCCGGCCGCCCCCTCATCGAACTCCTCGCGCTCCTCGTCCAGCACCTCGAATACGCGCTCCGCCCCGGCTACGGCAGACAGGAAAGTGTTGAATTGGTTCGCCAAGTCGCTGAGCGGACGCGTGAACTGTCTGGCATACTCGGAGAAGGTTACGATGATGCCGATGGTAACCGCAGTGCCGCTAATGGCAAGCAAGCCCCCTGCGCATGCAATGACCGCGAAGCTCATATTGTTCAGCATGTTCATCAGCTTCGGAATGAAGCCCGTATACGTCTGCGCCCAGTATCCGGCCGCACGGAGCTTCTCGTTCTTCGCCTGGAACTGTTCGATCATCTGCTGCTCCATCGAGAAGCTCTTCACGATCCGCTGGCCGGATAACGTTTCCTCGACGAAGCCGTTCAGCTCGCCCAGGCTTCGCTGCTGCTCCTTGAAGTACCTTCCGGTACGTGCCGTAATCCAGCGCATCCCGATGATCATCGCCGGCACAATCGCCAGCGTGATGGCCGTCAATAACGGGCTGAGGTACAGCATCAGCCCCAGCATGCCCGTGAAGGTCAGCAAGCTGGATATCAGCTGTATGAACGAGCTGTTCAGCGTCTGGCTGACGTTCTCGATATCGCCCGTCATGCGGCTCATGAGCTCGCCGTGCTGCCGTTTGGCGAAGTAAGACATCGGCAATCGATGCAGCTGGCGGAACAAGTCGCTGCGCATGGCGGCGACGGTCTTGCCGGCTACGCCGATCATCCAATAACTTTGTAACCATGTCGATACCCCTTGAAGCAGGAAGCTGCCGGCCAGAACGCCGATCAGCACGAACAATCCCCCGTAATCCCCCGGGACGAAGTACCGATCGATTGCCATCCCAAGCAGGAACGGTCCCATTAATCCCAGCAGGGAGCTGGTGACGACCAACGCGAATATCGTGAGCAGCAGCCGCTTATGCACCCTGAGATACGACCAGATCCGCTGCAGCGTGCCTCGCCAATTTTTCGGCTTCTGCCGCTTGTTGTTCGCTGGTTTAGCCACGCCGGACCGCCTCCTCTCCGAACTGGGATTGCACGATGCGCCGGTAGAGCAGCGAGCGCGCCAGCAGCTCCGCATGCGTGCCTTGGTCATGCAGCCGGCCCTCTTCGAGAATGAGCACCGTATCGGCTTCCATTGCCGTCGCAATCTTCTGCGTGATGATCAGCGTCGTCGCGCCGTACTGCTTCAGCGCCCGCAGCATGGCTGCTTCCGTCATCGTATCGAGCGCGCTCGTGCTGTCATCGAGCAGCAGGAGCCGCGGATTGCGCAGCAACGCGCGGGCAACGGACAGCCGCTGCTTCTGGCCGCCGGACAGGTTGACGCCCTTCTGGCCCAGCATCGTCTCGTACTGCTGCGGCAGCCGCATGATCGTCTCATGAATCTGGGCGTTCTGCGCCGCCGTTACAATGCTGCTGTCTGGCGCGTCCTCCTTGCCCCACAGCAGGTTCGACTTCACTGTGCCGGAGAACAGCACCGTCTCCTGCGGGACATAGCCGATCTGCGACCGAAGCTTGGCGGGATCCATGGCGCGAATGTCTTGCCCGTCCATTCGGATCACGCCTTCCTCCGGATCGTACAGTCGGGGGATGAGCTGGAACAACGATGATTTGCCGGAGCCCGTAGCGCCTAGAATGGCTGCCGTCTGGCCTGGCTCGATGCGTACCGTTAGGTCAATCAGCACCTTGTCGGGCGAATCCGGGTAGCGGAACGAGACGCGCTCGAATGCGATCGCCGCGCCGAGACGCGCTGCGTCTGCGGTCTGTGCGGACGCGGCGGATGCTGCCGATGGTGCGGATGCTGCGAGTGCTGCGGATGCTGCGGTGTCCGAGTCTTCTGCAGGCTCGCCCCATGCGCCAGCCCGCGCCGCCTCCCCCGTACTCGACTCCTCGAGCACCTGGGATACGCGCGTCGCGGACGCTTTGGCACGCGACAGGCCCGTGACGATCCATGAGATGACGGAGAACGCGCCGATGATGCGCGTCGCGTAGTTCACGACCGCGACAATCTCGCCGACGTTCGCCCGTTCTGCCGTCACCTCGACGCTCCCGAACCAGAGGAGGAACAGGATGCTCAAGTTCATGACCATGAGGAGCGCAGGGACGGTCAGCTCGATCAACCGAATCGCGGATATGGTGCGCGTCATCAGGTCCTCGTTCGCGCGTTCGAAGCGCTCGCGCTCATGGCGGCCCCGCACGAGTGCCTTAATCAGCCGCATGCCGAGCAGATTCTCGCGGAGGAGGCCGTTCGTGCGGTCGAGCCGCTCCTGCACCGCTTGGAACAGGGCGAAACCGCGCCGCATCATCCAGACGAGCATGCCGAACAGGAGCGGCGTCAGGATGACAAGCACCAGCGCCAGCTTCACGTTGATCGTCAGCGCCATGACGAGGCCGCCGATCATGAGCAGCGGCGCGCGCATCATGATGCGCAGTCCCATGAACACGACGTTCTGCAGCTGCGTGACGTCACCGGTCATTCGCGTGAGCAGCGTTGCCGCCGGATAGCGGTTGAACGCGGCGAACGTTAGCGCTTGCACCTTCTCGAACAAGGCGTTGCGAATATCGTAGCCGAAGCCTTGGCTGACATGCGCGGCAAGATAGGAATTCACGATGCCCGAGATGAAGCCGAATAATGCGACGACAGCCATGACGGCCCCCCATAACAGGATGGCCTCCTTATCCTCCGCCATGATGCCCTCGTTGATAACCTTCGCCATCAGCAAGGGATGCCACAGCTCGACGACCAGCTCGACCAGCATAAGCGCCAGCGCTGCCGCCGCAGCGAAGCGATAGGGCTTGAGGTAATGCAGGATATGTCGCATGATGATGCCCCTCCTTGATGACCGCGCTGCCGATTCGCTCTGTTGCGCATGGTCAGAATAACGAATAATGAGTGAATGAGACTGTCGAATAATATTGGAGAACGTGCGGCAGCGTTAGCGCCGGCATCGGGGGCCGCTTATGTCCTCGAAAAGTCTGGGCAGGCTGTTCGTAGGCAGCTCGTAGGCAGTTCGCTGGCAGTTCGCTGGCAGTTCGCAGGTAGCTCGCAGGTAGCTCGCAGGTAGCTCGCAGGCAGTTCGCAGGCAGTTCGCAGGCAATTCGCTGGCAATAGCGAAGCATCTGCGCTGTTAACGCATACGCATGCGCTAATCCAAGGGCTTCGCCCCGTGTAGATGCCATATATGGCCTGAGATCGCTAATTAGCGAACATTCATGCGCTATTTAGCGAATTTCATACACTATTGGGTTAGAAAGAGCGATATGGTCTGGCAATAGCGCATGCACATCCCTTAATAGCGCAATTGCTTCGCTATTCCGCCTCGGCCCATCCGAACTGCACGCTACACGCTCGTTTGCGCCTCCAGGTCGAGCAACGCTCAGCACGTTTGCCGCACTACAGCACCTCGCCCCGCACTCCCCACACTTCCCGCACTTCCAGCACTTCCAGCACTTCCGGCACTTCCCGCA
>JAEWJS010000096.1 GCA_023386495.1 Bacillota bacterium | reverse complement strand
ACATGGGCGCCGCTCGCCGCCGGAGGCTCGGCGAGCGCGCTGACGTTGCGGGCGTCGACCCACGCCCGCTGGCTTGCGGCGACTGCGTACGCCGCTAAGCAGGCCGCTGCGAGCGGCAGCGTCAGCCGCTTCGCAAGCGCGAGCGCGAGCAGCGCGAAGGCCAGCGCCGCTCCGGCCAGCAGCACGCCACGCGTGCCGAGCGCGGAAGCTGCCGCGCTGCCCGTAATCCAAGCGGCCGCGAAAGCCGCCAGCGGTCTGCTGTTCATGTGCGTGCCTCCCTTCAAATTGCAAGAATGCGATACCCCAGCGCTCGACGAATCGCGTTGCATCAACGAGTGTGCATTATGCAGCATAACCACATGATCTGCCTACTGTTTCACTTCCCGAACTTGTACGACTTTTCATACAAACGCCCACCTCTCCGCTAGAACGCTCTCGTTTGTACGTTTTTTCATACAAACATCCCGCTCCTAGCCCGAATCGCCTACGTTTGTACGGTTTTTCACACAAACATCCCGCTCCTAGCCCGAATCGCCCATATCTGTACGACTTTTCATACAAACATCCACTCCTAGCTCGAATCGCCAACGTTTTGTACGAATTTTCATACAACCGCCCCTCGCCCATCCCAACCGCCTGTAAGCGTTCAGTCTGTCGCGCCTACCGGTCGAGCAGAAATATCGGACGCAGCCCCCTCGCCCTTGTCCCAACGACAAAGAACCCCTTCGCGCGCTCGATCGAGCGCATGAAGAGGTTCTTCCTCTTGCAAGCCGGCTATGAGGCTGTATCTTCCGTACCTTGCTGCCGCGTCAACTTAGCCGACGGATTCCGTCTCCCCTGCCTCAGCGGTCCATTCATATGCGGCCTACTGCCTTGTCGCCTTGTCGCCTTGTCGCCTTGCCGTCTTACAAATCCGCCACGGCTGTATGCTCCGGCGGCTCGTAGTTCACCAAGTGGCGGAAAGCGATGCCCTTCTGTTCCATCAGGCGAAGCACCTTGTCGCTGTCCTTCGGATAAGGCCGATGGAATACGATTTCGCGGACCCCGCTGTTGGCGAGCATGTTCGCGCAGGTCCAGCAGGGCTGATCCGTCACGTACACGGAGGAGCCTTCGCGGTCGGCGCGGTCCGTGAAGAGCAGCAGATTCTGCTCCGCGTGAATCGTGCGGATGCAGCGCTCCTTCTTCACCATCGTCTCCTTGCCGTCCACAAGCTCGACCTCGTACTGCTCAGCGATCATGCAGCCTGCCTCCGAGCAGTCCGGCACGCCCATCGGCGCGCCGTTGTAGGCGGTGCCGAGCAGCTTCTTGCCCTGCACGAGCACGGCGCCGACATGGCGGCGCGAGCATAACGAACGCGTCGATACCATATACGCGATATCCATGAAATACGTGTCCCAATCTTTGCGGACAGCGATGTGACCTGACATGTTATTCTTCCTTTCGCTGTTGCTTAGCCTTCACGAGGCTTATATTACTGCTGGCTGGCCTGCAGCGCCTGCTCCAAATCATGCAGAATGTCCTCGATGCCTTCCGTGCCGATCGACAGACGGATCATGCCCGGACCTACGCCGGCCGACAACTGCTCTTCTTCGCCGAGCTGCTGATGCGTCGTGCTGGCAGGGTGGATGATCAGCGACTTGGAATCGCCGACGTTGGCCAGATGCGAGAACAGCTTCACGTTGTTGATGACCTTCTTGCCGGCCTCGACGCCGCCCTTGATCTCGAACGTCAAGATCGCGCCTTGTCCTTTCGGCATGTAACGCTGTCCGAGCTCGTACGCTGGATGGCTCTCGAGCCCAGGATAGCTGACGGATTCAACCGCAGCATGCTTCTCCAGGTAACGGGCGACTGCCAGCGCATTGCTGCTGTGCCGCTCCATGCGAAGATGCAGCGTCTCCAGCCCTTGAATGAGCTGGAAGGCGTTGAACGGCGATAGCGAAGCGCCCATGTCGCGGAGCAGTTGTACGCGCGCTTTAATGATGTAAGCGATCGGACCGACAGCGTCCGTATATACGACGCCATGGTAGCTTGGGTCCGGCGTCGTCAGGCCAGGGAACCGGCCGCTGGCCTTCCAGTCGAATTGGCCGCCGTCGACGATGACGCCGCCGATCGACGTGCCGTGACCGCCGATGAACTTGGTCGCCGAGTGAACGACGATATCTGCGCCATGCTCGATCGGTCTGCAGAGATAAGGGCTCGGGAACGTGTTGTCGATGATGAGCGGCAGGCCGTTCTCATGCGCAACGGCCGCAACGGCCGCGATGTCGAGCACGTCGCCCTTCGGGTTGCCGATCGTCTCGGCGAAGATCGCCTTGGTCTTGTCCGTAATCGCCGCACGGAAATTGTCCGGATTGGACGGATCGACGAACTTGACCGTAATGCCCAGCTTCGGAAGCGTGATGGCGAACAGGTTGTACGTACCGCCGTATAGGCTCGAGGCGGAGACGATCTCGTCGCCTGCTCCCGCGATATTCAGAATGGAATACGTAATCGCGGACATGCCGGATGCGACGGCCAGCGCTGCCGGTGCGCCTTCGAGCGCGGCTACCCGCTTCTCCAGCACGTCCGTCGTCGGGTTCATGATACGCGTGTAAATGTTGCCGAATTCCTTCAATGCGAAGAGATCAGCAGCATGATCGGTGTCTCGAAATCCGTAAGACGTTGTCTGGTAGATCGGCACAGCCCGTGACATCGTGGTGGGATCGATCTCTTGACCGCCATGGACAGCGATCGTGTCGGGGCTAAGCTTGCGTTGTTCTGTCAATTCTAACAACTCCTTCAATGATTTGTGGGTACCTAATCAAGCGCGTGTCCTTTCGCAAGGTAACGCTTTCTCTACCATTCTCGCACAATTGCCGTCCGTTCACAATTGTTGATTATATCGGTTAGCCGCCTGCGCGAACATAAGGTTTCAGCTTGTCCAGCAGCTTCGTCCCGATCCCTTTCACTCTAGTCAGCTGCTCGACGGATTCATAGGGACCGTTGGCCTGCCGATCTTCGATGATCGCCTGCGCTTTAGCCGGTCCGATGCCCGGCAGAGCATCCAATTCACTCGCTGTGGCGGCGTTCAAATCCAGCTTCCCCGAATCTGCGGCTTCCGCACCCTTACCCACATCCGCGTCCGCACCGCCCACCGTGCCACCCGCATTTTTCGCGTCCGCCCTGTCCCCTATGCCATCCTCTCCCGCCGTATCGTCTACCGTACCCTCGCGTTCCACATCTTCCGCATCCAAACCCTCTCCGCCGTCCTTCTGTTCCCCGCTTGCCGTTACAGCCGTTACCATCTTCGCATCCTCCTGCTCCCCAGCCAGATTCGCCAGCGAAGCCTCGACGCGATCGTTCACCGGTACCCAGCCATCCGGCATGCCGGACTTGCGGTCGGCGAGCGCCCCCCATAGCAGCCCCGCGCTTATGATGCAGGCGGCGGCCGCAGGCCATATTCCCGCTTTCAATCGTCGCATGTCCCTCATTATCCCCACTCCCCTCTCGATAATCGTCACTGCACTTGCCACATCCCTCCCCCTTTCAGCCACTATCCCGCCTACTCAGGAACGCCTGCCTATCCGGTCCTGATCGAAGGGGATAGTGGCCAAAAGCCCGCGCACCCGCCGCCACAGTCCCATGAGCCCATACTCCCCTTAACGATCCGGAATGCCGTACACGCATGCCTGCATAGTAATGGTCAAAAGCTCGCGCACACCCGCCACAGTCCCCCGACCCCATCCTGCCCGCAATTATTCGGAATGTCGGACTTGCACGCCGGCATACGGTAGTTAGAGCAGCGCAATATGTGCGTTTCGGGAAAGTCCGAATCAGCCACAAGGAGAAAGGGAGGAATCCTAATGAATGTCAGCTTCATTGGGACCGGGAGCATGGGAGGCACGCTGATCGAGTCGTTCGTCCGATCCGGGGCGCTTCTGCCGGGGCAGATCACGATCACGAATCGAACGTACGAGAAGGCAGAACAGCTCGCTTCGCGCTATCCCGGCATGCGTGCCGTTCGCACCAACGCCGAGGCCGCGCTCTGCAGCAACTTGATATTCCTATGCATCAAACCGCTTGACTTCAAAAGCGTCATTGACGAAATAAAGGCCAGTATACAGCCGGAACAAATGATCGTCTCGATCACAAGTCCAGTGCTACTGGCCCATCTGGAAGAATGGCTTCCCTGCAAAATCGCGAAGGTCATCCCCAGCATTACGAATATGATGTTAAGCGGCGCATCGCTCTGTATCTATGGCAGTCGACTCGACGCGATCGACCAAGCCATGCTCGAAGGGCTGCTCTCGCATATCAGCGATCCCATCCGCATAGAAGAGCAATATACCCGTGTCGTATCCGACCTGTCAAGCTGCGGCCCGGCCTTCATGGCTTATCTGCTCCAACAGTTCGTTGACGCCGCCGTTCTCGAGACCGGAATCGACCGTACGGATGCGGTTCGGCTGGCCGGCAGCATGCTGCACGGCACTGGCCTCTTGCTGACGGAAGGCGGCATGACGCCGGAGACGCTCCAAGCCCGCGTATCCGTGCCCGGCGGCATCACCGCCGCTGCCCTGCGCCAGCTCGAGTCCGAGATGACCGGCGTATTCGAGCGGCTGATTCAGACGACGCACGCCAAATTCCGCGAGGATCTGGAGAAGGTCGACCAATCGTTCACGGTCAAACGTTAGCCCGCTGCAGGCATGGCCCGCCAGCGGGCTTCGTCTGTCTCCGCCGATTAATTCGCTACGATGTTGACGAGCTTGCCCTTGACGACGACCGTCTTGCGGACGGTCTTGCCGGCAATCGCTTCTTGAACCTTCGCGTTCGACTTCGCCAGGCTCTCCATGTCCGCCTCTGCCATATCCGCCGCGATCGCCATGCGCTCGACGATTTTGCCGTTCACCTGCACGACGATCTCGACTTCTTGGTCAACCGTCCAAGCTTCCTCGAAGGCCGGCCATGCCGCATACGTAATCGATTCGCGATGGCCGAGTCTCGCCCACAGCTCTTCGGCGATATGCGGGGCGATCGGCGACAGCAGCTGCAGGAAGTCCGCCATTGCCTTGCGAGGCAAGCTGTCTGCCTTGTATGCCTCGTTGACGAAGATCATCATCTGGCTGATTGCCGTATTGAATCGCAGATTCTCGTAATCCTCGGTAACCTTCTTGATCGAACGGTGCCAGACGCGCTTGAATGCGTCGCTGCCTCCGTCATCGGCGATGGCTGGGTTTAGCGTGCCTTCCTCCGTGACGAACAGCCGCCACACGCGGCTCAAGAACCGGAAGGACCCTTCGACGCCGTTCGTGTTCCAAGGCTTCGTCGCCTCCAGCGGTCCCATGAACATCTCGTACATCCGCAGCGTGTCCGCGCCGTATTCGTTCACGATATCGTCCGGGTTAATGACATTGCCGCGCGACTTGCTCATTTTCTCATTGTTCGTACCGAGAATCATGCCTTGATTGACGAGCTTGTGGAACGGCTCCTTCGTCGCGACGACGCCTAGGTCGTACAGCACCTTATGCCAGAATCGCGCATACAGCAGGTGGAGCACCGCATGCTCGGCTCCGCCGATGTACAGGTCGACCGGCAGCCATTCCTTCTGCTTCTCGGGCGAACAGAGCGCTTCCTCGTTGTGCGGGTCAATGAAGCGCAGGTAGTACCAGCAGCTTCCTGCCCATTGCGGCATCGTGTTCGTCTCGCGGCGCGCTTTCATGCCTGTCTCGGGATCGATCGTGTTGACCCAGTCCGTCGCGTTCGCAAGCGGCGATTCCCCGGTCCCCGACGGCTTGAATTCCTCCAGATCCGGCAACAACAGAGGCAACTCCGACTCCGGCACCGGCTTCATCGTGCCGTCTTCCAGATGGAGAATCGGGATCGGCTCGCCCCAGTAGCGCTGGCGGCTGAACAGCCAATCGCGCAGCCGGTACGTGACCTTGCCTTTGCCCTTGCCTTGCTGCTCGAGCCATTCGATCATCTTCGCGATCGCTGCCTCGTTGTTCAAGCCGTCGAGAAGGCCGGAATTGACATGCGGTCCGTCGCCCGCGTAGGCTTCCTTGCTCACGTCACCGCCCTGAACGACTTCGATGATCGGCAGCTCGAACTGCTTCGCGAACTCCCAGTCCCGCTGGTCGTGACCGGGCACCGCCATAATGGCCCCTGTGCCGTAACCGGCCAAGACATAGTCGGCAATCCAGATCGGCACCTTCGCGCCATTCACCGGATTGATCGCATACGCACCCGTGAACACGCCGGACTTCGTCTTCGCGAGGTCGGTACGCTCCAGGTCGCTTTTGCGCGCAGCGGTCTCTTGGTAAGCCTCTACCGCGGCACGCTGCGCATCGGTTGCGATCTTCGCGACGAGCTCGTGCTCAGGCGCCAGCACGCAGTACGTGGCACCGAACAGCGTATCCGGCCGGGTCGTGAATACGACGAGCGAAGCGTCCGCATGTCCTTCGATCGCGAACGTCACCTCGGCGCCCGTGGACTTGCCGATCCAGTTGCGCTGCATGTCCTTGATGCTCTCCGACCAATCCAGCTCCTCCAGGTCCTCCAGCAGGCGCTCCGCATACTCGGTGATGCGCAGAATCCACTGCCGCATCGGCTTGCGGATGACCGGGTGGCCGCCGCGTTCGCTGAGGCCGTCGATGACCTCTTCGTTCGCCAGCACCGTGCCGAGCGCCGGACACCAGTTGACCGGCACTTCCGCGACGTACGCTAACCCCTTCTTATACAGCTGGATAAAAATCCACTGCGTCCACTTATAATACTCCGGGTCCGTCGTGCTGATCTCGCGATCCCAATCGTACGAGAAGCCGAGCGACTTGATCTGGCGGCGGAAGTTATCGATGTTGAGCACCGTGAATTCCCGCGGATGCTCGCCCGTATTGAGCGCATGCTGCTCCGCCGGCAGGCCGAAGGCGTCCCAGCCCATCGGATGGAGCACGTTATAGCCGCGCATCCGCTTGTAGCGGGCCACGATATCCGTCGCGGTGTAGCCCTCCGGATGGCCGACGTGCAGCCCGGAGCCCGAAGGATACGGGAACATGTCGAGCGCGTAAAATTTCGGCTTGCCCGGATCCTCGGTCGTGCGAAACGTCTGATTCTCGTCCCAGTACGCCTGCCACTTCGGCTCAATCGACTGCGGATGATAACCTCTTGTCTGTTCTTGACTCATCTGAATTACCCCTCTACAACGTGATCACAGCTAGACACAAATGAAAAAACCCTCGTCGCTAGCTCTATGGCTAGGGACGAGAGTTATAATTCCCGCGGTACCACCCTAGTTAACGGCAGGCATGCTATGCCGCCGTTCACTCGACGCCCTTATCGCGGGCTTGACGGCAGCGCTGAGGCCATGACGGCGTTCGCGGCTGCTGCTCCAAGGCGAGTTCCTTCCGCTTCCGGTTCGGCTTGCACCACCCGCCGACTCTCTGTTCCGGACCGCTTCAGAAGTACTGCTCCTCTTCATCGCTTCATCGATTGTTGAAAAATGTTAGTTCGATTATAGAAAAGCTGACTGCGCCTGTCAAGAAGCGAGCTATTTAACCGCCAGGAAAAACAGCCGCTCCGATTCCTCCGTTGCCGCATCCCACGCGAAATCGGCATAAAGCTCGATCCGCGTGAACCCGGCACGCTGCAGGGCGCCACGCAGCCAAGCCGGACTGTAAGCGCGCTGCTGATGCACCTCTTCGAACCGGATGAACCGCGCGTCGCGTTCGTTCCCTTCGCGCGCGAATATCGTCAGATGATGCTCGATCTCCATCCGGTCGGCATCCAGTTCGCTGGTCCATATATACGCGACATCCCGCTCGTCGAGCGTGAACGGCTGCTCCTCTGCGTAACGCTGCAGCTGCTTGGGGGCATGAACGTCGAACAGGAATACGCCGCCTGCACGCAGTCCCTGGCATGTTCTGCGGAACGCCGCTTCGACGTCCTTCTCCTGGAGCAGGTAGTTGACGCAATCGCAGAACGACACGACCGCATCGACAGGCTCCGGCAGTTCCCAATCCCGCATATCCTGCTGCAGCCAGCGTATGGAGCCGCTGCCGGAACGGATCGCCTGCTGCGGCGACTCGTCCCACTTGCTGCGGGCGATCGTCAGCATGTCGGCCGAGAGGTCGATGCCGAACACCTTGAAACCCGACTTGGCCAGCGGGATCGACATGCTGCCCGTCCCGCAGCCCAGGTCGACGACCGTCTCCGGCATGCCGAACTTCTCCCAGGCCTGCCTGGCGAACCGCAGCCATTCCGCGTAGGGCATGTCCTCCATCAGTCGGTCGTATACCGACGCAAATTGCTTATAAGCTCGCATAAGGCCCCCATCTCTTACGGCGCAAAGGCCGCGGCAACAGCATATGCCCGCGCCCCCCAACACCGCACCTAGCTACCGTTCTCCGATTCCGCAGGGCTGTCCGACAGATGCGTCCAGCTCCCCTTCTGCACGACGATTCCGTCGCGCATCAGCTTGCCGAGCGCCCGCTTGAAGGCGGACTTGCTGATGCCGAATTTCTGCTTGATGATATCGGCCGGCGATTCGTCCGAGTACGGCATTGCGCCTGTCGGCCGTTCCTTCAGGAATGCGAGAATCCGCTCCGAATCTTCCAAGCGGCCGACTTCCTTGCGCTGGTACATCGATAGATTCACGCGTCCATCCTCGCGAATGAACGTCACGCGCACTTCGACCCGCTCGCCGAGCCGCAGCGGCCGCGCACGTTCCGCAGACGGAATCAGGCCGTATACGCCGAACCCAGTAACCCCGCCGTCCAGCACGACGAAAGCCCCCATTTTCAGCGGCTTCGTAACCCACCCGCCAACCCAGGCATTCTGCCAGCTCGCAGGCGCGCTGAACACGAGCGGCGCGAGATCCTCTTCGCCCGCCAGCTTCGCGACGAGGCGTCCGACCTTGTCGTGCGCCATCCGCACGAACACTTCGTCGCCGCGCCGCGGCCGATATTCCTGCTCCTCCGGCAGCTCTGCGAACGGCAGCAGCAGCTGCCGTCCGAGACCCATCTCGAGGAAGCAGCCGAAGCGCGGATGAATGTCCGCGACTGCTAGCCTGGCCAGGCCCCCGAGCGTCAAGAGAGGCCTCTTCATCGTCGCGGCCAGCCGATCCTCGGTGTCGTAATAGAGGAATACCTCGACCTCATCGCCGGGCATCGGCCGGGAGCCGACGATCTCGGCGTACGGCAGCAGAACGTCTTGTTCGCCGTCCGACAGGAAATAACCGTTCGGAGGAACCTCGCGCGCCGCGGTCATCTTGATTATCGTCCCGGCCGTCAGGCTCATGCGAATTCCACGACCTTCGCGTCAGCCCATAGACGTTCCAAGCTGTAATAGTCGCGCTCATCGCGATGGAAGACATGCACGACGACATCGCCCAGGTCAAGCAGCACCCAACGAGCCGAATCGGTGCCTTCCACGCCGCGAATGCGGGCGCCCTTCTCCTCTGCACGCTTGCGGATCTCCGTCGTGATCGCGAGCACCTGCGTATCCGAGTTGCCGTGGCAGATAATAAAATAATCCGCGACCAGCGACACGCCCTGCAGGTTCAATGCCACGATACGATTCGCTTTCTTCTCTTCCGCCGCAGCCACTACGACTTGCATCAATTCATCTGGTTGTATCATCAATCGGCCTCCTTCTTCATGCGCATGATGAGATCGTTCCGTGCCAGAACGGACTGCGGATCGATCCGTTTGCCCTTCTCCAGCAGATGAGCGATCGTCGTATCGAAGCCCGCTATCAAAGCCCTCTCGAGACTATGCTCTGCCAATTCCCGTATCTTATCCACGCCGGGAAAGCTGCGGCCCGGCTCCATATAATCGGCGAGGCAGACCACCATCTCCAGTTTGCTCATGCCTTCCCTGCCCGACGTGTGATACCGGATCGCATTCAACACGTCCTCATCGTTCACGCCGTATTCCGTTGCGGCTGCGTACGCGCCTACGTGTGCATGCCACAGTTCCTTATCCTGTTCCAGCAGCTCAGCAGGCAGCCCCCCGTCCCGGATCGTCTCCGCCATGCGGTCGATGGGCCAATATTTGGCTACATCGTGCAGGATGGCAGCAAGATCGGCCTTCTCAGGGTCGGCACCGAATCGCTTCGCCAATATGACGGACGTCTCCATGACGCCGAGCGTGTGATTCCAGCGCTTCTCGGGCATCTGGCCTCGGACCGCTTCAAGCAATGCATTACGCTCCATACAAGTCATTCCTTACGATATAATGGTAGACCTCGTCCGGTACCAAATAGCGGATCGAACGCCCTTCCGCCCTTCGCCTGCGAATGTCGGTCGAGGAGATGTCGAGCTGCGGCATGTTCGCAATGCGCAGCTTCTCGCGTATGTAGGGCGGCAGCTGCGCATGATCAACGTCATGTCCCGGTCGAGCGAGCCCGATGAACGAGACGCGCGACGCAAGCTCTTCGATCCGATGCCATGCTGTCAGATCATTGATGCGATCCGCGCCGATGATATAGCTGAACGTGCAGCCCGGGTTCTGCGCCTCTAGCTCGCTCACCGTATCGATCGTGTACGAGACGCCGCCGCGCGCAAGCTCGATGTCCATCGCGCGGCAATTCGGCTGCGAGCCGACCGCGCATCGCACCATCTCGAGACGCTGCTCGCTGCTGGCTTGCGGCAAGCCGTCCTTAAGCGGCGTAACCGCGGACGGGATGAACCAGACGGCATCCAGGCCGCAGGCTTCTCTAGCGGCCTCGGCGGCGATCAGATGCCCCACGTGAATCGGGTCGAACGTGCCGCCCATTAGTCCGACATGAATCATGCGTCTCATCGACACCTCCCGCATCGGAGCCGACTATGGCAGCTCGATGGTCTTATGGTCCTTCGATTCCTTGTACAGTACGATCGTCTTGCCGATCACTTGCACGAGCTCCGCGCCGGCACCCTTGGCCAGCTCCGCGCCGATCTCTCTCGGATCGTCGGCATTGTTGTTCAGAACGTTCACCTTAATCAGCTCGCGCGTCTCGATCGCTTCTTCGATATGGCGGATGATATGCTCGTTCGTTCCGCCTTTGCCGACTTGGAAGATCGGCGTCAGGTGGTGCGCAAGCGATCGCAGGTGCCTCTTTTGTTTTCCCGTAAGCATCTTAATCCTTCTTTCTCGCTGTCTATTGGTTGTGAAAAGCTTCGAGCACCGCTTCGCGCATGGCTGCTGCCGGCGCCGTCCGCGATGTCCAGTATTCGAACGCGTATGCGCCTTGGTAGATGAACATGCCGAGTCCGCCATGAATGCGGCAGCCCGCCGCTTCGGCTTCATGCAGGAAGCGCGTCTTCATCGGATTGTAGACGATATCGCTGGCGACGGCTCCTGGCCGCAGCCAGTTAGCGTCGATATCCATCGGCAGTTCATCCGGATGGGGCGACATCCCGACCGACGTCGTATTCACGACGATGTCGGCCTCTTGGCATGCGCCGCGAAGGCCGTCCGATCCGACTGCGCCGACCGCTGCGGCTACGCCAGCCTTGCTCGCGCCGATTGCTTCGGCAGCCAGCGTCTCGGCCCGCTCAGGCGTGCGATTCGCGATAACGATCGAAGCAGGCTTCTCGGCAGCTAGCGCGTGCAGAATGCCGCGGGCAGCCCCGCCCGCGCCGATCAGCACGATTCGCTTGCCGGCAAGCTCCGCCTCCGCTTCCTCGCGCAAGGAACGGACGTAACCGAGTCCGTCCGTATTATAGCCGGTTAGCCGTCCGCCATCATTCACGACGGTGTTCACGGCGCCTACCGCTTCGGCGCTCGGATCGATCGCGTCCAAGTAGGGCATGATCGCGATCTTATGCGGGATCGTCACATTGACGCCGCGAATGCCCATGGCGCGCACGCCTTCGACGAACGCCCCTAATCGATCCGGCGTGATATGGAAGGCGGTGTAAATTCCGTTCACGCCGGTCTCCCGGAACGCGCGGTTCATCATGACCGGCGACTTCGAGTGTCGGATCGGATCGCCGATGACGCCATACAGCACGGTATGGCTATCGACAAGGTTCCCCGCCGCAATGGATTGTACTGCTGACAATGACATCTCTCTCCTCTCCCGGCAACACGCGTCCTCTAACCCTCCTAGATCAAGGCTTCGCGAATCAATACCTTCACGCCCTTCGGCGCATATACCTCTGCATAAGCGCCATGGGCACTGTTCGCATGAATCCAGCCAAGACCCGAGATGATAATATCGGTGGCGCCGCCTGGCGGTATACGCAGCGAGTGACGCGTCCAGGCCGGAATCTCCTCCAATTGTTCGCGTGACGGAGGCGCCAGCAACTCGCCCTTATGCTCGGCATAGAGCTCATCGGCACGCTCCAGCTTCGTGCGGTGCACTTTCAGGGCAGGCGAGATATAGCAGGTGAACGACTGCGACTCTCCTCTCGCGAAGTCGAACCGCGCCAGCGAGCCGAAGAACAGCGTCTGCCCTTCGTTCAATTGATAGACTAACGGCTTGAGCGGCTTCTCCGGCATGATCGACTGCAGTACGCTGCGCGGCACGACCTCGGTCAGTCGCGACGAGTAGACGATGCCCGGGGTATCGATGATCGCCTTGCCGTCATCGAGCGGGATCCGCACCTCATCCAATGTCGTGCCCGGATAGCGGGACACGGTCAACTCGCGGTCCAAATCGCTGTAGTCGCGGATCAGTCGGTTAATTAGCGTCGACTTGCCCACGTTCGTCGCGCCGACGACGTAGACGTCGCGGCCCTTGCGATGCTCCTCGAACGCTTCCAGTACATGATCGAGGCCGGTGTTCTTCATCGCGCTGCATAGCACAATGTCGACGGTCCGCAGACCAGCGGCCTTGGCTTGGCGCTGCACCCAGTTGCGGATGCGATTGAGATTGGTCGACTTCGGCAGCAGGTCGGTCTTGTTGACGACCAATAAGACCGGATTATTGCCCACGAATCGCTGAAGCCCCGAGATGACGCTGCCCTCGAAGTCGAACAGGTCCACGATATGCACGACCAGGCTGTTCGTTGCGCCGATCCCGGTCAGCAAGCGGAGGAAGTCGTCTTGGTCGATCGCAACGGTCGATGCCTCATTGTAATTTTTGATGCGGAAACAGCGCTGGCAGATTGCCGGTTCCCGCTTCGCGGCGGCTGCCGGAATGTAGCCAGGCTTCTCCTGCGCCTCCGTCTGCAGCTTCGCGCCGCATCCGGCGCAGCGTTGGTTCTCCGATGACGTATGGTCGAGCGTCACTTGGTGTCCTCCTTAGGCCATAGGCCTTTTCTGCGTAAGCTCTTTAGAGCGATCTTCTCGATGAATCGGTTCACCCGCGTCATGATGCCTTCATCCGCAGGCGCGATCGGCGTGACCAAGATCGTATGCAGTCCCATGCGCTTGCCGCCCAATACGTCCGTCATCATCTGATCGCCGACCACAACCGCTTCCTTCGGCTTCAACCCGAGCAGGTTCAACGCCTGCTTGAATGCCCGGTTCGCAGGCTTCCGGGCAGCGTGAATATACGGAATCCCCAGCGGATCGGCGAAGCGCGATACCCGCGTCCGATTGTTGTTGGATACGATCACGACGCGGAAGCCGTGCTCCCGCACGTGGTCGAGCCATGCGACGAGCTCCGGCGTGGCCAGCGGTTCGCGCGCGCCGACGAGCGTGTTATCCAGATCGGTAATGATGCCGCGGATGCCTTGCTCGCGCAGCTTGGGCAGATCGATATCATATATCGTATGAACGATAGCATGCGGCATAACCCATTCGAACATGAGATGTACTCCTTCGTGATCGAGACAGCCCCAGACCTCGTCATAGAGCCGCTTATATGGTCAAACTATACCATAATCGGGAAAACCTTTGCAAAAGAGAAAAGCCGGGAAGCCTGCAGGGGTTCACCCCTGATTCTTCCCGGCCCGATTCGCAAGAATCGATCCCGTCTTACAATCGATCGCGAATGAGTTTGATTTTGCTGGTTAGATTCGACACATCGTCCATGCTGGCCTGCAGCGGACTGTACTTCGCCTTCTCGAAGACGAGCAGCACGTCCTTGAAATCCTGCTGCAGCGATTTGCGCACGTTCACCCATCGGCCGACGGATTCGCGAAGCGTCTCATTATCGCTGCGCGTAAGCCCCTTCTTATGACAATAGCGGATCAGCTTCTCTGTCTCCAGTACGATCAATTGATTGGCGGTCAGCGTGCCGAATCGCAGCCGTTTCCACACGTTGAGCCACATGCGGCGCGTCAGGAATGCCACAGCTGCCAGCAGGACGACCAAGCCTCCGATGCTCCAGCCCAGCGGAATGTCGCCCAAGCCGCTCTGTGCGCCGCTTGTCTCGGCGTCAACCACGACATCATCGGGGAGCATCTCCGTCACGGGTTCTGCGTCCTGCGGCAGGCTGTACGGATACGCGAATCCAGCTGTCGCCTCGAATGGCAGCCAGCCGTAGCCTTCGAAGTATACCTCCACCCAGGAGTGAGCGTCCGCATTGCGTACCGTATATGTGCCGCCCATATTCGAATCGAACGCTTCGTCCGGTATGCTGGAGAAAAAGTCGCTCGGCAGAACGCCCGGCGCGTAGCCTTTGACCCAACGGGTCGGAATGCCTGCCGCGCGAGTCAGCACCGCCATCGCCGTCGAGTAATAATCGCAATAGCCTTCCCGAATCTCGAACAAGAAGGAGTCGACGAAATCCTCGCTCTTCTTCTTGCTTAGGTCCGGCGTGTTCGTGTACGCGTAATTATCCTTCAAATACGCCTCGATGCTACGAACCTTGTCATACGCCGTCGACTGCCCTGCTGTAAGCTCAGCCGATAGATCCTTCACGCGCTGAGGCAGGTTATCCGGCAGCGCCAGATAGGCGTTCAATGCCGTCATATCCTCCGGCTGCTCGATTGCCCGCAGCTTCGCTTCGTCCAGCACGGGTACTTCTGACGTCAGCGCATACGCGAGCGGATACGGCGTACGGCCCGAACGCGGCCAGCGCAGCTCGCCGGATCCCGGAAGCCAAGCAAGCGACGGCGGTACCGACGGCTCGCCGTTGATGCTGACTACCGAGCGTACCGTAGCGGCACCGAACAAGACGGGGTACGGATCCTCGCGGATCATCGTGATGCCTTGCGTAATGACCTCGGTCTCCACGTCGACCTCGTCGAGCATCGACGGCAGCGTCTGTTCCGGACCGATCGCCGATACGGCGGATTCGCGCAGCTCGGCCTCGCTGTCTTCCCAGCCCGTGCCGGTGTAAACGGACTTCGTCTCCCCTCGCCAATAGCTCCTTCTCGACGTCGTGACCGTCATCACTTCGGAGTAGTCGAATTGGAAGCCTCCGCCGAGCGTCTCGTCTTCGCGGCTGTAACCGGAACGGCTGTCGCCGATGCCGCTGGACAAGGAGGCGCTCTCTAACTTGTCCCCGACGAAGGAAGGGACCGTCTCGCCTCTCGACTCCATCCATAGCGTGTAAGGATCCTTCAATACCGGCTGGACGTTCGGGACGAACAGTCCGGAGGTCATGACCAACGCTAGGATTAATACGACCGGGAGCAGGAAGGAGATCGGATATTCGATGAGATGCCCCCAAGTGTCGGGATGTTTGCGCTGGAAACGTTCGAAATGTTCGGCAATCAGCCAAGAGAGCGCTACGAAGACGCTCCATGCCACTTCGTCCCAGAAGTAGATCGCCGTGAACGAATCCAGGATCGTCAAGGACAACAGGCTTGCCCCGGTAAGCAATGCTACCTGGAGCCGTGTCCTGCAATAGTAACCGGCCAGCAAGAACGCCGCCAGCACGGGCAGCGAAATCCATATGATCGGTTCGAACGGCGCTGCAAGCTGTGAGATCCAATCAACCCACGCTTGCACATCCTTCTTATTCTCAGGCACAGCGATGAATTGAAAGCCGTTATGCGCGGCATTGATGACTATCATCGCGGATGCATGCAGCACAATTCGCAGCCAGCGAGGTCCGGACACGATCCATTCGATGATGACGCTGGCAATCAGGATGCCGTGAACGACGGTGAACGTCTCCGGCCACCAATACCCCTCCAAGGAGTCGAACCATTGCCAGAACAAGATCGCCGAGAACAAGAACGACAGCTTCGCATACCAATCGGACGCGAGCCTGCGTAATAGCAGCATGATCCATTTCATTAGCTCACGCTCCCTTCGAGCGCTGCAGGAAGCTCGTGCAGATTCCGGATGTTATAGCATTGCCAGCCGCGGAGATGAACCAGCTTCTGCCAACTTGCATTCGGATCGGTTCCATCGGGCAGATGAATGACGCACGGCGTCATCCCGCTTCGCTCCAGCCACTGCATCGTCTTGACGACTTCCTCGCCTGCATGCGGCGTGACCAGCACCACGAAGGAGCCGGGAGACAGCAGCACGGAAGCTTGGCGCAGAGCGCGATATATGCCGGAGTTCCCGTCTGCCTCGACACCGACCAGATGATTCATGATCAGCTTGCGCTGGTCGGCCGTCGACCTCGGTTGATAGCCGTCAGCGGTCGCGCCGACGGAGACGAGTCCCATTGCCGTCTCCCGCCGAAGCCCGTATTCGACGAGCGAGGCTGCGGTGGAGACAGCCAATTCGAATCGTTCGGCATTCCCGTATGCGGCACCGCAGCGGTCGAGCACCACGACCGTACGAGGCACGGACTCGCGCTCGAATTCCTTCGACTTCCATTCCCCGGTCTTAGCCGTCGCATTCCAATGAATGCGCGAGAGACGGTCGCCGTAATGATACTCGCGCACGCCGTTGATCTGCGTGGTCTCCTTCGCCGAACGGTGCGATACGGCATGCGAATACGGTCCCTTCAAGCCTCGTTGAAGCTGGCTCCAATGGCGGATCGGAATCGTCTGCGGCAGAACCGTGAACGTTGACCCCGATTCGAAGTGCCCCGTATGCTCGAACAGTCCGAAAATATCGCGCGTCACGCATTCCGTCGGCTTGAACGAATACCAGCCTCGGGTAAGGGGCGGCGTCGAGTATTGTACCAGTCCGTTACGGCGAAAATCCGGGATGAAGGACACCTCGAACTGCATGCTCTTCCCGCCCTTGCGCTCCAGGCGATCCATCACGAGCACATAGGGGATCGGCCAATAGCCCGGGATCTTAACATTCAACTGCACGTCGAGGCGCGTACCTGCGCTCAGCACGTTATCATGATGGCTGCCGATGCCGGAGAGCGATCGCGTCCCTCTTACCATGCCGATTCCGCTGAGCTTGCCTAATGCAAGATAGAGAATGAGGACATTAAGAATGCAGAATAGCATGAAGGACGTCTTGCCGCCTTGGAATAATAGGAACAATGAACAGCTAACGTATACGACGCCCGTCAGCCGCCAACGATAGTTCATGGCCCTGGCGGTTTCCATTGTCAGCGCTCCATTCGGACAGGTACGTTCGTCTGCTCGATCGTCTGGGTAATGACTTCCTCGGTCGTCACCCCGTTCATGCGGGCGTCGGTGTGCAGAATAATCCGGTGCGACAGCACATGGGCAGCCAACCGCTTAATGTCGTCCGGAATGACATAGTCGCGGCCCTCCAAGTAGGCGTTCGCACGCGCGGCCGTCATCAAGGAGATCGCGGCACGCGGACTTGCGCCAAGCTGCACGCTCTGGTTCTCGCGGGTCGCGCGTATAACGCGAACGAGATAATCGCCGACTGCCTCATCCACATGCACGGTGCGTACCTGCTCTTGCATGCGTGCCACATCGGAAATATCCGCCACCTGCTCCACGCGCGTGAATGCCTGATCGGCATGGCTGTTCATCACCATTTGGCGCTCGGTCTTGTCGTCGGGATAGCCAAGCGTCAGCTTCATCATGAAGCGGTCCAGTTGCGCCTCGGGCAGCATGTAGGTGCCTTCGAATTCGATCGGATTCTGCGTCGCGAACAGAATGAACGGCTGCGGCAGCGAATGGGAGACGCCGTCTACGGTAACATGCCGTTCCTCCATCGCTTCGAGCAGCGCGGACTGCGTCTTGGTCGTCGCGCGGTTAATCTCGTCTGCCAGCAATATATTCGCCATGATCGGACCCGGACGGAAGAGGAACGTCTCTTCCTTCGGATGATAGATCGATACGCCTGTTATATCGGTAGGAAGCAAATCCGGGTTGCACTGGATCCGTCGGAACTGTCCGCCCACAGCTTTAGCGAGCGCTTTCACAAGTTGGGTTTTGCCAGTGCCCGGAACATCTTCGAGCAGCACGTGACCGCCGGCAAGCAGCGCGGCGAGCAATCTATTGATTTCTTCCGATTTGCCGAGGATACAGCTTTCAAGATTGCGTCGTATTGCGTTTACGAGCTGCAGATCATTGGTGCGGTTGTCCATTGCAAAACCTCCCGATAGATAGAAGTGATTCCTATTTACCATTTTACAGGAAGGCTTATGCTGTGTACAATTGTCGATCTGTTCTAAAATAATTGGAGGATCACACAGGATCCTCCAATTCCGTTACCCTTTCGGCCTTACTACCAGCGCAGCCAAAAAGGAGAATATGATCGCAGCGGATATGCCCGCGCTCGTCAGCTTGAACATGCCGGTAATGACGCCGATCGCGCCCGTATCATGCAGCTCCGTCAAGGCGCCATGCACCAGCGCATTGCCGAAGCTTGTGATCGGAACCGTCGCGCCGGCGCCGGCGAACTCGATAAGCGGATCGTACCAGCCCAATCCGTCTACGACTGCTCCTGCCACGACGAGGGTGGCCATCGTATGCGCCGGCGTAAGCTTGCCTACGTCAAACATGAGTTGACCGATGACGCAGATGCCGCCGCCGACCAGAAATGCCCATAAGAATTGCATGCTACAGATCTCCTCTCTCGATCGCTACCGCATGCGCGATGCAAGGGATCGTCTCGCCCTGCTGGTACGACAGCGGTGACAATAGCGCCCCTGTCGCAACGACGAGGATGCGATTCAATTCGCCTTTTTTGAGCCGCTTGAGCAGATGTCCGTACGTGACGACAGCCGAGCAAGCGCAGCCGCTGCCGCCTGCCTGTACCTTCTGCTTGTCGATGTCATAGACCATCAATCCGCAATCGCTGAACGTCGTATCCTGCATAGGCACGCCGTTGCGCTGCAGGAGGTCCGTCGCGATCTGGTGGCCGACCTTTGCCAGATCGCCGGTTACGATTAAATCATAATCCTTAGGCATGCGCCCCGTGTCGTTAAAATGCGTCTGAATCGTATCGACGGCCGCCGGCGCCATCGCCGCCCCCATGTTAAACGGATCCGCTATGCCCAGGTCGACGATTTTGCCGATTGTAGCGCACGTGACAACCGGGCCGATTCCCTTCTTCGCAACAATCGCTGCCCCTCCGCCTGTCACGGTATATTGGGCCGTCGGCGGTTTCTGCGAACCGTATTCGGTCGGGTAACGGAACTGTTTCTCCGCGGTGCAATTATGGCTGCACGTACCGGCCAGCACATGCTCCGCATTGCCCGAATCCACGAACATCGACGCCAGCGCGAGCGACTCCATTGAAGTCGAGCATGCACCGAACACGCCGATGTACGGGACACCTAAATCTCTGGCAGCGAATGAGTTGCTGATGATCTGATTCATCAGGTCGCCGCCTACGAAGAACTGCACGTCGCTCTTCTCGATGCCTGCATGAACGATCGCCATCTTCGCCGCTTGCTCAAGCAGCAGCCTTTCCGCCTTCTCCCATGATTTTTGGCCGAGGTCCAGTTCCGGATGCACGAGATCGTAGTCGCCGGCGAGCGGCCCCTCTCCTTCGTCCGGCCCCACAACACTTGCCGTTCCGACAATGACGGGGCGATTCTCGAACCACCATGTTTGCTTGCCGCGCAGCATATTACTGCCCTCCCAGGCCGAAAATGACGTGCACGAGGCCAACCAAGAAAGCCGCAACTGCCCCGTACACGATGACAGAGCCGGCGAGCTTGAACATATTGCCGCCTACGCCGAGCACAAGCCCCTCGCTTCGATGCTCCAGCGCGGCCGAACACATCGAGTTCGCAAACCCTGTCACCGGTACGGCCGTCCCAGCCCCCGCCCATTGCGCGATTTTGTCGTAGACCCCCAGACTCGTCAGGATGACCGATATGAAGATCAATGTCGCGACCGTGGGGTTGCTGGCCTGCGTGCTGGATAGCTTCAACCAGCTCATGTAGCCGTTCTGAATCGCTTGTCCGAGCACGCAGATCAGTCCGCCGACGACAAACGCGCGAAGGCAATTGCCGGCGACGGATCTCGACGGCTCTCTTTTTTTGGCGAATGCCTTGTATTCCTTGGACGACATGGTCATGTCTTTGAATTTGCCGCTGCCGGTGTTCGTAGTCGCCACTTGCTGATCCTCCCTTATGTTCGTCAACCATCCGTTGTAGGATTTGTCGAACAGGGTAAGTTTATCCGAAGACCTGCGCGATCAGGAGATCGTCGCGTCCCCCCTGTTCCAATTTCTTCTGGGCACTATCCCGTTCAATCAGGCAGTGGGCTCTCTTCCCTCCCTCCAGCGTCCTTCTAGGCACTATCCCGTTCAATCAGGCAGTGGGCTCGCTCCCCTCCCTCCAACGTCCTTCTAGGCACTATCCCGTTCAATCAGGCAGTGGGCTCGCCCCCTCCCTCCATCGTCCTTCTAGGCACTATCCCGTTCACTCAGGTGACAGGCGCTCTACCTTCCCTCCAGCGTCCTTCTAGGC
>JAEWJS010000088.1 GCA_023386495.1 Bacillota bacterium | reverse complement strand
GCCTTGCATCCATGGATGCAAGGCTGTTCCTAATGCTCTTATGCAAGGCTAATACTGGACGCGATGGCCGCCGGAACGGAGTGGCCTCGTCTGGTCCCACCGGCGTATCGCCCAAGCGATGCCGACCGGAAGCACCACGTAGACGATGCCTGCGACGATGTTCACCGCGCCGCCCAGGAATACAAGCGAGAGCGACATCAGGATGCTGTCGATGATCGCATGCGTGAAGACGGCGGCCGCGAAGCCGAACTTCAGGAAGAGGTAGCAGAAGAGCAGGCCGAGCAGCGTCAGCTCGATCAGCCGCGTACTCCAAGGATAGATCGGGTAGGAGACATGGCCGAATGCCCATACGATCGTCGGAATAATGGAAGCAAGGAAGCTGTTCTTGAACCACTTGCGGAAGATCGCGATGCCGAACAGCCGGTATACCGCTTCCTCGGAGATCGCTGCGCACCATGCCAAGAGCGGGAATATCCAGGCATAGCCGAAGTTCAGCGGCGATTGCGTCACGTCGCTTGTCGCCCATGTGCCGAAGCCGCGCTCCATGACGATCAGGATGATCGACTGCAGCCCCAGGAAGATGAAGGCCGCCCAATACCCGATCTTCATCGCGCGCCAAGTATGCTCGCCGAAGCCTTGCTCCCCGCGGCGGACCCACAGGTTGCGGCCCATCTGCCGCCATAAGCCGTCCCCGCCAACGAGGGCGAAGTAGACGGATGCCGCCATGACGAGCGTGAAGCCCATCTGTAAGGCGACACCGAGATCTGTCAGCGTGCCAGCGCCAGCCACTTCGCCAATGCTGGCGCGGATGCCGTCATAAATATTGATGTTGTTCACGCAGTAGAAGACGAAGAACAAGCCTGTCAGGAGCAGTCCGCGGAGGAAGGAAGTATGCTTCCGCGTCAGCGCCGCATACACGATCGACAGCACGAACAGGACGAAGGTCATGCCTAGATAACCGGCAAAGGTAACAATGCCCGAGATCTGGTCCTGGCGCGTCACATAGGACACGTAGCGTTCGGGCGCCTCGAAACGCGGCTTATACTCGACGACCGACACTTCGCCGCTTGGCAGCTCCTTCGCCCGGACGCGAATCGCGAGCTTCGCTTCCCCGATCTTCGCGCCTGCGACATCGATCACAATCGCCCCGTCCCGCTCCGGCAGCCCGCGGACTTGCAGCTCTTGCTCGCGCAGCCCTCTCTCCGAAGCAAAGGCGACGGCAGCCAGTGAAGCGGCGCTGAACGACAGCCCCTCCTCGGCCCGGTTCGGACCGTCCTTCACCTCATTCCAGGCAATGACCTCGCCTGTTTTCATATGGACTTGGACGAATCGGACGCGCTCGAACCGATCGGTTGTCGTCGTGCTTCGCACCTCGACCTGGTACGTATCGGTCGGGTAATCGTCCCCGTACTGCTTCTCGTAGGAATCGATCAGCTTCTCCTTGGCCAAGTAGCCGTAAAGCACCCGCTGCGCTTGGTGGACCGCTGCCGTGGAGACGATCGACTCGCCGAAGCTCTCTTGAATGAAGCGGGCCGCGGAGGACTCGGCCTCGGGCTTCTCGATAACGTCGTACTCATCCGACGAGAGCGAGCCCATCGTGGAAGGGATAATCTGGATGAGTATGAATACGACGAGCAGGGCGGCTCCCCAGCCGTAGATAACATTCCAACGCGGTTCAATCAGCGGTCGTTGCATGTGTACACCTCATTTGGGCGATTTTCTAACGATTAAACGCATACATGTACGATAACATACGATTGCTGGCAATTTAAAGCGATTTGCTTGGATTCTCCCATCCTGAGCGAGATAATGGGGTAATAATAATAGAGAACCTGTCGTCAATCGGCCAAACCAAGACGATTCGAGTGCGGATGGTTCGCTTTCGTCGTTTCTTTCGTTTTGTCAACCCTGTGCAATCCCGCTATAATCGGTACATTGACGACGAACAACCGAATACGAGCCGAATCTCGAATAGAGAACGGGGGAACCAACTGCTGCTGCGGCCAAGACGGCCGTTATCCTGCGGCATGGGGTGAATTCCGGGCAGGGCGAGCAATCGCCTTGCTTGGATAGGGCGGCCTGTAGCGCCCGAATCCGACAGCTAACCTCGTAGGCTTATGACGACAGGACTCATCGCGCGCGAGCATTGGGTTTCCAATGCTCTTTTGTATTGCCTTCTGCTTGGCGGGGATTACCCGGCTGATTCGGCGCGTCATGCTCGGCGGCAGGCATGCTGCCGTTCGCGAGCCGTTTCTTGTACGATATGCCGTCAGGACGTGCGCTATACTTCGGCTTGTTTCATTGCGACGAATTGGTCATGGCGGTCACGATGATACTATGCGCGACGGAGGAACTCGGTCTGCGAACCGACAAGGAACGTTACCGGCCATCCGAAGGCACAATCATAATCGGATAAGAATGGAGCAACGCACAGCATGAAGAAGAATCAATTCGTTATTATCGGCTTAGGCCGGTTCGGCTCCAGTCTCGGCAAGGAACTGATCAAGCTGGGCTACGAGGTGCTCGGTATCGACACGGACGAAGAGATCGTGGACGAGATGAGCGACTACTTGACGCATGCCGTCGTGGCGGACGCGATGGACGAAGAGGTGCTGCGCTCGCTCGGCGTCCGGAACTTCGACTGCGGCGTCGTCGCGATCGGCGACGATATCCAAGCGAGCATCCTGGCGGCCATACTGCTGAAGGATCTCGGCGTGAAGCAGGTTGTCGCTAAGGCGATAAGCGAGCTGCACGGGCGGGTATTGGACAAAATCGGCGTCGACCGCGTCATCTATCCCGAACGCGACATGGGCGTGCGCGTGGCGCATCAGCTGGTGCAGCCGAACCTGCTCGATTACATCGAGCTGTCGAAGGACTACACGATCGCGGAATTATCCGTGCCGAGGTGTCTCGACGGCGTGACGCTGCAGGAGCTGAATCCGCGGGCACGCTTCGGCTGCAGCGTCGTCGCGATCAACAAGCAGCATGGCGTCATTATCGCGCCGTCTGCGTCAGATACGCTGGAGGAGAAGGATGTGCTTGTCGTCATCGGCACGAATAGCCAGATCGAGCAATTCGAGGGATCCGTATCCACGAGGCCGTAGGCAATTAACCGGTCGGCCGGCTTCCGAAATGCGCGGCAATTTCTTCGATCCACCAACGAATAGCGGGGTTCGAGCCTTCGAGCTCCGGATGGATCAAGGAAGTTGTCCGCGTGGTCTCCTCCAGCTCGCGAACGGGAATGACGATAAGCTCATTATCCTCAAGCAGCTGCTCCCGCATGTAGGACTTCGGCAGCAGCGTGCCGGCACGGCAAGTATGCATGAGGCGCAGGATCGCCTCGAAGGAGTCGATCTCCATGCGGACGTCCGGCTGCAGATCGTACTTCGCGAACAGCTCGTCAGTGAGAATCCGGTACCAGGTGCCCTTGGCGAACAGAATCATCGGGAACCCGCTCAGCTCCGTGATGCTCATGCCTGCGCCGGCAGCCGTCGTATAGTCGGAAATATAGTGACCCTTGGGAAGCACGAGTTCCAGATGGTCGTCGAATAGCGGCACGCAGTGGAGCGAAGGCTCGTCGATCGTGGAAGCGACGATGCCGAGGTCCGCTTTTTTGTCGCGGACGAGCGACACGATTTCATGCGTCTTGCCCGTGACGGCCTTAATGTCGACCTCGGGATGCGACTCGGTCATCATCTGGATGAGGTCGGGCAGCGTCGTCTGCAGCGTGGTTAAGCTGGCGCCGATCATGATCGAAGCGCGGCCTGCGTAGCTGTGCTCGGCGATCGACTGAAGGAAGCGATTGTGTCGCTGTCTCGTCTCCAGGGCATAATCATAGGTAGCTTGCCCGACGCGCGTCAGCTCCAGCCGCTTGCCGATTCTTCGGAAGAGCTGGGTGCCGAGATCGGCCTCCAGCTTGGCGATTTTGCGCGACAGCGCGGGTTGTGAGATATTAAGCACAGCGGATGCGCGATTGAGGCTCGATTCCTCGACCACGGTGGCGAAAGCATGCAGCTCCTCAAGCATCGGTTCAGCTCCCTTATGTCAATTAGGTATAACTATATATAATAAATATGCAATTCCATTATAAGCTGAAAAAGAGTAGCATGGAAGTATGGCAATTGTGTGAATGTCGAATGTTGACGCTCCACACAGCGGGGTATACAATGATTAGTGGTTTACACGCACGTCCAGTCCGGAAAGGAGAACGCTTACGTTATGAAAGGGAATTCGTATTATTCGCGCAAGCTTCATTCGCTATTGGGGGTCATTCCGCTCAGTCTGTTCTTCATCAGCCATCTGCTGACGAACTTCTCTGCGGTAGAAGGCGGAGCGGAGCGGTTCAAGAGCGCCGTAACATTCATTAACAGCTTGCCGCTAGTTGTGGTGCTGGAGATCGTGGTCATCTGGCTGCCGATCCTGTTCCATGGCATCTACGGCCTGTACATCGCCTTCCAATCGAACATCAATACGGGACAGTTCAAGTACGGGCGTAACTGGGCGTTCGCGCTGCAGCGCATCTCGGGCGTCATCACGTTCATCTTCGTCTTCTGGCATGTCTACCAGACGAGATGGCAGGTGCTGATCGGCAACGAGACGCATGAGGGACTCGGCGTCGTCATGCATGAGATTGCCTCGAACGGCTTCTATCTTGCCCTGTACGTGATCGGCATTATCGCATCGGTGTTCCACTTCTCGAACGGCCTGTGGGCGTTCCTGGTCAGCTGGGGCATTACGGTAAGCCCGGGCGCACAGCGTGTCTCTTCCTATATTTGCATGGTCATCTTCGTGATCGTGTCCGCGATGTTCCTGTCGACGATCTTCGTCTTCCGCGGCGACGAATTCGGCGAAGTAAGCGCAGCCCTGCAATCGGTACTCAATATCGGCTAGTCTGTATAGAAGGAGCGATTAAAGTATGGCTAACAATAAAATCATCGTCGTCGGCGGCGGACTTGCCGGCTTGATGGCGACGATCAAAGCGGCCGAAGCGGGCATGCAAGTGGCCTTGTTCTCGCTGGTTCCGGTCAAGCGTTCTCACTCGGTCTGCGCGCAAGGCGGCATTAACGGCGCAGTGAATACGAAAGGCGAAGGCGACTCCCCTTGGGAGCACTTCGACGATACGGTATACGGCGGCGACTTCCTCGCGAATCAACCGCCGGTCAAAGCCATGTGCGAAGCGGCGCCGGGCATCATCCACCTGATGGACCGGATGGGCGTCATGTTCAACCGGACGCCGGAAGGTCTGCTCGACTTCCGCCGTTTCGGTGGGACGAAGCATCACCGCACCGCGTTCGCGGGCGCAACGACGGGCCAGCAGCTGTTGTACGCGCTGGACGAGCAAGTACGCCGCTGGGAGACAGCGGGTCTCGTCACGAAGTACGAGCACTGGGAATTCCTCGGCGCGATCATCGATGACGACGGCGTATGCCGCGGCATCGCGGGCCAGGATCTTCGCTCGATGGAAGTGCACACGATGCGCGCGGATGCCGTCATTCTCGCAACTGGCGGTCCTGGCATTATTTTCGGCAAGACGACCAACTCGGTTATTAATACAGGTACGGCCGCGAGCGCGGTCTATCAACAAGGCGTGTACTACGCGAACGGCGAGTTCATTCAGATTCACCCGACGGCGATCCCAGGCGACGATAAGCTGCGCCTCATGAGCGAATCGGCGCGCGGCGAAGGCGGACGGATCTGGACGTACAAGGACGGCAAGCCATGGTACTTCCTCGAAGAGAAGTATCCGGCTTACGGCAACCTGGTTCCGCGTGATATCGCGACGCGCGAGATCTTCGCGGTCTGCGTAGACGAGAAGCTGGGCATTAACGGCGAGAACATGGTCTACCTCGATCTGTCGCATAAGGATCCGAAGGAGCTCGACGTGAAGCTGGGCGGCATCATCGAAATCTATGAGAAGTTCATGGGCGACGATCCGCGCAAAATCCCGATGAAAATCTTCCCTGCGGTCCACTATTCGATGGGCGGCATGTGGGTCGACTACAACCAGATGACGAACGTGCCGGGCTTGTTCGCGGCCGGCGAGTGCGAGTATCAATACCACGGCGCGAACCGTCTGGGCGCGAACTCGCTCGTATCGGCGATCTACGGCGGCATGATGGCCGGTCCGAAGGCAGTCGAATACATCAAGGGGCTTAAGAAGTCGGCCGAAGATCTCTCCTCTGCGGTGTACGACCGCGAGCAGAAGCGTCACACGGAGAAGTACGAATCGATCATGAAGATGAACGGCAACGAGAACGCGTACGTCATTCACAAGGAGCTTGGCGAATGGATGACGAACAACATGACGGTCGTTCGTTACAATAATAAGCTGCAGGACACGATCAACAAGATCAAGGAATTGAAGCAGCGCTACCAATCGATCAACATCAACGACACGGCGCGCTGGAACAATGCGGGCGTAGCGTTCACCCGCCAGCTGTGGAACATGCTGGAGCTGTCCGAAGCGATGACGCTGGGCGCGCTTATGCGCAACGAGAGCCGCGGCGCGCACTACAAGCCGGAGTTCCCGGAGCGGGACGACGAGCAGTTCTTGAAGACGACGAAGGCCAAATGGACGGCAGAAGGGCCGCAAATCAGCTATGAAGACGTTGACGTCTCGCTGATCGCGCCTCGTAAACGCGACTATTCGACCGACAAGAAGAAAGGAGAATAACGATGGCGGAGACGACAACGGCGACTAGCAGCAAGATGGTCAAGTTTATCATTACCCGGCAGGATCAGCCGGATGCGAAGCCGTATACCGAGACGTTCGAGGTGCCTTATCGGCCGAACATGAACGTGATCAGCGCGCTCATGGAAATCCAGCGCAATCCGAAGAACGCCGAAGGCGCTTCGACTGCGCCGGTGTGCTGGGAATCGAACTGCCTCGAGGAAGTGTGCGGCGCGTGCTCGATGGTCATCAACGGCAAGCCGCGTCAAGCCTGCTCCGCGCTGATCGATCAGCTGGAGCAGCCGGTACGGCTCGAGCCGATGCGCACGTTCCCGGTCGTACGCGACCTGGTCATCAACCGCGAGCGGATGTTCGGCGCGCTGAAGCGCGTCAAGGCATGGATCCCGATCGACGGCACGTACGACCTCGGTCCCGGCCCGCGGATGGCCGAGACGAAGCGCCAATGGGCGTATGAGCTGTCGAAGTGCATGACGTGCGGCGTTTGCATGGAAGCTTGCCCGAACGTGAACGATCGGAACAGCTTCATCGGGCCGCAGGCGATCTCGCAGGTTCGCTTGTTCAACGCTCACCCGACGGGCGAGATGAACAAGGAAGAGCGCCTCGAGACGCTGATGGAAGACGGCGGCATCGAAGGCTGCGGCAACTCGCAGAACTGCGTGCGCGCTTGTCCGAAGGGGATCCCGCTGACGACGTCGATTGCGGCGATCAACAAGGATACGACGAAGCATATGTTTAAGAAATGGCTTAGCATGTAAGAGGGAGGGCCCGGAGAAATCCGGGCCTTTTTGCGTTGCTGGGGGAATGGAGGCGGTCAGCTCCGCGAATGTATCGCTCTCCGGCCGCTGTTGTCCGCCCTTTGCCTGATGAGACGTTTGCGGTGGCAAAGGGCTCCCAAAGGCGGACGTAAACTCCTCCGAGCGATACTTCGCTCCGCTTCCCTTTCCTCGCACACAGCGCCACCCGTCTTCGCCGGGCGAGGGGGAGGGGAATGAACGGCGGATTGCTTGTCCGCCGCGAGGGTAGGGATGGCTCAACTCAACCGGTGGTTGAGCAAGGAGGGGGCCGGACTCTACGAATGGGCGATACCTTCGGGGGCGTAGATGCTTTACAATGAAGCCATGAAACGGAAGAAGGGCGGTAGAGCGAGTGGACTATGGATCAAGCCTGTCTAAGCAGATCGGCTTGCTGCGCAAGCAAAATGGGTATACGCAAGAACAACTGGCGGGGAAGCTTGGCGTAACCTACCAAGCGGTAAGCAAATGGGAGAACGGGCAATCCTGCCCGGATGTCATGCTCATCCCGGCGCTGGCCGAGACGTTTGGGGTAACGCTCGATGAGCTGTTCGGCAGGAGCTCGATCGATCTGAAGCAGGGGCTATTCGCGGAATATCGGCTCGACGGCAATGCCCAAGATAGCAGCGGTAATGGACGTCATGGGGCAGTCTCAGGAGCGGTCGCTTGCTCGGACAGGTTCGGCCGGCAGGGCGGCGCCATGCAATTTGACGGAATAGACGATTACATCGTCGTCGACCCGGCGCCTCGCCTGCAGTCGGACGGTTTTACGATATCCGTCTGGTGCTGTTATGACGACCTCGCGCAACAAGAAGGCTGGTGCCATGCAATCGTGTCGCAAGACGGCCACCATCAGCGGCGCGTATTTCAACTGAGCACGTACGATTCGAGCATTACGTTTCATCGATTCCTGACCGAGCCCGATCTCTATGTCGACTCGCCCCTGCGTGCCGGTTATTGGTATCACATCGTCGTCACCTACGAGGCCCGACGGTTTCGGCTCTACAAGAACGGCGAGCTAATCAGCGAGGCGGAGGGGAACTTTGCTATCGCGGATGACGAGCCGCTCTTCATCGGCCGCAAGTCGACGGACGAGCCTTACTTCTATTATCGCGGTTTGATCGATGATATTCGGCTGTACAATCGAGCGCTTCGCGAAGGCGAGGTCATTGCGATGTTCAGGGAGAACGGCTGGACCCCGATCCCGGAGCCTGACCTGCCGAAGCAGGAAGCGCGCGCACTGCCTGTATTGGATAGCGTCGAGGACATTGTGATGCATGTATCGGTTCGGGAGATCGACGCTGCGGCAGCGTGGTACAAGGAGCATCTGGGATTCAAACCGTTAATGGAGCAGGAGCGAGACTTCTATCTCTTGACGCTGTACAAGGGGCCTAATCTGCTGCTGCAAGGGGTACCGGAGACGGATTCGTCAGAGAATGCGGGCACGGATACGGCTCATCGGACGCGCTTCCATTTCAAGACGAGGCGCGAGCTCGAACCGTTGAAGGAGGCGCTGACGGCAGCTGGGGCCTCGAACGCAGAGATTCGCGATGCAGGATTTGCCTGGTTCTTGACCTTGCGCGATCCATTCGGTCTGGGATGGACGGTCATGCGCGAGTATCGATAAAGCTTAAATGAAACGTTACATGCAAGTAGCCGCTATAAGAACCGCTTGAGGCAGAAGCCTTGGGCGGTTTTTCTAGTTACTGGTTTATCTTGGAATAATTTGCGGATATGTGCGGAACTTGCCGAATCTCGTTTCGCGAAATGTGAGATTTCTACAATGAATGCTATAGTTCTTTGGGTGTTGGGAATGCGGCTGGACGAAGTAATATGGATAGGACTGGATTGGAAGCGCTTCCCTAGGGAGAGCTGCGATCTATCGCATCAAATCAGACAACTGGAGGGATGAGTAAGAATGCGGGGGAAATATCAAGTATTCGTGTCCTTACTGCTGGCGATCGCATTGTTGATCCCGCAGGTATGGATCGCTCCGACCGCTAGAGCGGCTGTCGGAGATATCGTCATGTCCGGCAATTTCGACTCGGGAACGGACGATTGGTTCAAACGAGGCACGGAGACCGTCACGCAGTCGACTTACACTGCGCAGAGCGGGACAGGCAGTCTGAAGACTGAAGGCAGGACAGAGACATGGAATGGACCAGGATTAGCATTGGATGCACTAATTCCGGGAGCTACTTACGAATTCTCGATCTACGGCAAGCTGCTGGAAGGGACGACGGAGCCGGCTGCGCTCATCCTGTCCATCAATCAAGAAGGCTTGCCCGATGACGGCGGCCGCTATCTCAATCTGAAGAACGAGCAGGTGACCGCTGACGGCTGGACGGAGCTCAAAGCCAGCCATACGCTGAATACGAACGCCACGAGCTACCAGCTCTACGTGCAGTCGGACAGCGCAACGGTGTCGTATTATCTCGACACGTTCACCGCAAAGTTGACAGCGCCTCCTGAAGGCTACAAGGAAGAGAGCGGTGAGGTGTTCGTATACGACTTCGAAGCGGGCGTGCAGGGCTGGGCGCCGAGAGGATCGGCACAGGTAGCGACCGTTACGGACGAAGTGTACGGTGGTGCGCAGGCGCTGCATGCATTCGGCCGCTCGGCTGCGTGGCATGGCGCGGAACTGAACAACGCCAAGCTTGACGCAGGCGCTACGTACAAGGTGACGGCGCGCGCGAAGCTGAAGTCCGGTCAGCCCGTAACGACAGCGACGATTAAGATGTCCGAGAACGACGATAATTCGTTCCCGCAGATCGTCGGCGAGACGCCGGTGAACGATACGGAGTGGACGCTGCTGCAGGGAACGTACACCGCGACGGTAACGAAGATCTATTTTGAAGTACCGAGTGACGCAACAGTAAGCTTCTTGATCGACGATGTCCGGATCGAGATGATATCGCCTGCACCGGATGACACGGATACGGGGCATATCTACAACTTCGACGATGGTACGACGCAGCAATGGTCGGCACGCGGCGGCGGCACAGTTGCGGTGACAAGCGCGCATGCGCGCTCTGCGCCGAATGGCTTGCAGCACAGCGGCAGGGCCGATTCCTGGAACGGGCCTAGCCTGAACGTGTTGAGCATTATGGAAGCGGGCAAGACCTACAAGGTCAGCGGCTATGTCATGCTCCCTGGCAAGTCGGGCGACGCCAGCGAGGTGAAGCTGTCGGTCGAACGCAAGGGCGCGGCTGAAGGCGCAGGGACAAGTTATGATACGGTTGCTAGCGCTCAGATCGGCGACGGCGGATGGGTGCAATTGTCCGGCACGTATCAAGTCGCATCGGAGATGGCGGTCCTAACGCTTTACGTGGAGAGCTCAATAGTCGCGGACGTGATCGTCATCGATGATTTCAAGATCGAGGAAGTGCTTGACCAATCTGGCATCACGGCCGATTACGAGGACGGCACGACGCAGGGCTTCACGCGCAGAAACGGCGCCGGAGGCATCGAGGTCACGACCGCCGACAGCCATGGCGGGCAGTACAGCCTGCTGACGACCGCCGAATCGCAATATGACGGCCCGATCCTGAATGTAATGGGCAAGATGCACCGGAATCACGAGTACCGCTTGTCCGGCTGGGTGAAGATGGCGCCTGGGCAAGAGCCGACGCGGCTGAGAATCAGCGTGCAGTCCGGCGACAACGCTTATGCCAACGTGTCGGCCAACGCCACGGTAACGGATGCGGAATGGGTACAGCTGTCGGGCAATTTTACGCTCCGGACCGTGCCTACCGTCTTGCGTGCCTACGTGGAGACGGCTGACGACAACGGCGGGCCGAGATCGTTCTACCTGGACGATTTTACGCTTGCGTATGTTGGACCGGTAGCGGGACCGCTCCCGATTCAGACCGAACTGGACAATCTCAAGGATCTGTATGCCGAATATTTCAAGCTTGGCGCTGCCGCGGAACCGGATAAATTCACCGGTACGGCGAACCAGCTGCTGTTGAAGCATTACAATTCGGTCGTCGCCGAGAATTCCATGAAGCCGGCTTCGATCGCGCCGAACCCGACGGATCGCGTCTACGGCGCGGCAGACCAGGTAGCGGACTATGCGAGGAACAACGGCATGGACCTGCGCTTCCATACGCTGCTGTGGCACAGCCAAGGGGCGGACTGGATGCTCAAGGACGGGGATGCTTTCCTGACGCGCACGCCGGAGAACGAGGCACTTATCCTGAGCCGGCTAACGGCTTATATCGAGGAAGTCGTACCGAAGTACGCGGATATCGTGACATCGTATGACGTCGTCAATGAGGTAATCGACGAAGGCAGGCCGGACGGCATGCGGGACAGCATGTGGTATCGACTGACAGGAGATCGATTCATTCGCACCGCATTCACGGAGACACGCAGAGTGCTGGATGAGCTGTATGCGGCAGATCCGGTGAAGTACGCGGCGGCAGGCGTTGCGAAGCTGTATATCAACGACTATAGCACGCACGTTCCGAAGAAGCGCGACTTCCTGTTCGACCTGGTGACGAGACTGAAGGCGGACGGCGTCCCGATCGAGGGTGTCGGGCATCAGACGCATATTAACATCACCGGACCTTCGATTCAGCAAATCTCCGATTCCATTCGGAAATTCGCGGAAGCGGGCTTCGATACGCAGATTACCGAGCTCGACATCTCGGTCTACTCGAACCCGGGCCAAGTATACGATACGGTTCCGGAAGATATCCAAGTGAAGATGGGCTATCGCTACAAGGAACTGTTCAAGGAGCTTGTAAGGCTTGACGAGATGGGCAAGACAGCGGGCAACCCCGAAGGCTGGATCAGCAATGTCACGCTGTGGGGAATCGCGGACGATCACACTTGGCTGCATAACTTCAACGACATCACGCGCCAGGATGCTCCTCTCCCGTTCGATAAGCGGCACCAAGCCAAATTGGCGTATTGGGGAATGGTCGAAGCGGTGAAGGAAATCGTGCCTTCCAAGCTTCCGCTTTTAACGAAGACAGGAAATACCGCGCAGGGAACGCCTGTCGTGGACGGCAAGATCGACGATGTGTGGAATCGAGTGGTCGCCCTGCAGACGGAGTCGACAGAGGCATTCGGCGGGAAATTCAAGACGCTGTGGGACGCGGACCATCTGTACGTGCTCGCTGACGTGCAAGATAGCGTGAATACGGCAGAAGACAAGCTCGAAATCTTCATCAAGAACGGAGACAGCTTCACGAGGCATGAGATTCTGAGAAGCGCTGCGCAGGGCGTGTCCGAGAAGACGGGCGGCTACGTCGTGGAGGCGGCAATTCCGCTCGGCGGCAACGCGCTGGGCAAGCAGGTGAACTTCGACCTTCGCATCACGACGGGCGGTGCGCAGGACGGCTCGGAACATGGCCAGAACGGCGCCATCCTATCCTGGAGCGATCCGCGCAACATGCAGCATCAGGATACGGCAGGCTATGGTACGCTGACGCTTGTCGCAGCACCGAAGCACGCGCTAGCGCGCAGGGGCACGCCGACGATCGACGGCGTGGCGGATGCGATATGGAACAGCGCGAACGAGCAATCGACAAACGTATGGGTGGAAGGGACGAGCGGCTCTACCGCGAAGTTCAAGACGCTGTGGGATGCGGACAATCTGTACGTCTACGCAGTCGTGAACGATGCTCTGCTTAGCGATGCGAGCGATAATGCCTGGGAAGAGGATTCGATCGAAATCTTCGTCGACCAGAACAATGGAAAGACGGAAACCTACGAGGACGACGACGGTCAATACCGAATCAACTTCAACAACGTGAAGACAGTCGGCGGTCACGCGAATGCAGACAACTATTCGTCGGCTGTGACAATCGTGGAAGGCTTCGGTTATGTCGTAGAAGCGGCGATCAAGCTCGATATGATAACGCCGGAGGCAGGAACCGTTATCGGCTTCGACATTCAGGTCAATAACGATGAAGACGGGAATAAAAGCAGGGACAGCGTCGCGAACTGGGCGGATCCTTCGGGGCAATCTTATCAGAACACTTCGATGTTCGGGGTGATCGAATTCGCGAATCAACAGACGCCTTCCACGACGCCGCCTACAACCGGTCAGACGCAGCAAGAGCAGAAACCGCCGGCGATAACGAAGCTGGACGAGGCTGCGTTGAAGGATGCGCTGACGAAGGCTGCCGTGGATGGTAAAGGGAAGAAGGAAATCACGATTGCGATCGCTTCGGGCACTGCCACAAGCGGCTACGAAGCGGTGCTGCCGCCTGCGGCACTGAATAGCAGCGAGTCTTATAGCATAGCCATTCAAACGGATGTGGGCACGGTTCGGCTTCCGAGTAACATGCTGACAGGCGTGGATGCGCCATCCGGCAACGTATCGCTGCGAATCGGATCAGCGAGCTTGGACAACGTAAGCGAGTCGGTCCGATCTCAGATCGGCAGCAGGCCGGCCATTGACCTGCAGCTGCTCGTGGACAATGAAGCGATTGCGTGGCGCAACCCTAACGCGCCGGTAACGGTCGCGATTCCATACCAGCCAGCCGCGGAAGAGCTGTTGAATCCTAACAGCATCGTCATCTGGTACCTGGATAACGAGGGGAGCGCGACAGCGGTGCCGAACGGACGTTACGACGCGAAGACGGGCACTGTCGTATTCTCGACGACGCATTTTAGCACGTATGCAGTAGCCATGGTGGAAAAGACGTTCGACGACATTAGCGCACTCGACTGGGCTAAGGCCGCGATCGAGGCGATGGCTGCACGCGACGTCGTCCAAGGCATATCCGAGACGGCATTCAATCCCGCTGCAGATATCAAGCGGGCAGACTTCCTGCTGCTCTTGGTTCGTGCCTTAGGACTGCAGAGCGAAGGAGGCTCGGCATTCACCGATGTAGCGGCAACTGCCTATTACTATGATGCGGTTCGCATTGCGAAGGGGCTTGGCATCGCCCGAGGAATTGGCGACGGCAGCTTCAATCCGTTGTCGCCGATCACGCGTCAAGAGATGATGGTGCTTACGACGCGGGCGCTTGCAGCTGTCGGGCAGCCGGTCGAAGATTCCGGCTCGCTCAGCGGTTTCGCCGATGCATCCGACGTAGCGGATTATGCCGCAGACAGTGTGGCTAAGCTGGCTGCGACGGGCATCGTGAAAGGGATCGACGGCCATATTGAGCCCGACGGTCTGGTGACGCGTGCGCAAGCCGCTGTCATTCTCTATCGCGCAATGGGCTTCGAGTAACAGTCGGTGTCGATAACCATAACAATAAGCGAAGAGCGTCTCCCCGCCGGGGAGACGCTCTTCGCTTATTGCCG
>JAEWJS010000055.1 GCA_023386495.1 Bacillota bacterium | reverse complement strand
ACGTGTTACTCACCCGTCCGCCGCTAACCATCAGGAGTGCAAGCACTCCATCAGGTCCGCTCGACTTGCATGTATTAGGCACGCCGCCAGCGTTCGTCCTGAGCCAGGATCAAACTCTCCATTAAAGTTGAGTTGATTAAGCTCATTACTTGTATTGCTTTTCTAACGATCCAAGGATCGTTAGGGCAGTTCGCTCGTTGTTCAGTTTTCAAGGAACAATTGCTTGTGTTGCTTGGTCTTTCGTGCCGCCAACCTCTCAGCGGCGACTTTCATAAGATATCACATCTGCCTACTTCAATGCAAGTGTTTTTTTCGATGATGTTTTTGCCAGTTCAGCAATCCTGCATCACCGTCTCACTTCCTTCGAAGCGGCGAAAACTAATTTAACACATCGACAAGACGGAAGTCAAGGCTGGGTGATAAAAAGTTACAGCCATTTTCGCCCAGCCTCGACAATGCCCGTTATTGCCGCCTATGAACGCCGACATTCTCGTACACATTGCCAATGATTCGAATCGGAACAACCGTTTCTTTCACGACGCCATTCGCATATTCGACACGAAATTGAACGGCATAGTTCCCTTCTTCTAGTCCTTCCGTAACGGATGCCCATCGCTCATCGTACAGATCGCCTGCGAATTGACCCGACCCGCCCTGAGGCTGCAAGGCCTCTCCGACCGACAAGTCACTGCCGGCTCTCCCGGCAGCAGTTATTCTAGCCGTTACCGTCTCCACCGGTGCCAGCGCCACGACTGCTCGGATCAACAAACGTTCGCCTGCATAGAAATCTTTTGGAGCGTGCTCCGTCTCATGACCTGCATCGACATGGTGGGCATACCATTGCGCCGTATGATTCACTTCCCCTTCGATGAACAATGGTCTTACGGTGATCGTTGCCTCGTGCGAATCGTTCGCCTTCCCGTCGGACACCGTCAGGCGGACATGGTACTGACCTGGAAGTACATGAGGCAAGCGCGGCTCTGCAGTTAAGTGGGTCTGCTGCGTACCGTTCGGCGAGGTGACCACCCACGTGTAGGTTAACGGGTCGGCGTCTGGGTCGGAGGATCGGTTAAGCAGGCGCAGCTCGTCTCCTTCATAGATAGGATCGGGCAGCCAGTCAAAATCAGCGATCGGCGGACGATTCGTCTCAATGTAGAAATACTTAGGCCCGCTCCAATCGCTCCAATCGTAACCGTCGAACACTCTGACCTGGACATACATGTTCACATACTCGGGCAAGTCCACTGTAGGCGACCAGTTCAACCCGCTGCCGCTTCGAGCATTCGTATCCGCCTGCAGCGTTCCATTATAACGATAGATTCGCACATGATATTGTGTCTGTGCGTCTGCATCAGCATCGTTATACGTCCATGAGAATGTCGGCCGCAGCACGATCATCTTCGTAGGCGCCGCCTGGTTGCTGCTGGCCGGCACCGTGACATTGGCGTTCGGGATTCGGTTCACGATATTGACTTGCCGCTCGAATTGCGCGGTTGCGCCTGCTGAATCCTCCACGACTTGCCGAACAATAAAAGATCCTCGAGAGTTAAAGGTTTTCGTCCAACTCGTTCTCGATGTGCTCTGCAGCGTCTCGGCAATCTCATTGGTCTTCCGGATGTAGTAGGCATGCGGCAGATTTGTCCTTGCCCCATCCTCTACATCATAAGCCGTCGAGTTGAACGTGATCGGCACGCCCATGTAGGTATTCGTGTAGCTGCTGTTGAACCCAGGAACCGGCGGCGTATTCGGAGGCGGCAGCGTCCCGATCGTCACGGTGTCGATATCGTATTCGCTCCATGCGCCGTACTCGTCTTTTACAGCCATGCCCACCTCGTAAGTACCGATTTCGCTCGGGGTGACAAGCTTCGCATTGACCAGGTTTCCGCTCGGTGTGATGTAGTAGAATCGCTTCTCGATAATGCCTTTCGTGGCCAGATAGTCGATTCCCGTCGCTTCCGTGGAATATGTGGACGCATTCAAGTAACGATCCGGATCGCGGCTGCTGTCCGTCCAGAGTACCTTGCCGTCAGCAGCGATCGCGTGCGACTTGTTGGCTATCGGACGCCGGTGGACCGTCACCTTCCGCCCGAATTCATTAGAAGCCTTGCGATAGCTGTCGAACACGTTGCTCGGATGCAGATAGCTCGGATTCGGATCATCCCTCGCACCTAACAGGATGTTATAATCCCCTACCTTATCGAAGGTGAGCTGCGCCGAAGAGAAGGTCTGGTTATGCTTGGCCGATAAGCCTTGGTTGCTGATGAACCTTGGCGTATGCTGCACAGTCCAACGATAGGACGCGGCTAACGGGTCATTTTCCGGATCCGTATAGGTGATGCCGCTGTACTGAACCTCGGCCGTTGCCGTCCCTGCGTCCCAAATGGCATACTGATCGGACCAGACGACCGTTTCCTCGACTGTCTTATGCCGGATCGCGCCGAACGTTACGTATGATTTGTCTGAGAAGTAACCGAATCGACCTGTGTTGAACTGGCCGTCCGTTGCTTCCAGAATCGGAATGTTATTGAGCCAGAGATTGATCTTATTGCCTGCGAACTTCAAGCGAATCGCATAATCCGTCTTGTCCTGTATCGGATACGTGCCGCTGGCCAGTACCGTTCGGGCACCGTTCACATACTTAGTCAGCGCGATGTTGTGGCCGTCCGTCTCCCAGGCGTAACGATTGCGCGGGTCCTGCAGCCGGAAGGAAAAGCCGAGCCATTCATTGTCGTAATCGACGTCTTCGATCTGGAACGTGTGGCGGACTTCCGCGTCAGACAGCCATATGTCCGAGACGAATTGGCCGCTCGTGAAGGACTTGAACACCGGCGCAGTCGTCGTAGGCGGGCCTACCGAAATGTTTAACTGCCTCCTCTCTAAGTTGCCATTATTAGGTGAGGTAATGGAAACATATACGCCATCCATCATATATTCGCCGAATAATTGCGACCCGTTGCCACAAGGTACCCCAGCCCGCGCCACAATCGTTCCCGCACTGTTGTAGACCGGATTGGACCCTTGACTCCACTGGTATTGGGGACAATAGTTATCGCTTGAATTGAACGATGTCCGATTCCCGTCGATGGTCATCGTGCCGTTAGGACCGGCAATTCGAGGCCCGGACCAATTGATGGTGTAATTCGTCGATCCATAAGGACCGTCGGGGTAATTTTTGTTCCCATAGTGGTACATGGATAAGTCATGGCCGTCGCGTGAGCTCAGCTTCTGCTTCACTCCGCCCGATGCAGCATCGATGACATATATTTCTTCATATGGCGTCGGGATCACGTGACCATCTGGCGTATACTCGCTCCAAAACTTCGCAAACACCTCGTTGCTGGCGAAGTCGTACACAAGACCCGGAAACGTGTCTGAGAACGTATAATTCGAATACCAGGTGTCTTTGTAGGTTGGACCCTTGGCCGAGACCGGCAACCGCCATGCCAGCGAGTAATCGGGGTTATACTTCGTGACATACTTATCGTATTTGGTCCCGTTCTTTTCCCACCACTGATAACTGTACATGGCCCCGGATGGATCGAACATCAAGCCGCCCGTCGCGTAACCAAAGTAGAATCTGGTCTGATAATCCAACACGGACGGCACGCTAATCGGAGGAGCTTCCCATACCGCTTGGTGCACGATCTCAAAATTCGGCGACATTTCAAGCCAGCGCATCTTTCTGTAGTATACGCCCTCCGAAGGGCTGTTGTACGATTCTTCCCCCACAAACACGATATTGTCGCCCTTCGTGTGGCTCATATTATACCCTGCATTCAGCGTACTTTGGATGGGATGATCAAACGATGATCCGATTAACTGACCCGTTCTTGCATCATATACACCAATGTCCCGCAGATAATCATATCCGCTGCCACTGTCACTATCGGTATACCAATGTCGCTGTATGTAGATGTAGCGGCCGTTCGCTAGTTCCCACTTCGAAAAGTAGTCCGGGTTGATGTATCTATAATTGGATCCGAATTGCCTACTGAAACCTTGAGGCTTGCCAATCACAAAGTCATACGGCAACTCGTTATTCTCATATCGATAGTTCGGATAAAAGGCCATTGGCCTAACGAATTGTTCGACAGGCTTGAGCTTGCTTGGGTTAATCGCGTACAGTTCAGGAAAGTATCTCGTTCTGCCATCCGATTCAATACTTCTCTTCTGATCCATAAAGAAAATGTTCTTCTTGTTCGAGCGAATCTGGAAGACAGGCCAATCATTATACCCAAAATTGTACAATCGCTCCGGGGGATTGCTATAACCCATTTTGTTGGTCTCCACCAGCGGGAATGAGAACGTTGACGTCATGGCAGACGTTGAACGCCACGGCGACAGTCGATTGTTCCCGAATCCGTTATTCACCAGCGGGAAGACCTCGAAGCTCCGGCTCGTTACGCTGCTTAAGGTTTGGGTAAAATCGTAAAAAGACGCGATCTGCGGCCCAAAGTTACGTCCCTCCCCGCTTACGAGTTTACCACTCATGGGTTTCCACAGGTTGCGCTTGTCATACACGAGCCGTGCTTCATTCGTCACGTACACCGGCCATCCCATCATCGTTGTTGCGCTGACGGTCGTGAACGGATCGAGATCCGGCTGCGGGTTTTTGCCTGCCAGGCTAAAAGAAACCTCCGGCGCGTTATTGAGCACGTCTAGCGTGAGCGTCGCCTGATTATCACTCAGCGTATCGTCGGACTTACCGTATTCTTCAGTGACCTTGAGATAGAATAAGTACTTGCCGACCTTCGTCGGCGTAAAGTTCAGCTTCGCGAGCGTGCCGGATGCGTTGATCCAAGCCTCATCGGCGAATCCGTTGTTGTTGCTGTCATACTTATACTTCCACTCCGCAGCTGTGATCGCGTCGCCGTCCGGACTAGTGGAAATGTTGTTGATCGCGATCGTCTGATTGCGGATCCCCACGGATGGAACCTGTGCCTTGGCGATCGGCGGCAGATCCGGCTTGACGATGACGGTACACTCCGCAGGCTGCAGTGATTTTAGCCCCGCACTGTCGTATACATCCAGGTAGACCTTGACTGAGATATCGTGTAAGGTGCCGTTCGGGTAGGAAGCGAGCCTGTTCGTCCACTCGTCCCTCGTATGATCGATCGCGCGTCCCATTGGGCTGTAGCTTTGGTTGGAGGTAAACAGAGACATCGCAACCGGATGATTCTCGATGACCGTGGCCGGACATCCGGCCACCGGCACCGGATTCGGCGGGATGACCTCGATATAGGTACAAGCCGTCGACGTCGCGCCCCACTGGTCGCGCATCATGCCGCAGACGCTATGGAAGCCCAGCGTATCCATCGGCACGTTGTGCCAGCCATCGATGTATTCGGTTGCTTTAGACGGAATCGACTTGATGAAGGCCGATCCGGCCAAGAAGTCGAAGCCATTGAAATAGAGATCATCGCCGTCCGGATCCGTCGGCGTCGGAACGGTCGGATCATTGATATAGATCAGGTGAAGCTTGGTCCCCTGAACGACCTTCGTGACTTTCGTCGTCAGCGCATGCGGGTAGACGAATCCGACTTGGAACTGCGGCGGATCGTTATTCGTAGGGTTCGATACATTCAGCGTCTTCGAGCCGATCCAATCCGACTCGCCGCAGCTTGTCCAGATCTTCATGTAGACGCTATGTGATCCGACGCCGATATTCCACGGGTAACTGCTTCTTGAGTAGGACGTGTCGCTTGTCATACTCGTCTGCCAACTGGATTCATACGTGCCGCTTCGTTCGATTTTCCACTTGTGGCCCCTGTATGCGCAGCCGTTTAATACAAAATCCTTCGGGCGTAACGTGAAAGAGGCGCCGTATTCGATCGAGGTTGGAATGAGATCGAAGTCGCCGGTGAACGCGGAAATGTTTTCGTAGAAGAAGGAGACGTAGGCGGTCATTTGCGATGGTGCAGATAGCGACACGGACGCCGTCGTTCCGCTGTTAACGGTGCTCGAGTAACCGCTGTAGGCGACGTTCTGGCCCTTGATCGTTCCGTAGCTGCTGTCGGAGCTAATCGTTCGGTTGTGCGGCAAGGTTTCCACGGAGATCGTGCTTTCGTTCTTCTGTAAATACGGGCCGCCGGCAGTCGTTCGGACCATGTGCCGAACGTTGATCGTGCCAGCGTCAGATGTTTTCTTCTTGTAATAGAGAATGATCTGATAATGGTCATAGGTACCATCAAACACATTCGAACCATTGTTATTTATTGGCGGTGGTGGCCCTGGGATGATCGCACCTGTCGGCGCTGATCCTGTAGTGGATTTTTTATACCCTTCGTATTCATAATCTGCGATTGTAGGCAGAGTTGTTAGGTAAGTCTGCCCCTTCTCCATGTCGATGGTTTCCGAAGGCTTCAACGGTTGGCCATCTGTGCTGTAGAAGCTTGTGGTCTTGATGCCATCTAGCTCAAATTCAAAGAGTATCGGGAAATAATAGCGATACACTTTGACACCAGGAGCACAGCTAGGGCAAATATCTGTTCCTTCTTCTTCTCTCATATTTTGATGTTTCCCAATTGTCAGCTCGCCAGTAAGAGAGGCAGTAAACCTAATGGAATTGCTGCCCTGTCCAGTCTTAGAACTGATATCCGGCCCAGACGTTACCGTTGAGCTAAATAGTTTATAATTCTCGAATGCGTCCCCTGTTCTCGACTTATCGAAATACCTTACATGATCCGTGTTATTTGGATCAAACCGCTTTACCGTTACATCTCTCACTATTCGGTTCGTGAAAGGAAACGTGTAGTCCCATTTCAGATCATCAGCGGGTCCCACCGTTGCGCCTGGAGCTTTTGTGGTCCAACTTCCGGCGGAGTTCGACCATATTTCATATGACATAAACCCAACGGCATATCGTTTGAGCGGATTACTACCTATTTTTTCATCTTTATAAGGCGTTATATGTGTATTCCCGAAATTTAATCCGGCAGCTTTCACGGTTTGAAAAAGCGATGTAAACGGCGTGAGTAGAGGAAACATAAAGGCTATAACCAGCAAGATCACGATACGTTTTCTGTATCTTTTTCGCACGCTCACACCTCCTACATCCTACATATGGTCTTAGAATTAGTTATCAAAATAGTTCTCAACCAAGATCAACGAATCGGATGGCATATATATTCCGACATACTCGGCATCCGAAATGTTCAACTTATCCCAATCTTTAATGCCGTATCGATCTTCGTCGGAACTGCTCGTAACGAGATTGTATCGGATTCGAATATCTCCAATGCTCTCAACACCAGCCGGCTGTCTAATCTTCAATACTTGGCCAGTTTGCAGCAAGTAAAAAGTCGCACCCATTACCCCCTTGTCAGTCGTTACCGCGCGAAAAGCTTTAGCATTCTTGGTAGTCGTTACAAGGTCTAACCGATAGTAAATATCACCGGCAACGATGAGCGGAAAATCTTCTTCACGAATAACGCGAACAGTGGCATATGTTTCGGCCTTCCTGTGATTGTTCAATATACTATCTGCATGTATTCCTTTAAAGTAGTGGAGGAATGGCTTTATATCCTTTGCTTCCGTTGCTTCCTCCAACGTCGGCACATTCTTATGCCCGATCCAGACGAACCGGCTCAGCGAATCCCATTCGACCGACTCCCCCAACTGTTCGCTCACGAACCGCGTCGGCACCATCGTCCGCCCCTTCGTTGCATACGGGGCAACCGTAAGCGCGACGTTCTTCCCGTTCACGACCGCCGTCTTCGAGCCGATCGTCACCGTGACCTTGCGGCTCCCCTTCGCGAACGTGATCGTCTTCCAATCCGGCGTAACCGCCAACTGTGCGCCCAGAGCATCGGACACCGCACGGAACGGCACGAACACAGTGCTGTTCACGACCTCCGGCTTCACATCAGACGCGATCTGCCGCGCGTTGTAGAGCACCTTAATATCCAGATTGAATTGCCTCGGCGTCGTTACCGCCGCGCTCGTAGTCGATGCAATAGCTACGACAAGGCCCGCTGCAATCATTAAACCCAACATTTTCTTCATCATTAATCATCATCCTCTCTATCATCCATTTACGCTACGAATTGTTAATCTACTTAAATATTAACGTATTCTTCCAACTCCAGTCACTCCTAATCTTCGCAACCGTCACACAACCGAGCAACAAAAAAACACCCGCCCCACACGGTCACTATGACCATGCAAGACAGGTGCTTCCTGTCGTCAGAATATCCAATTACACCCATTATATCCAATAACGCATCGCGCCGCAAGCGGCAAAATCATTCGTCCACAGGGCAGCGACATCAAGACGAACGCAACACTAGCTAAATCTAACGGACTCAGCCGACGCTAATCATCGAAAATCAATGATTCCAGAAACGTAACGGACTGGAGCGACGCTATTCGCAAATATTGAGCCTCAATAGCTACCTCGCAGTGGCAATAAGGTCCTGTCTGTCCGTTATCATCTGCAAAATCCCAAAATGCTCAAGATAACGGCCGTGGTGTCCGTTAGATCAGCCGCACCTGACACAACCGCACGTACTCCTCGCCAGACCGTGCGCACCCGACATAATCGCACGCATTACACGCCAGACCAGCCGCACCTGACACAACCGCACGCATTACTCGCCAGACCAGCCGCACCCGCTCCAATCGCGCGCATCCTAGCCCCATTCAGCCCAGCCCGCACACTAACTTCGCCCCGTCCACGTGCATCTACTCCGACGCTCACTCTTCCCCTGCCTACGCTTCCTTCGGCAACGGCGCGTACTGCAGCTCCAGCGCATCGGTGTCGCCCGACGGCGGGATGACCGCGACCTCGCGGATATAGCCGCGCATCACGAGCTTCTGCAGCAAAAGCGACAGGTCGAGCCGCAGCAGCTCCAGGCTCGGATGGCTGTGCAGCTCCATGACGCTCCACGGTTCTTCGCGGCTGTCCATCAGCTCGAGGAGCAGCTTGCAGCACGAACGCATTTTGCTCATGACATGGAAGTCACAGGCGAGCAGCACAAGCTGCACCCGCTTCTCCAGCGACTCCGGACTCACGGTGAGCTCCTCGTACAACTTATAGATGCCCGGATTCACGTGCCGCATCTGCGCCCATACCGTCAGCTCGGGGTGAATGCCCTCCTCGATCAGCGCAATATGCGCCCAATGGTGGAGCGAGCTCAAGATACTGCTATGCGCATCCAGCATGTTGCCGTCCTGCATGTCCTGCTTCGCCTGCAGGTTCGTGCGCAGGAACGCGGCGAACTCGGCGATCAGCTTCTGCTTGCGCAGCTCCTCCGGGAATTCCGTCAGCCGCTGCTTGATACGCTCTAAATATTGCTCACGATCGAACAAGATCTCACCTCGTACGAGCCATGGTATAATGCTTCGATTATCGATACCGGCTATCCACTGCTCCAACACCTCTGGCGTAACGGACCGCAGCTGCACCCGCTTCCCGGCGGTATGCACATGCTCAACCCTGCGATCAGGGTCATCCTGTTCCATGACGGCCAAGAACAAGAGGTCCAGCCCGTCGATCAACGGGTTGTAGCGATACGGATTGCCGATCGCCATGAGGCCGATCAAGCCGTCGCGCTGTCGAATGGTATCCGCAAATTCCGATGTGATTATTTTCACCATAGTGCCCCCGTATAGCTTCCGCGAGTGGTTTAAGCTATAATAATATTCTGTGGCAAGTATATGTTCGACAAGCACGGGGCTGTTTCCTGCTTCGGTGATACAGAAAGTCGCGACAATAAAGATCATGTTCAAAAAGGCCGGTTGTCAGCGCCAAGAAGGTTGGACGATGGTAGCAATTGAGGAGCGGAGTGTAGTCAAAGCTACATGAGCACCGGAAATTGCGCCAGCGTTCAAGATTCGACGCCGAGTAAGCTTCTCGAAACGCTTCGCGATCACAGACGGACTTTTTGAACAACCTCTCAATTTGTAATATAGAAGGGTGACACCGCTATGCTATTCAAATCCGCTAAGATTAACGAATTCCGCTTGTGGGGACTGCTGCTGACCATGGTCGGCATGGGCCTCATGATCGCAGGAACGGCCGGCATCGTCTTCTGGGGCGGCCAGGCAGGCAAAATTTTTGCAGGCATCTTCATGGTCATCGGCATGATCGCGCTTATGCTAAGCATGGGAACGTACTTCTGGGCCGGCATGATGTCCACGAGCGCAACCATGCTCGTCTGTCCGGAATGCAATAAGGCAACGAAGATTCTCGGCAAGACGGATCGCTGCATGTTCTGCCGCACGAAGCTGACGCTCGATCCGAACGAGGCGACGCATAATCCTTACGCTGCCGACTCGACCGCCGACACGCCTACCACCTCCCGCTAACGCGCAAAAAAGCTTCCGCAAGCGAGCAAATGCCCGCCATGCAGAAGCTTTTTTCGTATCGTGCGCACCAGCCGTTAAGGTCTGGATTCCAACGCCTCATGAAGCGTCTGCCAGATCGCCGGCTTCTGGAAGCCGCGCTGCCAAGTCGCAACGCCGCCCAGATTATACTTCTTCGCTAGCTCGCCCCGCGCACGAATCGACGTCTCATCCTCGATCCAGATGCGATTACGCGCGCCGTCTTCCTCATACTCTACATAGTGCTGGCCTGCAGCGTCGTCGAAGACGGGCTTCAGCTTGCGCTCCGCGATCAGCTTGTCGATCGTCTCCATGCCGTACGCCTTCGAAGAGACCTTGACCTTGCCGTTCTCGTCCTTCGTCTCCGTCCAGATGCGCGTGTAGAGCGGAATGCCCAGCACTAGCTTACGCGCAGGCACGCCGTCTTCCTCCAGGATGCGCTTCACCGACTGCTCTACCCATGGCAGCGACGCCACCGAGCCGGCCTTCGGACTCGAAGCCCAATGCTCGTCATACGTCATGACCATCATGAAATCGACGATCTTGCCCAGCGACTTGCGGTCCAGGAACGCCGACCACATCTCGCTGTTGGACTTCGGCGTCACGTCGATCGATACCACCAAGCCTTGGTCATGCGCAAGCGGGGTGAATTCCCTTACGAATTGCACGAGATTCTCCTTGTCCTTCGTGTGGACGTTCTCGAAGTCGATATTAATGCCTTGCAGCTTGTACATCTGAGCATAAGATAATAATTGCTGGCTCATCTTAAGACGAGTCTCGTAATCATTCAGCACTTCCGTCGTGCGATCAGGCTCGAAGCTATTGTTAAAAAGCGCCCACACCTGCATCCCGCGTCCATGCGCCCATGTCACGTAGTTCGGGTCAGCCTTCGACTTGATCGTGCCTGCATCATCCATCAGCTCGAACCAGGTTGGGCTTACGACGTTCACGCCGGGCATCTCGCCGATCTTGGCGGGATTAGCCGGCACGTTGTAGACGGCTTCCCAAGTCAGGTTGATCTTGCTGCCCAGCACCTTCCAAGCGACGTAAGGCTCGTCCGCTATCGGTTCAGGCACGCGTTCGACCTCGGTTAGCGCATAGTCCGACTTCGCGCCGTAGCCTAGATGACCGCTCGCGCTCTGCACCTTATACCATCCTTCCGATTCGCCCCAGATCCGCACGGCGCTATCTGCCGTAATACGTTCCACGATCGGCGCATGAATGCTGGGCTCGCTGCGAATCGCAGCCCAATGCCCCCCGCTCTCCTCATTGCGTTCCACCGGTAACGCCTCGGCGCGCGGAATCGTCTGACCCGGCTTAAGCAGCGTCACGATGCCCGTATCCGCCGCAATCTCGGCCTGCAGGCCGTATAATTCCCGCACAGGCGTAAGCGGCAGCAGCACCTTGTCGCCGTCTTTCGCAGCCGCGATGGCCAGTTGAAACGGCTTGCTGTTCATCGTCGCCGTCAGTGCCTCCGTCTTCATGTGAAGCACTTTGCCGGCCGTCGTCATAATGACGGAGCCGTCGCCTTCCGCTTCCTCGTAGCGGATCGCGGCATCCTCGCCAAGCAATGCCTGAACCGTATCCAGCGGCAGCAGCAACTCCTCGCCGTCGAGCTTTGCTTCCGTATCCAACACAGCGCCCTCGAACATGACCGGTATAGCGAAGCCGTAGTCCGGCACGATCGTCTCCGTATTCGGCAGCGTTCGTTGCCATGCCAGGTAACCGCCCGCTCCTGCGATCGCCAGGATACACAGGATGAGCATGATCCGCAGCAGCGGGCTCCGCCTCCGATTCGCCCGCACGCGTATGGTCTCCAATGCAGAACCCTCCAGTCTTATCATGATGATGGATAAAAGAAAACGTACAGCAGGCGGAACCATAGCCCACGCCCCTGTACGTATATAGACGATCCATATGCTGCTTAAGTTAACCCTTCGAACAACATACTACGTGTTCACGCAAGTACCGCACACGCCGTAAATTTCCATTCGGTGGCCTTCCACGACAAAACCGGTCTCCTTCGAGGCTGCGCGTTCGACCTCCAACAGCGGCGGATACTCGAAGTCCACGATCGACCCGCATGTTTTGCAAATGGCGTGGTAGTGGTCGGATAGATCCGCATCGAAACGGCTGGAATCATCGCCGTACGTCAGCTCTCTTACCAGACCTGCTTCCACGAATAGCCGCAGGTTATTATAGATTGTCGCCACGCTCATGCTCGGATACTGGGGTGACAGCGCCTTATAGATCTCATCCGCCGTCGGGTGCGTCATCGAGTTCATTAAGTAAGCTAGAATAGCGTGGCGCTGCGGGGTCATGCGAACGCCGGTCATCTTAAGCTGTTCGATTGCTTCGGCTACGCTCGTGCTCATTCCCCTCACGCCTTCCTCATCGTTGTAGAGTTTGTTCAACCGAATCCACCAGACTGTGTGGAATCTCACTATATAGTCATTGTACGTGCATGATTTGATTTTTGTCAATTCGATGGCGGCGGATAAGGTTGGTAACGTTGTATGGCGATGCTGCTATTCGCATCGATGCTGATCCGATAGGTGCCCTCGCCGACTTCGCCCTCGACCGTCTTCTTGCTCACTTCCAGCGGCAGGTCCGTCGTGATGTCGCCGAACGTGACCGAGCCTCTTACACTGTAATCGCCGTGCTCCGGCAGGGCGACATGGATCTCGCCTACGGCGCTGCCGATATCCCAAGCACCGCCGATTACGGGGCTCGCCACGGCGATTCGCCCGTTGAGCGTATCCGCGTGGACGGCGCCTTGTACGTCCAGGATGTCGATCTCCCCATTCTTCGTATCGGCCTCGATCCGGCCGCCGACCGTCTGCAGCCTGACGCTGCCGTTCGTTGTCGTGACAAGCGCGTCTCCGGCGATCCGTTCGCCGACGATTCGGCCATTGAAGGTTGCCAGCCGAGCGGCTCCTTCGATGTCGTAGGCTTCGACGCCGCCGTTCTTGGTCGAAGCCTTCACGGATAGCGCCGACAAGCTGCGCAGCATGATTGCGCCGTTCGCGTTATCGATTTCTAGGCTTTCCAATACGCGGACGTCCTGCACATCTACATCGCCGTTCAACACGCTGATCTTGATCGTGTGCAGCCCCAGCGCCTGGTCATCGGCCGGCAGCAGCTCTTCGATCTGCTCGATCACGTTCTCCTCGGATTGTACAGGCTGCTCGATCTGCTCGGACTGCACAGGCTGCTCGATCTGCTCGGACTGCGCAGGCTGCTCGATCTGCTCCGCCTGTTCAACTTGCTCCGCTTGTCCGGCCCCGTTTGCAGCTTCTCCGGCCGTATCCGACTCCGAGTTGCTCGAATTCGTGCCGTCCGATTCCGTGCCGTCAGGCTCCATGCTCTCCGGCTCCGCCGGCTCGTCCTCGATCTCAATCTTGACAGGCTCCGGCGAGCGCGGGAGCGTCACCACCAGATTCATCCGCGGCTTGCGGTTGCCGGCTGCGCCGTACGCCTCTCCCTTGGCCGCGATCGTCAGCTTCTCATCCCCGCTGATCTCGACGACGGACAAGTCCGCGACGCGGTCTGCCTCGGCCTTATCTTCCAGATCGACCCAGACGACCGTCTCCACGAGGATCTGCTCGACGTCCATCTCCCGCAGCGTCACGCGTCCGTTCGGGTTATCGATGACGAGCGACAAGGCGGTGTCCTCAAGCTGATGCGTGACAGGCTCCTTCGTATACTGGAAGCCCTTCTCTTCCGTGAAGCCGCTCAACTCGCTCACCTCCGCCGTCCATTGATCGATCCATTTCATCGGGAATCCGCTCAACTGGGTCACGCCGTAAGCAACGACGGACACGACTAACGCGAGTACCAGGCCGCCGGTGTCGAAGCGGATTCTCTTGCCGCTCCTGCGGCTGCCGATCGAGATAGCGACGACCTCGACGCCGAGCGCGATCAACGCGGCCGGCCACCATTGGCCGACCAGCGCGATCTTATCCCCGCCTTCGATACGATCCCACAGCAGCAGGCATCCGACCGCGACCAGCACGCTCGCAGCCGTCACTCTCCCCAATCGGTACATAGCTCTGTCTCTCCTTCCATACATAACAGCGGCAATGATGACCAATCCCGCCGCTGCCGCATAGTCGCCTGCCGTGCCGAGCATAGGCTCCGCCCATTCCGCAGGTTGGATCACGACGAGCAGCAGCAGACCCGCCGCGATCAAGCCCATGCCTTGCAGCCCGGTGACGCGTTCGCGATCCGATTGCGCATGGCCGCCGCCTGCAGCAGACGTCGCCTGCAGAATATCATAGATGCTATAGAAATAAATAACCGGCAGCGACATGCAGAGGTAGACAATCAAGACCAGATGGCGTCCGCCGAACGTCCCTGCGGTGTACACGATACCGGCCGTCGCCGTAATCGCCGCAAGCAATAGCCATAGTCCCGTCCGCGTGCGCCCGATATACAGTTGTCCCGCTCCCGGCACCGCAAGCGACAGCATGGCCGCCGCGAATCGCTTCATGAAGGGCATACGCGATCGCCTCCAGAATGAATGACTATGCCCTCGGCTCTACTCCGTTCTTACCTCCAGCACGCCTTCGACAAAACGCAGAATATCCAACAGCTGCGCGACGGTCTGTTGATTCTGTGCCCCGATCTGCAGCCGCACCTCCAGATGGCCGAATTCGCTCGACGCTTCCTCTTCGCGCACGGACATTTTCCGCACATTGATCCCGCGCGTATCCATGACCTCCTGCAGACGGGCCAGCACCTTGGGGCGGTCCTCTGTAATCACCACGATGACACGTTCTCGCTTGCCCCGAATGAACTTGCGTTCCAGCTTATTCATTACCCAGAGCACGAACAGGACCATGGCGGTCGCCACTGACGAGGCAAAATAGAATCCCGCGCCCACACCGAGTCCGATCGCCGACACGACCCATACGGATGCCGCAGTCGTCAGACCCGTAATGCCCTTGCCCGTATGCAGAATCGTGCCCGCGCCGAGGAATCCGACCCCCGTAATGACCGCGGCTGCGAGACGGGCCGGGTCAACCCTGACGTTCACTTCGTCGACGAACGCGCTGAAGCCGTAGATGGACAACAGCATGAGCAGGCAAGACCCGAGACAGACCATCATATGCGTTCGAAGGCCTGCCGCATGGCTGGACTGCTCCCGCTCGAACCCGATCATGCCGCCGAGCAGCACGGCGAGCACTAACCGAAGCGCAATCTGCAATTCATTGATGTACCAAGGATTGTCCATATAGCCCTCCATGCGAACATGCGCTTATATTGGCACTATTGTACCATATCAGGTGGGCCAGGCGTATGTGCCGGTACGTGGAGTCTACATCGTGCGATTGAGCCGTCCGTCCGCCAACTCGTACACCTGGTCGGCCACATTCGCGATCAGGCGGGCATCATGCGAGACGAACACGATCGTGCCTGCATATTGACGCATCATGGCTTCGAGCGCTTGAAGGGCATAGATGTCCAGAAAATTACTCGGTTCGTCCATCAGCAGAATGTTATAGCGCCCGAGCAGCAATTGGGCCAATTGCAGCTTGATGATCTCGCCGCCGCTCAGTACGGTCAGGTCTTTGCGCACGTCGCGATCCGTGAAACCCATGGAGGCGAGAACGGCGCGAATGTCCGGAACGGAATAATCGCAGTTCTCCTGGATGAACGTCATGACGTTCCGGTCCCGCCCCCGGTTCCGTTCGAACTTGTAACCGGTTTGGACGAAATAGCCGATTGCCGCTTTGGGCGATACCGTAATCCCTTCCTCACGGTCCTGGATCATATTGAATAACGTCGTCTTGCCGGAGCCATTCGCGCCGGTGATCGCGATCTTGCCCCCGAGCGGGAACTGGAAGGATACCTCCTCGAGAATCGCCTTATCCCCGTACCGCTTGCGCAGCTCCTTGCCGACGATCGGATACGGATTGTGCAGCGTGAGCGCCGGACTCATCCGGAACTGCACGTTCCGGACGGATTCCGGGGCGGCGACGTCCCCGAGCGCTTCAATCCGTCTCTCCATGCTGCGGGCGGCGGCATGGAGTTTCTTCTGCTTGCTGCCTTGGGACTTCTGATGGCCGAGCCGTCCTCCGTCTTCCGTCTTATTATTGTTCGCGGCGCCCTTGGACTTCTGCTCGAGCTTCCGGGCTTGGCTGCGCTTCTCCTCGATCGCCAGCTTGAGCCGCTCGCGTTCCGCTAAGAATTCCCTGTATTCGGCGGCTTGGCGCTGCCGTTCTTCCTCCTTGCGGGCCAGATAATCCGAATAGCCGCCCCAATACTCGGTGATTCGCCCATCCCTCAATTCCCAGATTTTATCGACGACGCCGTCCAGGAAATCGCGATCGTGACTGATGACTAGCAGCGCCCCCGAGTAATGCTTCAGCCCGTTCACGAGGAACGCGATGCCTTCCCGGTCCAGATGGCTTGTCGGCTCATCAGCCATGATTCCGTGCACCGCGCCAGACAGCGCCTGCGCGATATTCAGCCGCGTCGCTTCGCCCCCGCTCATCGTCTCCATGTCCACGCGGTCGACGCCCAGCTTGCCCATGACGGCATAATCCGCCGCCTCCGGGGCCATCGTATCTTCCAATTGCGGGATGTACGCGAACGTCCCTTCCCGGTCGACCGTGCCGCTCGTCGGGCGGATCTCGCCCAGCAGCACTTTGAGCAAGGTGCTCTTCCCTGCTCCGTTCGCGCCCACCAGCCCGATCCGGTCGTACGCATGCAACTCCAATTGTTCGATATCGAGCACTTCGCAGCCCATATATTCAACAACGATATTTTTCGCTTTGACCAATAACATACCGTCATCCTCCTTCGGAAATCGCAGTTTCTCCGTTAGTCCCGTTCCGTTCGCAGGCATGCCTGCGATTAGCGAAGGGAGGATTAGATAAAGAAGTACCAATTCATACCGGGCATCGTCAACGCTCCTTCCCGTAATGAGAGTCGTACGACAAAAAACAGACCTAAGTCCGATGGCGGGCTTAGGTCTGCTCGATTGGCGTACGGATTCACGGCACAGCGAAAACAGGGCGCATCAAATCACGCCGTGCGGATCGCGGTCGATGTTGCCATACGTCGAACTAAGCAGCTCAAAAAAGCCCACCATAACGGTGGAAATCGCCTTTTTGCCATTGCTTACCTCAACCGCATAGCTTGTGTCATCGTCCGCAATCCTCCTTCGATTCGTTAAGTCGAAGCTTAGCATCCGCCCGCTGCAACTGTCAATTTGCGAGAACGGTTATAACCGTTCTCGTCGGCCCTGCACGTTCGCGCGCCCGGCTAACGAACCGTTACAGATCGTCGACAGGAGGCTCGTGCTCGACCCAGTTCCATTCGCTGTCGATCAGGAACTGATTCGGCCAGTCGACCGCTTGCTCCTCGAGGTTCAAGAAGCGCAGCATTTCCTGGCACAAGGGATTAACGTTGTCCGGTGCAGGGGCAGCCAGGACCTGTGCCAACATCGCGTCGTACGACGACGGCTTCGATGACGCGCGATTGGTCTCCGCCAGCAGCCATTTATGATAGGGGTATAGCAGCTTGTTCTCGTTCAGGATGATCCTGCTGGCGAACAGCACGATTTTCTGAACGGCCAGCATCTTCAAGTAATCGTTCTGCTTCTTCACGGCTTCGCTGTAATACCATTTCCATGCCAGCAGCTGCGAGACGAACCGCTTCCTGCGCTCCTCCAGCCGATCTGCAGGATATGCCGTTACTTGAGCCAGCAGCGCTTCGAGTCCGGGGACCCGGTTCTGCAGCACGATGCAGTCTTGGAAGGCGTATCGCGCCGGATCGCTGCCTCGCTCGGCTACCAAGCGCAGGAACGCGAGGCTCACGACCTTGCAGTCGATATAGCCCCCGCTATACGTACACACGTCCCATAGACTGAAGGTCAGCTTGTTCTCGGCCTTGCGCCGCTCGTACTCCGCCTCGTCCACGATGAGCATGATGTCGATATCCGAGTCCGGCTTACCGAAGCCGTGCGCGATCGACCCGCCTAGCAGAATTGCTAGTATGGACGCATCGTCCTTGTAACGTTCCATAAAAATGTCCAACGACTCCCGATGCTGCTGCTCCATGCCATCTCCACCCCTTGTCCGGTTTCCTGCTTCGCTTCGCTGCTAGTGAAGCTTCGCCGACATCTATAGAAATTCCTTCCAGCTGTTGTTCAGCCGGCAAAAAAGCGCGCCACGATCGCGTGACGCGCTTCTCGGATGCTATTGATTCAACCGCTCCACGAGCAGCTTGTTGACGAGGGCCGGGTTCGCCTTGCCCTTCGTCTCCTTCATGACCTGGCCGACGAGGAAGCCGATGGCTTTCTCCTTGCCCGCCTTATAATCCTCGACCGACTGCGGATTGTTCGTGACGATCTGGTCGACGACGGCCTTGATCGCGCCTTCGTCGCTGATCTGCACGAGCCCTTGCTCCTCGACGATCTGCTGCGGCAGCTTGCCGGTCTCCAGCATCGCCTTGAAGACGGTCTTCGCGATCTTGCTGCTGATCGTCCCCTTCTCCATCAGGCCGATCATCTCGCCGAGCCCTTGGCCCGTCACCTTCACATCTTCAAGCTCCTGCCCGTTCGCGTTCAAATACCCGAGCAGGTCGCCCATGATCCAGTTGGAGACGGCCTTCGCATCCTTCGTATACTGCAAGCTCTCCTCGAAGAAATCGGCGAGCTTCTTGGAGGACGTAATGACGTCCGCGTCATAGGACGGCAGGCCGAGTTCGGCCACGTACCGTGCCTTGCGGGCATCCGGCAGCTCCGGAATCGATGCCTTGATGCGCGCCTTCCATTCATCGTCGATCAAGATACGCACGAGATCCGGGTCCGGGAAGTAGCGATAATCATGCGCCTCTTCCTTGCCGCGCATCGAGATCGTCTTGCCCGCGGCGTCGTCCCAGCGCAGCGTCTCCTGCACCACCGTGCCGCCGCTGTCCAGCACTTCGGCTTGGCGCCACTCTTCGTATTCGAGCCCGCGCTGCACGCCGCGGAACGAGTTCATGTTCTTGAGCTCCGTGCGCGTGCCGAACTTCTCTTGTCCCCATGGACGGATCGAGATGTTCGCGTCGCATCGCAGCGAGCCTTCCTCCATCTTCACGTCGGATACGTCGCAGTACTGCATGATGGCCTTCAGCTTCTCAAGGTAAGCCTTTGCTTCCTCCGGCGTACGGATATCCGGCTCGGACACGATCTCGACGAGCGGCGTGCCTACCCGGTTCAGGTCGACGAGCGACGCGTAGCCGCCGTCCACGTGGGTCAGCTTGCCCGCGTCTTCTTCGAGGTGAAGGCGCGTGATGCCGATGCGCTTCGTCTCGCCGTTCACCTCGATATCGATCCAGCCGTTCAGCCCGATCGGCTGATCGTACTGCGAGATCTGGTACGCCTTCGGCGAATCCGGGTAGAAGTAGTTCTTCCGGTCGAACTTGCTCACCGAGCCGATCTCGCAGTTGAGCGCCATTGCGGCCTTCATTGCGTAATCGACCGCTTGGCGGTTCAGCACCGGCAGCACGCCCGGATGCCCGAGGCAGATCGGGCAGGTATGGGTATTCGGCGGGGCGCCGAAGGCCGTGGAGCAGCCGCAGAAGATCTTCGTCTTCGTATGCAGCTCTACGTGGACCTCGAGCCCGATTACCGTCTCGTATTTGGATGTCGCTTGGGTTGCCATCGCTTATTGCACCTCCTGCAGCTGCGGACGCAGCTTGTGATGCTCGGTCGACTGCTCGTACGCGTAAGCCGCGCGCAGCACCGTCGCCTCGTCGAAGGCTTTGCCGATAATCTGCAGCCCGACCGGCAGGCCGTCGGCCAAGCCGCAAGGCACGCTGATCGCCGGTACGCCCGCAAGGTTCACCGGAATCGTGCAGATATCGTTTAAGTACATGGTCAGCGGATCGCCGACCTGCTCCCCGATGCGGAAAGCCGTCGTCGGTGCCGTCGGTCCGATGATGACGTCATACTTCGCGAACGCTTGGTCGAAGTCTTGCTTAATCAGCGTACGAACCTGCTGCGCCTTCAAATAGTAGGCATCGTAGTAGCCCGAGCTGAGCGCATACGTGCCGAGCATGATGCGGCGCTTCACCTCCGGGCCGAAGCCTTGGCTGCGCGACTTGCGGTACAGGTCGATCAGATTGCTTGGGTTCTCCGCGCGGACGCCATAACGGACGCCGTCGAAGCGTGCCAGATTGGAGGACGCCTCCGAGGATGCGAGCAGATAGTAAGCCGCGATCGCATATTCCGTGTGCGGCAGCGAGATCTCTTCCCATGTCGCGCCGAGTCCTTCATACACCTTCAGCGCGGCGAGTACCGCTTCCTTCACCTGCGGATCGATGCCTTGGCCGAGGTATTCCTTCGGCACGCCGATGCGCAGCCCCTTCACGTCGCTGCTCAGCGCAGCCGTGTAATCCGGAATGCTCACATTGGCCGACGTGGAGTCCATCGGGTCATAGCCCGCGATCGCCTGCAGCACGTAAGCCGAATCCTCGACGTTCTTCGTGATCGGCCCGATCTGGTCGAGCGACGACGCGAACGCGACGAGGCCGAAGCGCGAGACGAGACCATAGGTCGGCTTCAAGCCGACGACGCCGCAATAAGCGGCCGGCTGACGAATCGAGCCGCCGGTATCCGAGCCGAGCGAGAAGTAGACCTGGCCTGCCGCGACTGCAGCGGCAGAACCGCCGCTCGAGCCCCCCGGCACGCGCTCTTGATCCCAGGGGTTGCGCGTCACGTGGTAGCTCGAGTTCTCGTTGGAGCCGCCCATCGCGAATTCGTCCATGTTCAGCTTGCCGATCGTGACCGATTGCGCCGCCTGCAGCTTCTTGGTGACGGTCGCGTCATAGATCGGCGTGAAGTTCGAGAGGAACTGGCTCGCGCACGTCGTGAGCAGCCCTTCCGTCGAGATATTGTCCTTAATGCCCGCCGGCAAGCCGAAAAGAAGCCCGCGCTCCCCGCCGTCCAGCAGCTGCTTGTCCAGCGCGGATGCGGCGCTGCGAGCGCCTTCCTCGTTCAGCGTGATAAAGGACTGCACCGCCGCTTCCGTCCCCGCGATGCGGCGGAACGAAGCATCGACCAGATCCGTCACGGTCAATTCCTTCTTGCTCAGTTGATTATGTATATCATTCAGTTTCATATCGAAAACCGTCAACAGTATTGCCTCCTCTCAATTACCTTTCCAATGTCCGATTGTCAGCACCGAGAAGGTTGGACGATAGTAGAAAATGAGGAGCGCAGTGTAGTCAAAGCTACATGAGCACCGGAATTTTCGCTAGCGTTCAAGATTCGATGCCGAATATGCTTCCCGATATGCATCGTGATCACAAGCGGACCCTTATTCTAACACAGCTGGTACGCGGAATTGGCCATCCTCTTCGTCCGGTGCATTCTTCATGACCTTCTCGATCGGCCATGACGGACGCTGCTCGTCCTCGCGCATCACGTTCTTCACGTCCAGCACATGGCTGGTCGGCGCGACGCCGGACGTATCCAGCTCGTTCAGCTTCTCCGCATATTTCAAGATCGCGTTCATCTGCTCGGTGAACTGCGCCTTCTCTTCATCCGTCAGCTCGAGACGCGCCAGATTGGCGACATGCTCGACATCCTTGATCGTTACGCTCATCCCTTGTCTTCCTCCTTGTCCCTATGGCGATAGCCAATGGCTCATTCTTCCTATTATACCGTAGAGCCCGTCCGCAACTCAATGTCGAACGTGCGCTACACGCCGCGCCATTGGCCGCCGTCGGCCACCAGCGCCTGACCGGTCATGTAGCTGTTCGCCGGCGAAGCCAGGAATGCCGCATAACGGCCGAATTCCGCCGGATCGCCCGAACGGCCGAGCGGAATCGTCGCTTCCGACCGCCGCTGGATTTCCGCGACATCGACACCCTCGCGGGCGGCGCTGTTGGCGTCCAGCGTCCGGATGCGGTCCGTGTCGAAGCGTCCCGGACACAGCGTGTTGACCAGAATCCCCTTGTCGGCGAACTCGTTCGCGAGCGTCTTCACGAGCCCATGCAGCCCGAGGCGCAGCGTATTGCTTAAGATGAGGCCCGGAATCGGCTGCTTGATGGCGACCGACGATACGTTAACGATCCGTCCGCCGCCCGCTGCCAGCATATGCGGCACGGTCAGCCGGATCAATCGAATGACGCTCATCAGGTTCAGCTGCACCGCCGCCGCCCACTTGTCGTCGTCCATGTCCATGAACGTCCCTGCCGGAGGCCCGCCCGCGTTGCAGATCAGCGCATCGATGCGGCCGAAGCGTTCCGCTGCCTCGCTCACGAGCCGTTCGATATCCGCTTTGCTCGACACGTCTGCCCGCACGGCCAGCACATCGCGTCCGGACGCCTCGCGAATCTCCGCGGCTGCCTGCTCAAGCGCCGCCTCATCCCTGCCGCAGATCGCGACATCCGCGCCTTCCAAGGCCAGTTGCATGGCGCACGCTCTGCCTAGCCCCTTACTCGCGGCCGTCACGATCGCCGCCTTGCCCTGAAGTCCCAGATCCATCTTCCGCTTCCCTCCCGATTGCAGCCGACTGCCTGCCAACTGCTCCATGCTGTTAACGCAACAATTATAGCGCAAGTGCGGGATTTGCTACAACGAACCGGTGAACGCGCAATTTTTTTTATGGGAACCATCGAACCGCTCGGCCATTATGATCGTTAGCCCCTGTGTAACCCAATATAAGGAGGAATAGGATAATGTTGAACGGAAGAAGACGCCTCATAGGGCTCGTCGTTGCGGCGCTGTGCATCATGCTTATCCCCGTAATGGGCGCAACCGCCGCGGAGGAAGGCGCCGCGGATGCTGCCGCGGCAGCAGAGCTCGGGCTGCTGCTCGGCGACGGCAACGGCGTTGACGACGCCTACCTCGCGAAGAAGGCGACGCGCCTCCAGGCCGCCATTATTTCGCTCCGGCTGCAAGGCGAGCTATCGGCTGCGGAGGCGCATGACGGGACCGACACCTTCTCGGACGCCGACCAAGTCGGCAAGACCAACCAGCGCATCTTGGCTTACTTGAAGGCACACCCGGAGCTCGGCTGGTCCGGCACAGGAGACGGTACCTTCAGGCCACTGGAGCCGGTCAGTGCGCAGCAATTCTACAAGGTGATGCTGGAGGCGATCGGCTTCAAGAGCGGCAAGGACTTCGCTTATGCCGACACGGTCAGCTTCGCCGCGACCCATGGGTTAACCGGCATTGCCGGCCAAGCGGTGCTGACGAACGGTCATATCGCGACCGCGCTCATCGAAGCTCTGACGGCCGAGACGGCCGCAGGCGGCAGCTTCTTCGCAGCGCTGCAGGCGAGAGGCGCAATTGCTGCCGACGCTGATCTTCCCGCTAGAGAGCCGGCTGACGTTGAAGAGGCAACTGCGACGAAGACCTATCGCATCGATATCAAAGATTTCTCGTTCGGTACGGAGCCGCTGACCGTGGAGGCCGGCGCGACGATTGTTTTCACCAATTACGATGACATGGAGCATAATGCCGTCGCCAATGACGGCACGTTCGAGACACCGCTCTTGGCTAAGGGAGAATCGTACTCGATTACGATCGACAAGCCCGGAACGTATGACTACGTCTGCACGCCGCACGCGAAATTCATGATCGGGACGATAATCGTCAAGTGATGAGAGGGTGATGTTGATGAAGAGGAATGAACGAATGCGGCCGCTGGTAAGACGGATGCTTCCACTCCTATTGCTCGCGCTCATGACGGTGCTCGCTGCGTGCGGGTCGAATGACGGCAATGATGCTGCGGCGAACAATGCGCCAGCCAGCGCGAATGCGGTAACGTCAGCCGATGAGAATGCAGTAGAAGCGCCAGAGGTGCCGACTGCCGAGGATTCTGCGCCGGCGGCAGAGGAGGAGCCGGCTCCCGCTGTCGAAGAAGCGCCTGTCGCCCACAACGACGGCCATACGGAAGAACAGCCCGCTAAGCCGGCTGCGGAAGAGCCTGCACTGGCAGCCGAGGAACCCGCTGCTTCGCCTGAACCTGCACCGGAACCTAAGCCCGCTCCCGCTGCGGAACCTGCTTCAGAGGCGCCTGCGGCAGAGGAACAGCCTGCGGCAGAGGCCGAAGGCACGTTGCATGTCGTCGAGATCGTCGACTTTGCCTTCTCGCCCGAGACGCTCACGATCGCCAAGGGAGACCGCATCAGCTTCATTAATCTAGATGCCGTGGGGCATACGGCGACCGCCGACGACGAATCATTCGACACCAAGATGCTGGGCAAGGACGAGTCGGCTGAGATTATTTTCGGCGAAGCCGGCGAATTCGGCTATTATTGCTTGCCTCACCCCGGCATGCGGGGTACGATTATCGTGCAATAGCGCGGTGGATACGACGGCTCGAAAGGCGGTCCTCATGCATAATCTAAGCGATTATGAACTGATGCTGTTAATCAAACACAGGCGCGAGCAAGCCCTGTCGACGATGTATGATCGATACGCCGGGCTCGTCTATTCCTTCGCGCGCAGATCGGTACAAGAGGAGACGGCCGCCCGGGAGATCGTGCAGTCCGTGTTCATGCGGCTATGGACGACCGAATCGGACTATGACCCCGAACGCGGGCAATTCAGCAGTTGGCTGCTCACGATTACGCGCCGGCTGACGATCGATTGGCTGCGCAAGCATCGCCGCGAGAATGGCGGCACGGTGCCCCTCGAGCAGGAGCAATTGGACCGCATACCGGACGAGGCGAACGGATCGCCCGAGGACAGCGTGATGAAGGCATCGGTGAAGGAGCAGATTCGCGGCGCTTATCGCCACTTATCCGCGCAGCAGATCGCGCTTCTGGAGCATTTCTATTGGCAGGGCTACAGCTTAAGCGAGCTGGCTGCCAAGTACGGTCAGCCGCTCGGCACGGTCAAGAACAGGCTGCATCAGACGTTGAAAATATTGCGAAGGCATCTGACGGCGGAAGGGGAGGGACTGCGATGACAGCGTCCGATAAGCATGCAATCTGCGAGCGGCGCTACGATTACATAGCGGAGGCACTGCCGGACGAACTTGCGCGCGAGTTCGAGTTGCATCTCCTCTCCTGCCCCGATTGCCTGCGCGAATGCGAAGACATGCGAATCGTGTGGGAGGCATTGCCCGCTGACATGGAACGATATGAACCGCCGCAGGATCTCAAATCGCATATCATGGAAGCCGTACGATCGGCTGCCCCGGTGACGGCCGAGAGGGAGTCGGCCGCGCGATCGTCTCGGCTGCGAGCCTATGTTCGCCGGGCGGCGACGGCAGCGGCCGTGCTGCTCATGCTGGCCGGCACGGTCTGGAACTACGCGCTGTACCGCGACCGCACCTCTACGGCGGCGACCGTCGCCGAGCAGCCGCCCGGCCTTGCCGCTTCGCAGCTCGAGCGCGTCGTATCGCTGGAGCCGTCGGGGCCGGATGAAGACGAAGCCTACGGCGTAGCCTGCATCGTCAATAACGGCGCATCCAAGCAATTCGTCGTGTATGTGTTCGGCGCGCAGGCAACCGCTGGCGAAGAGGCGTACCGCGTATGGCTGCAAGCGGGTGAACAGAGGACGGCAGCAGGCGATTTTGTCGTAGACGACTCCGGAATCGGCCTGTTGACCTTGCCCATCTCGGAAGAGAAGGCCGCCTTCGACGATGTCAGCATCTCGTTCGAGCGCTCCCGGAATTCGGATGCGAGCATACCAGCTTTTCGCTCTGCCAGTGGCCGCTATTAATACGGGAATGACGAAGACACCGTCCGATCGTCGGACGGTGTCTTCGTGCTCTCTATACGGATTAGATCCAAGCTTTCAGGTTAATCTGGCGAATGAAGTCGTCCCGGCTCTGAACATCCTTGCCCGCTTCCTCGACCGGTTCGACGGCATCTTCGCCGTTCATGACGCGGCGGAACAGCTCTTCGTTATGCGTTGCAAGCGCGTAATCGATCAGCGCTTCCCGCTCCACGCGGTCCGCCTCCTGCTTGAGCAGCACTTCCTCCAGCTCGATATCTTCTGCAGGCACGAAGAAGTTCTTGTTCGCCTTCGGCACTCTTACGACATAATCGAAGGCATTGTCCGCGTTGCGATCGTACGCGATGACATAGCCATGTTCCCCAATCGGTAGATTCTGCTCGAACTGATCCGCCACGACGACGATTCGTTGGCCTAGCTTTAGCATCGCTCACCGCCTCCTTGCAGCCTTCGTAGTCCGCTTGTGATCGCGAAGTATCACAGGATGCCTATTCGACTTCGAATCTTGAACGCTGGCGAAATTGAAGCGTATGCTTCCGAAGTGCGTTTCTTACGAAACGCTGGAGGTGCTCATGTAGATCTGTCTACAAGCATATGCTTCCGA
>JAEWJS010000033.1 GCA_023386495.1 Bacillota bacterium | reverse complement strand
ATTCATCCGTATCGACGAAGCGCAGCTTGACGCAACCGCACTCGACGCGCCGTTGACGCATGCGCTTATCGTCGCAGAGTACGAGGGAAAGTACCTGTTCCTCTATAGCAAATGGAATCGCTGCTGGGAGCTGCCCGGCGGCGTGATCGAAGAGGGGGAGACGGCGAGACAATGCGTCATCAGGGAACTGCGCGAGGAGACGAATCAGAGCCTCGCCGACAGAGACGTATCCTTCCTGGGGCTCATGAAGTTCAGGCTTCAGCCAAGCTATCACGGTCCTGAGCGAACGGAATACGGTGCACTCTTTCAGGGACGAATCGATCGGTTGGCGGTTTTCACGGAGAATGATGAAGCAGCATCGATCATGCTATGGGACGGCATGTCGGACGCCGGCGAGGAGCCGATCGCGGAGATCGATAAGAAGCTCCTCGACTATCGTAGAGGACAGCGAGAGGAGGCGTAGAAGCATGGACTGGTGCATTCGAGTATTGGACGCAGCCGATGCGGAGTCATACCGGCATATCCGCCTAGAAGCGCTGAGAAGCGATCCCGAGGCATTCGGATCGACGTACGAGCGCGAAGCGGCGTTCACGCTGGAGTCGGTTAGGGACCGCCTGGTGCCGACGGACCACAAATTCACGCTGGGAGCTCATAACGAGGATGGCATGCTGGTCGGGATCGTAACCTTCGTGCGCGAGACGAGCGTGAAGGCCGCCCATAAGGGCAGCGTGTACGGCATGTTCGTCTCGCCTAACTGCCGAGGCAAGGGAGCGGGGCGCGCGCTGATGACAGTGATGCTGCAGAAGGCAAGCGAGCAGGGCGGTCTGGAGCAGGTGAATTTAACGGTCGTGACCGACAATGCCCCTGCGAGGAAGCTGTATGAGGCGCTCGGGTTCGTGACGTATGGCTGCGAGCGCAATGCGCTGAAGCATAACGGCCGCTATTATGACGAAGACCTCATGGTATACAGGTATTGAGGGCCGCGATACCCGCAACAACAGAGAAGCCGCATCCGATCGCGAGGATCGAATGCGGCTTAGGGGCATTGCTATACGGGCTTATTACGCGCGGGCTTTCGCCGCGGCTACATCCTTCACGGCACTGTGAATCAGATCGAACAGCTCTTCGAGATGCTGCTCCTCGATGCACGAGAATGCCACGCGGAGATCGGTCTCGCCTAGCGCGATCGTGCCGATGCCATACTGGTCCAACAGGTGCGTGCGCACGGCTTCGGCCGACACGTCCTTCAGCTTGAGGCACATGAAATAGCCGGAGTTGAACGGATAGTATTCCCACACATCGCCGAACCGGCCGCTGTCGAGCAGCTCCTTCACACGGTTGGCGCGGCCTTTCATAATCGCATACTTCTCGTTCTTCTGCGCTTCAAAATCCGGCGATTGCAGCGCGCGCAGCACGAAAGTCTGTGACGGATGCGGCCCGCTGGAGATCGTCGAACGAATAATGCCGAGCGTCTTCTGCTCGAGCGCCGCGAGCACGTCCGCCGAATTCGAAGCGTAAGTGATGAAGCCGACGCGGAAGCCCCAGACGTATTCTTCCTTGGTCGCGCCGTCTACTTTGATCGGCAGGATGCGCGGATGCAGCTGCGCCAGCTTGCCGAAGAGCGATTCATGCACGGAATCTTCAAAGAAGAGGCCGAAGTATGCGTCGTCCGTCACGGCGACGACATTGATGCCGGCTTCTGCCGCCTCCAGCAGCGCGGCGACGATCTCGTCGCATTCTTCGCGGCCCGGCGTATAGCCGGTCGGGTTGTTCGGGAAATTGAGGACGACGATCGCCTTACCCTTGCTCTTCTGCGCAAGCAGGGCGTCCCGCAGTCCGTTGCTGTTGAAGCGGTTCTGCTCGTTGTAGAGCGGATATTCGACGATTACGGCACCGCGGCGGACGCCGAACGTCAATTCATAGTTCTCCCAGTTCTTATTCGGGATAATGACGGCATCGCCAGCATCCGCGAATAGATCGGCAACGATGCTGAGGCCATGCGTCAGCGCGTTCGTCGCAATCGGATTGCCGAACGACTTATCTGCAAGCGAAGGATTCTCCTGAATCATCTTCGCACGCCAAGCGGTACGCAGCTCCGGCTTGCCGGCCGGCGGCGCGTATTCGTACAGATCCTTCGGCGCGTATGCGGACAGCGTATCCTGGATCGCCTTGAGGTGCATCGGCTGTCCGTTCTCGAGCGCGATGCCGATCGTGGCATTGAATTTGTTCGCCTTCGTCTTGGCTTCCGCGGATTGGCTTAAGATGCCGACCTTCGGAAAATAAATCGCTCTGCCGAGGTCCGACAACAGCGCGTGTACGTGGGGGTTATCCCGTTCGATGGTGACGTTCAATTGTTGAGCAAGTGGATTCATGAAACCTCTCATCCTTCCAAGTGAATGAATCGGCGCCGCATGGCTTTCTGCCCGCCTGACCTTTTGGCGACTATTATAACACTTTTTGCCTGCGTAGAAACATCGAAGACCGAACTTTTTTTGTCGATTGTTGCCGTGCTGACAGGCCTGTTGTATCATGAATGCAATATGCATGACGGAACGGAGCTTTACGTTGACGAGATCACTAATGGATAAGGAGACGCGCTAACCATGCTGCATCTATCGCCATCATCGCTTGAACTGCTGCCGGCTTTCGCCAAGATCGTCTGCGAACCGAACTGGAAGTGGCAGAAGAGGGAGAGAGCGCTCGCGAATTACGACCTGTTCTACGTCTGGAGCGGAGAAGGAACGGTCGAGCTCGGCGATCGGCAATTCGAGGTGGGGGAGGGCAGCTGCTTCTTGTTCCGCCCGGGCGACCATCCGACCGCCACGCATAACCCGCAGCGGCCGCTGGTGCTTACGTACATCCATTTTGACGTGAAGGAGACGCCTTCGGAGATTCCGGTGTCGTACCGGACGATTCGCGACATGGTCGAGTTCGAGCATCTGCTCGCGCGTTACGTGCGGCTGTTCCTCGTACAGACCTACGGTGCCGAAGAAGAGGCGCGCCTCATACTGAAGATGCTCCTCATTCAATTGCTGCGCGAAGATAAGGAGAATCCGGTCGAACGCAAGGCGAGCAACCAATTGACCGAGGCCATTCACGAGATCGCGAATTACATCCGCCAGAATCCCGGCATTCAGCATCGCGTCGAGGATCTGGCGCTCAGAGCGAATCTGTCGCCGCGCTATTTCTCGATCAAGTTCAAGGAGATGATCGGGACTTCCGTGCAGAGCTATATGATCCGCAGCCGGATCGAGCGCGCGCAGCACCTCTTGATGCATGTCGGCATGAACGTCACAGAGGTGGCGGATGCGTTGGGATACCGAGATATCTTTTTCTTCAGCCGCCAATTCAAGCAATATACGGGGAAGAGCCCATCCGAGATCCGCTAGTCGCCGAGCCCCTCGCTGTGCATGGATGCGGCATGCGGACAGTAGCGCAGCATCAGCTCCCGCGTCTCGTCGTCCATCGGCGCATTCCGCTTCGCCAGGCCGTCCATCACTTCGCGCAGCTCGTCCTCGCGCTTATTCTGACCGAATTTGAACTTGCCCGTCACGCGGGTCGGCACGATCTTCACGACGGCCACTCCCTTCAGACGAGGAAAGTAATCGCGGTCCTCCGCATCGATCGGCTTGTAGCCGCCCTCCGGCTGCAGCTTCCGCATCAGCGCCTCAAGCGCATCCGCCTTCTCGCTCAGGTCGCTGACGACTTCAGCGGTGCCGTCGATCAATACCGACTTGAAGAAGGCGGTCGCCGGACAAGCCATGAGCGGGTCGGTGAAATAAGAAGGAATGATCGCGTACTCCTTCGCCACGGCGAACGTGACACGCGATTCTTTGCTTAGGGAAGCCATTTTCTCGCCGGCCCTGCTTCCGTGAAAATAAACGTTCCCGTTGCGATACACAAAGTTTAGCGGCGTGATCGACGGCGCACCGTCGCTCCGCACCGTCCCCAGATACCCGAATGACATCTCCTCTAGGAACTGCTCGACCTCGCGCGGATCGGTCGTCTCGAATTCTTGTCTGCGCATTTGCCTCATCCTCTCATTCCTCTCATTCACGCATGCTCTCCTATTCAATCATTGGTAACGATTGCGTATATTCACTAGTGTACGTTCGGGATTGACAATGAAAAAGATCCAATTCATATTATTTTCAATGGACCAATAAAGACGGCGCGAGGCTATTGGAGGGATACAGGTGGATATGAAGCTGCTGTTATTGATCAAACCGCGATACAGCCAACTGCTCGCCGAAGGGCGAAGCATGCGGGATGCGCTGTTCGAGGCGGTCCGCGGCGCGATGCTGCAGGGCGAGCTGAATCAGGGGGACAGGCTGCCTGCTACCAGGGAACTCGCAGGCGAGCTGGGCATATCGCGCGGAACCGTGAATGCCGTGTACGACATGCTCTACGCGGACGGTTATATCCGCTCAGAGACAGGGAGGGGCACGTTCGCTGCCTATCGGCAAGCCAGCTTAAGCACAGCGTGGCGCGAAGATACGACAGACGCCGCAATCATGCTGTCGACGTGGGGTCAGCGCATCATGGATGATGCATTCATCAGCGAATCGTTCGACACGTTCGCGACGGAGCCGATGCTGGAGCTCGATCTACGCGTGGGCAGGACGGATATGTCGGCTTTCCCTGCGGGGGAATGGAAGCGGGCCGTCTATGCGGCCGTTCGGGAATTCACGGAGCGAGAACGAGCGAATGCCTTCGCGACAGAGGGACATGAGGGGCTCAGACGGGCGATCGCCGCGCATCTGGCGCGGGAGCGAGGCATACAAGCGGAGGCCAGGCAGATCGCGGTGACGAACGGCTCGATGCAGGCCATTGCGCTGTTGGCTATGCTGCTTATTGAAGAGGGCGGCCAAGCGGTCATAGAGAATCCAAGCTTCACGGGCATCCGCCGCTCCATAAGGGCGGCCGGGGGCGTACCGCTGCCGGCCGCGGTCGACAAGTCGGGCATCGTGCCGGCCGACTGGCAGGCGAAGCTGCTGTTCGTGACGCCATCCAGGCAATTCCCGACAGGCGCGGTGCTGCCGCTGGAACGCCGAATCGCGCTGCTCGAGTGGGCTTCTCGTCGCGATGCCGTTATCGTCGAGGATGATTACGACAGCGAATTCCGCTGGGGCGGACGGCCGATCGAGCCGCTCAAGGCGATGGATAGAGAGGGCCGCATCGTATATGTAGGCTCCTTCTCGAAGTCGCTGCATGCGGATGTTCGCATCGGCTATGCGGTGCTGCCCGAGCGGCTCGTCGAGCCGTTCCGCCGCGCGAAATTCTGGACGGAGCCGCATCCGACGGGCCTCGTCTGGCAGCGGGCGCTCGCGAGCTTCATGGCAGACGGCGAATATGCCCGCCATCTGAGGCGCATGCAGCGCATCTATGGCAGGCGGTTGGAGCAATTTCGGACGCGGGCGGAAGAAGCGTTGTCCGAATGGTTCGATATGTACCCAGCAGAGGCGGGGCTTCACGTATACGGGGAGTGGCGCGGGGCGCCGGCGTCGTATGACCGGTTGGCAGAGGCTTGCCGACAAGCAGGCGTGGTGTGGTCGGGAGGCAGGCGACATTGGTTCGAGGAGGAGCCGGCGCGCCGATCCGCGCTGTTCGGCTTCGCGCATCTGGACGAGCCGTGCATCGACGAGGCCGTTAGCCGGATACGGGCAGCGGCCGAGGGGCTAAGCGGGATAACGTAATCGGCCGGCCGCAGCCTGGATAGGCTGACCTACTCCGTCTTGTAGCCGTTAATGCGCAAGTGGGCGAGGAAAATCTCGTTCGCAGACGGGAGCGATTCCGGCGCAGGCCAGCGTTCGGTTTCCCAGATGCCGGACTGCTTCAAGGCGCGAGGGCAATGGATGAAACATTCCTCGACGTCGATGACGATGCCGAGCACGGCAGGCTTGCCCTTGAATGTCAGCTCCTCAAGGATCGGATGCTCCTTAATGACGGCCGCTCTGCCGTTGACGCGAAGAATCTCCTCCATTCCCGGTATAATGAATAACAATCCTGCGTGGGGGTAATTTAAAATATTGGACAACGTGTCTGCCCGTCTGTTGCCAGGCCGATCGGGAATGATCAGTTGCTGCGAGTTCGCGACATGGACGAAGCCGGGCTCGTCGCCTCGCGGGGATACGTCGCATTTGCCCTGACCGTCGGACGTGGCGATGAACAAGAGGGGCGATAACGCGATGTAGGACTTCGCCTGCTCGTCGATCATCGAGATGCTCTTCTTCACGACGGCTTCATGCGGCGTCCCGATAAGCGCGCGAATCTCATCCATCGATTGAACCTTGTGCTGCCGAATATCCAAACGTTCCATGCAATCAAGTCTCCTTCATTAATAGCTGTCATGATTTCGTCAATCTGCTGTCATTTTTTGTTGATCTTAAGGGGAAAAGAAGTGCTATAATTTAGGAAATAGCAGCAGGCGGGACACAGTCTTGCAGAGCGAGACTTGACAATTGTCCCGACTATAACTATTATCTAATTATAATTATTACAATCTACTCAACCAAACTCAGGAGGGAAAAATCAAATGTCTCTTATCGGAAAAGAAGTACTCCCATTCAAAGCACAAGCCTACCACAACGGCAAGTTCATCGAAGTAACGGAAGCTGACATGAAGGGTAAATGGAGCGTCGTGTGCTTCTACCCAGCGGACTTCACGTTCGTATGCCCGACGGAGCTGGAAGACCTGCAGAACCAATACGCTACGCTGCAAAGCCTCGGCGTTGAAGTATACTCCGTCTCGACCGACACGCACTTCACGCATAAAGCATGGCATGACAGCTCGGAGACGATCGGCAAAATCACTTACGTCATGATCGGCGATCCTTCGCACACGATCTCCCGCAACTTCGACGTACTGATCGAAGAGGATGGCCTAGCTGACCGCGGCACGTTCATCATCGATCCGGATGGCGTCATCCAAGCCGTCGAAATCAACGCAGGCGGCATCGGCCGCGATGCAAGCATCGTCGTCGCCAAAGTGAAAGCTGCTCAATACGTGCGCAACAACCCAGGCGAAGTTTGCCCGGCTAAATGGCAAGAGGGCTCCCAGACGCTTAAGCCGAGCCTTGATCTTGTAGGAAAAATCTAAAAGGGGTTCAATGCCATGATACTGGATGCAGATATTAAAACACAACTTGGTCAATACCTTCAGCTGATGGAAGGAGACGTGCTGCTCAAAGTCAGCACCGGCTCCGATCCGGTATCTGCAGACATGCTGGCGCTCGTGGACGAGCTCGCCAGCATGTCCCCCAGTATCAAGGTCGAACACACTTCTCTGCCGAGAACGCCGAGCTTCAGCGTGAATCGGATAGGCGAGGATACCGGCATCACGTTCGCCGGCATTCCGCTGGGACATGAGTTCACATCCTTGGTACTGGCACTGCTGCAGGTCAGCGGAAGAGCACCCAAAGTCGACGATAGCGTCATTGCTCAGATCAAGAGCTTGAAGGGCGAATACCACTTCGAGTCTTACATTAGCCTCACGTGCCATAACTGTCCGGAGGTCGTCCAAGCGCTTAACATCATGAGCGTTCTCAACCCGAACGTTACGCACACGATGATTGACGGCGCAGCCTATAAGGAAGAAGTCGAGCGCAAGAACGTATTGGCCGTGCCATCCGTGTTCTTGAATGCCGAACCGTTCGGCAACGGCCGAATGACGGTCGAGGAGATCCTCGCCAAGTTGGGCAGTACGGCGGATGCATCGGAATTCAACGACAAGGAGCCGTTCGACGTGCTCGTCGTCGGCGGCGGTCCTGCAGGGGCCAGCGCGGCGATCTACGCAGCGCGTAAGGGCATCCGCACCGGCATCGTCGCGGAACGCTTCGGCGGTCAAGTGATGGATACGGTCGGGATCGAGAACTTCATCAGCGTGAAGTATACCGAAGGTCCGAAGCTCGCGGCCAGTCTCGAAGAGCATGTCAAGGAGTACGGCGTTGACATCATGAATCTGCAGCGCGCCAAGCGTCTGGAGAAGCGCGACTTCATCGAGGTCGAGCTGGAGAACGGCGCCGTGCTGAAGAGCAAGGCCGTCATTCTGTCCACCGGCGCACGCTGGCGCAATGTCGGCGTACCGGGCGAAGCGGAGTTCAAGAACAAGGGCGTGGCGTATTGCCCGCATTGCGACGGTCCTCTCTTCGCAGGCAAGCAAGTCGCGGTCATCGGCGGCGGCAACTCGGGCATCGAGGCAGCCATCGACCTGGCCGGGATCGTGAGCCATGTAACGGTGCTTGAATTCATGCCTGAGCTGAAGGCGGACAAAGTTCTGCAAGACCGTCTGTACAGCCTGCCGAACGTCACGGTGCACAAGAACGTGCAGACGAAGGAAATTACCGGCACGGACAAGGTGAACGGAATTACGATCATCGACCGCGAATCGGGCGAAGAGCAGCATATCGAGCTGCAAGGCGTATTCGTTCAGATCGGTCTCGTACCGAATACCGACTGGCTGGCCGACACGCTGGAGCGTACGCGCTTCGGGGAAATCGTCGTAGACAGCCACGGCGCTACGAGCTTGCCTGGCGTGTATGCCGCAGGCGACTGCACGAACAGCCCGTATAAGCAAATCATCATCTCGATGGGATCGGGCGCCACTGCAGCATTGGGCGCATTCGATTACTTGATCCGCAATTAATTACGGCATTATATGGATTGCTAGCCGCTTGGAAGCCTTATGGCCCCAAGCGGCTTTTTGATTTATTGGCGAATGGCCGGCCGTCACTGTGCTGCAGTCACGATTTGCCGAATTGCGCGGGGAGTTGAACTTAATCTATCGATATAGTTCGGTATTGGCGAACTATATTGGGCTTTTTCCACTACAATGGCCATGAAACGATTCATAGTTCGGCATTTCCGAACTGCAGCGCCACTCTCTCAAAGGGCGCCTTCTGTAAGTAGGCAAAACCGAACTCCACGTTAGTCCTCGCTTCTATATCGGTCAGTGTTTAATCGATCATTGATATTTGACGTTGATACGTGTTGACTTTCCTACTAGGGTAAGGTTTAAAGTGAGATTAGTAGTTCCGGCCGGATTACGAGATGAAGGGTGTGTCCCCACGTGAAAATCGGAGAGTTCGCTGAAATGAATAAGGTAAGCGCCAAGATGCTTCGCCATTATGACGAGATCGATCTCTTCAAACCGAGCGCGATCGATCCTCTCACGGGTTACCGCTCCTATGAAGCTGAGCAGTCCCACTATCTCAACTGGATCCTCATCCTGAAAAATTTGGACTTCGCGCTATCGGAGATCAAGGACATCTTGAGCGGACCCGTCGAAGCAGCGGCAATCATCGACCGATTGGTTCAGAAGCGGATCGCCATCTCATCTTCGCTCAATGAGCATATTCAGAAAAAAATCGCGATCGATCGCCTTATTTTCATCATCCAAAAGGAAGGGTTCGAGATGAATAAAAAAATCGATCTGCTCCATGTTAACCAAGTAGACGTGCATGAAATTAAGAAGAACATTCCCAATATGGAAATGTTCTTGGATGAAGCAGCTAGCATAGCCATGCAATGCACAGAAGATGACAGCATTGCCGTCTTCCGGTTCGACATCAGCCATTTCAAGCAAGTGAACGACAATTACGGGTTTGAAGTCGGCGACAGAGTCATCGTGGCTTGCTATCACATGATCGAATCGAACGTGAAGGCCCGGCTGACGCTATCGGCTTTCGGGCGTGCGCATGGCGACGAATTCGTCGTGTTCGCCAAGGCTGACGCGGAACTGCTGCACGAGACCGCGCAAGCCATTATCGACGATATGAAGCACTATGATTTCAATCGTATCGGCTGTCCGAAGCAGATGGCATGCTATATCGGCGGAATCATCGGGCCTCGCGGCAGGATCTCCGATATTCGGAGCTTGATCGAGCATTCGATCGAATCGATTAACCTCGCAAGGAAGAAAGGGCCTAACGGCATCATGATCGAGCAGTACGCGACGTAATCATGCCGACCGCTATCGGTGCCTGTCAGGATTGGACATGCGTTCCATGATCAAGGCTGCGCTGCGCCTGCTCAGCAGCCGGAGCATCTGGGCCGAGAAGGCATTGGCGCGGCCGTCGATGATCGAGCATCGTCCTTGATCAATGCCGCGGAAGCCGGCCTGCACGACCTTCTCCGGCGTGGAGAGCTTACTCCCAGCGGCCATTTCTCGGCCCCCGACAGCATCGAAGAAGCCCGTATCGGTCGCGCCTGGGCAGAGCGCGAGCACCCGAACGCCTCTCTCGCGCGTCTCTGCCCACAGCGCTTCGGAGAAGGACAAGACGAAGGCTTTGGTAGCTCCGTATACGGCCGAATAAGCGCAAGGCATGAATGCGGCCATCGATGCGACATTCACGATGACGCCGTCCTTACGCTGAAGCATGCCGGGCAGCAGGAGATGCGTAAGGTCGACAAGCGCGATATTGTTCAGCATGATCTCATCGCGTTCGCGCAATGGGTCGATCTCCTCGAACCTGCCGTAAGTCCCGAAGCCAGCATTGTTGACGAGAATATCGACTGTCAATCCGAGCTCCTCAATCTGCTCGACCAGCCTCACGGGGGCCTCGGCGATCGCCAAGTCGCAGGGCAGTGCGTAGGTCTGTACGCTGTACCTCCGGCTGAGATCTTCGGCTAGCGCGGTCAATTTGTCCTTGGAACGGGCGGCCAGCACGACGTGGCAGCCGCGTGCCGCCAGCGCTTGGGCATAGGCCTCGCCGATTCCGGATGAAGCGCCGGTGACGACGGCAAGTTTATTGCGGTAGTCATATTTGTTCAATGTGTATATTCCCCCTTGACCGCATGACGCTGTCGTAATTAACACCATCATACGGCCCGGCTGATGGGGTAACCAGATCATGTCTATGCTAGTAACGGCATTAATAGGCAACGGTCTGGTTACTCTTTCGTTCCGGGGATGTGACAGCACGCCTATGAAGCCTCTATAATGGTTGTGAACGGCATATCGGAGGCGAGGTGTCAGAAGACGTGACGACGAATCGGTCTTCGTCCGCATTGGGCGAGTTCATCAAATCGCGCAGGGAGCGGCTGCAGCCTTCGGAGGCCGGGGTGTCTCCTCTGCCCGGCCGTAGACGGACCCCTGGGCTTCGAAGAGAAGAAGTGTCTTATCTTGCGAATGTCAGTGTGACTTACTATACGTGGCTGGAACAAGGCCGAGAGGTGAATCCTTCACCGGATGTGCTGCTGAGCATCAGTCACGCACTCCAGCTGGATGAGGACGAGCAGCGGCATCTTTTCGAGCTGGCCAATATAGACCCTGCGGCCGCAGGAGCAGCGCCTAGCACGAGTCGTCCGGATGCCGGATTCTTGCAAGCGATCGTCGATCAGCTACGATATCCGTCATTCGTTACCGACGAAGCAACAGACCTGATTGCCTGGAATCGGGCAGCCGAACTGATCGTTGCCGACTTCGGCAGTATGCCGGAGAGCGAACGATACATGATGAATATTATGTTCACGCATGACGATTACCGCCGTAAGCTCGTGAATTGGGATGCTTATGCCCGGTACAATACGGCCATGCTGCGGGCAACGCTGGACCGTTATAAGCACAATCCGTTATACATGGAGCGATTCGATAGACTGATGCAGGGCAGCGAGATTTTCAGGCAGTACTGGGAGCTCTACGAGATTAAGCAAAAGCGGGCCGCCACCGCAATCTTTCGTCTAACGGACGGGCAGGAGATGGAGTTCGTGATTCATTCCGCGTCTGTCATCGATAACGACCCGGGGCTGCACTGGTGCATCTACGCCCCGGTACCCGGAACAGGCACGGAAGAGCGATTGCTGCGCATGCTGGAGCAGGATCGGTAACGACACAAGCCAAGGACATCCCTCGCGGGGATGGCCTTGGCTTGTTTTTGGCAATGAAGGTGTGCACGATGAGTAACCTCTTATAAGACCAATCGTCAAGAATTAGGTATCTTTAACCGATAATGCCTAATGCATATTCCTTCCAGTTGCTTTCGAACTGCATTTTATCACATCCAAATAATGTTTCGTAAGCATCCGGTTGTTTGATGAAACCTACAAGCTTGGCATAACCAAACTTCTCTACAATATAGGCAACGATTGTGAAGGCGTACATATAGCCATTGTTGTCACTAAAGCTATCCCAATCATGATTGAGATCGTCGAGTGACGGCAATGTTTGCGTTGTATGGAGTTCTCTAACATTCCCCCACATTCTTCCCGCCTCATAGCTGCCGATTCCAACTTTCAGCCATATAGGCAGTTCTTGATTTATTTGAAGTGCGACGGCTGTCGCAAATAGCGTGAGAATCGCTTCTGATACTGAGGTATCCGAGTGTTTTGGTCCTGGATTTAGAGGGGTAACGGATTTTATTGTTGTGCAGTCCTTCGAAAGATAGGCTACGAACCAATCCGGCGCATCCGGCTTATTCGCTTCGCGGCGCAGAGCCCCTACGCTTGAATAGAGTTCAATGACAACTTTCTTTTCCATTTTGCATTGCAAATGTTCCGAGATTTTTGCTAACCGTTCTTGCAGCACACTGACGATACGTTCTTCTGCTTCCTTTTCTTTTATCGCGTATCCTTGAATCTCAAACGTTCGAACCAATGTAATAAGCTCTTGCGCAGACATAGGCTGGGCTCCCTTCCAATGTTCGAATTCATTCCTTAATCGTCCAAGCATTCGATACAGCCTATTCTTGACTGCGCTTTCCTTCATGCCAACAATCTCAGCAATCTCAGCAAGTGTACAGTCTACGAAAAAACGAAGCGCAATAATTTCACGATCCAGTTGGTTAAAGACTGACAGTGCTTCAGATAAATCAAGCCGCAATTCGATATCGTTCGTAAAATCAGTGCAGATCGTCGGATGGGTATATGGCAACATTTCACC
>JAEWJS010000162.1 GCA_023386495.1 Bacillota bacterium | reverse complement strand
AGTAGAAGGCGAGCGGCAGATAGAGGCCGGACATGAGCGCTATGACGGCGCCGGCTCCTTTGTTGTTCTTCCATTCGGTCCTTGCCAGCTTGAACGTGGTCCAAGTGAGCCATGCGGATAGGCCGATCAGTATCCATGACATTCGCGCTCACTCCTCCGATCGGAAGTAAATTTTGGGCGTCGAGGCCTGCTTGCCGAAGCTCTGAATCTCCAGCTCGTACGCGACCCGGACTTGCGCATGCTCGTAGTGCTTGGGCCAGTCGTATTGTTCATACTGCTTAAGCGTCCAAAACTTCCGGCGCGCATTGAGATGCCACAGAAAGGGCTCGCCATGATAGAGACGCTGCAGCTTCTTGACCAACTTCTCGCTCTGCCTCTGCAGCCGTTCTGACAGTGCTTCCTGCAGAATACGCTGATTGCTGGTATTGGATCGATAATCGACCAAGCTGGGGATCGATAGCACCTGAACGCGCATCGGAATGGTCGCTTCAACGGCAATCGGGTCCTGACGCAGATTCATCTTGATGCGGGTATCGCCGTCCTTGAACAATCGGACCGTCACGCGGTAGCGATCGCTCAGAGGGTCCGGAACCGTTGTAATGAAGTCCGATATTTCTTGGCGTCTCAGAAGCAGCGCCAATCGCGTCTCTTCGCCGGTCAATGTGCCTCTCATCATCCCGGCTCTGAATATCGCGGATCCCATGATCTGCGCAGGGTCGCTGCTCTTCGCCGGTATCTCGCCAGCGCGGTAGTAATCCTCATCCTCGCCTATTTTCTCCGCATCCTTCTGGGTTGTGGCGTAGATCGCCAAGTACAAGGTGTCTTCCCCGATCCGTTGAAAATAGCGATTCATTGTCGAATTCGGAACGAAGCCGGTATCCCGCCAGCGTTCCTGCATGAATTGATAATACTTATGCGGGCGCGTCTCGAGCTTCGACTTGTTCTTATGAATGAATTGGGCCGCCTTCTCCTTGGACACGAGCATATGAATTTCGCGGCGCATCTCCGGGTCGCGGACCGATGCGCCGATCACGTGGTGAAAGCTGCTGTGCTTCGCTAATTCCTGACTGATGATCAGGGTTCGCAGATGCGCGAAGCTGATTGTCCTCGTGATGATGCTGTTGGCCATCTCCTTGGCAGATAGCACATCCGGAGCCGTGATCGTGATGATATCGCTTGACGGCTCATTCTCGGCCGCGCCTTTGTCGCTGGAGCCGACCTGCGGATTCGCGATCTGGAACGTCACGTTGACCAGATTGCCCGGAGCCTTATCGAGACCGAGCACGACCACGAAGGCTTGTTCCTCAAGCTCCAGCTTGTCCCAGCAGCCGGTAAGCGCGAGCAACAGGACGAATGTTAACGCGAAGCCGAATAATCGCTTCATCCCTTGAACCACCTCTTCATCCGATCTGCGCTCCAGAGTATATAAGGAAGCGCGAGGAACAGGATCGATGCGAAGGCATGCACCATGTCCCAGTAAGGCCGGATCAGCGTAAGATTAGTCGGCAGCATCGCGAGCAGCAGGATAAGTCCGGCCAGCGGCGCCAGCAGCCTGCCGATCGACTGAAGACGCAGCGTCTGTCCGAGCAGTATAGCCAGCAGGAACAGATAGATCGCGAAATGGATGACGGTCGAAATAAGCCAGAACGCCAAGAAGACGGATTCGATATGGGTTACGATCCCGCCGATGGATGCAGAGCGAGTCAGCTGCTGGAAAGGAAATTCAAGATTCATGACGGCAGGGTAGTCGTATACTGCGACGAATACGGTCAGCATGATGCAAATCTTGAAGCAGGAAATGCCGAACCCGATATAGGAGGCCGTGCGGTACGCTTTGTACGATCGCAAGAGCGGGAAGAAGGCCGTGAATAGAATGATTTCGCCGAAGAACGAGCTGTAACGAACGCTGTCCATTAACAGCTTGTGAACGCCGGGACCGGCGATCGGAAAGAGGTGGTACCATTCCACTTCCTCCCATACGAAAGCGATGAGGGCGAATACGGCGACTTCGATGTACGGGATGACGATCCATGCCGTCCTGCCGATCGTCTCGATGCCGCGGCTGGCCACATAGAGCGACGTCCCGAGCAGCATCAAGAGAAGCGCAGGCAGCGTCGTAAGCTGGAATACCATCATATTGAGAATATCCGTATAGTTGCGGGCACTGACCACGGTGATCAGCAACATGAGCAGAAACAAGGTGAACGCGATAACCGTACCGCCGAACCGGCCGGTCAATGCGAATACGAGATCGACCAGTCCCTTGTTCCGATGCTTCTTCAAGAGCGATAGCATGACCATAAAGGATGTGCCCAGCAAGATATAGGAGGCTAAGGGAATTACCCACGCTGCGCTGTATCCAAGCTGGAAGTAGATAGACGGCGTGCTGTCCGTCATCCGCAAGCCGACGGATAGCAGGAGAACGGAGGCATATTCCCTGACACCGATCTTGCCGTCAGCTCGTGTAGGCATGCTAAGATTTCCCCTTCGGTTTGTTCTTGCGCCGCTTATCCTGCGGATTCATGACGAGCGGGCGCAGCCATTGCTTCCATACGGGCGGCCTGATAATCAAGTCCTTGGACGAACGATCATGCGGAGACAACGGCGCCACGAACGGCACGCCGAACGAGGTGAACGATACTAGGTAAGCCAGGAACGCCGTAAATGTCAGCGCGATGCCGAAGAAGCCCATGAAAGCGGCAGCGAACAAGATCACGAACCGAAGGATGCGCACCGCAAAGTTAAAGCTGAGCTCCGGGATCGTGTACGAAGAGATGCCCGTCATGGCGACGATAATGACAAGAATCGGACTGACCAGATTGGCTTCGACTGCTGCCTGTCCCAGAATCAGCGCCCCGACGATGCCTATGGTCGGCCCGATGATCGTGGGGATGTGGATCGCAGCCTCTCTCACAAGCTCGAAGGCGGCTTCCATGAGCAGCACTTCAATGAGGGCAGGAAAAGGAACGCGCTCTCTTGTCGCTCCGATCGCAAGCAGCAGATCGGTCGGCAGCATCTCCTCATGGAACGTACTGATCGCGATATAGATCGAGGGCGTCAGCAGCGCGACGAAGATGGCCATGATTCGGATGATCCGGATGAAATTGCCGTATGCCCAGCGCAAATATTGGTCTTCCGGCGTATGGAACAGGGCCCAGAACGTAATGGGCAGGATGAGCGATGTAGGCGAATTCTCCATTAACAGCACGATATGGCCTTCCATTAAAAAGGAGCATGCGCGGTCAGGACGTTCGGTCAGCATGACGGTCGGCAGCAGGGAGTAGGGATGGTCTTCGATATGCTGCTCCAAGATTTCGAGATTCGGGACGATATCGGCCTCGATTTCGGAGATGCGCTTCTTGATTCTCTCGATCAACGCGGGGTCTGCGAGATCCTTAATGTAGAGGAGCGTAATATCGTTCAATGCACGATCGCCGACCTGCATGATTTCGGAGACAAGCTGCGAATCCTTCAATTGCTTGCGAATGAGCGATCGGTTCACGGCAGCAGACTCGATGAAGGCTTCCTTCGGTCCCTTCAGGACATGCTCGACCTGCGGTTCGGATACGGACCGTGAGCTGAATCCCGGCGTGTGGACCGATAAAGCGCGGTTCTCGCCCTCGATTAAGATGATCGTATAGCCGTGCAGCAGATCCTTCGTCAGTTCGTCGAACGTATTTTTCACCGTACCTGAAGTGCTTGTTAAAAGCTCCTCGAGCATGAGCGCAGCCTTGTCGTGCCGCTCCCCATGCAGTTCATTCATGGCATGCAGCGGCTCCATGACCTGCTTCTCGATCACCATCGTGTCGGCAGCGCCGTCGAGATACAGAATTGCCGCCTTCAAGCGCATGGATTGGACATACGAATGCCTTATGGTCAATGCGACACTGACCGGATAGGTGAATACGGCCTTAAGTCGATTCAGGTTCGCGTTCAAGCTATCGGTGAGATTGTCCTGAGCTGCTGGATCGGAAGCTGGTTTGCCGGTCATATCGTTCCTCCGCACATCGAGGGCATAGGGAATCCGCTAGTAGTATTGCCCTTCTCGTGGAAAATATGACAAATATGCGGCTCGATAACCGGCAGTTGGTCACATGGAGCATAGTATGAACCGCATGAAGTCACACGGGAAGTAGAGCCGCTGTTCCGCTTGCTCTAGACTGAAGTCATTATGGCTCAAGAGGAGATGAGTAGGTTGCGTGTAGGCTTCATTCGAGCGGTAGACGCGGTTGGACGGATCAGCCTGCCGATGGAATATAGGCAGCTGCTGACGATTGGCGAAGGCGATTCGATGGTTGTGACGGAGCATAATGGGCGGATTAAGCTGGAAGCGCGCGATTCGTCCTGCATATTCTGCCGGCAGCGCGAGCTTCTGCTAGCCTTCAAGGGCCGCATGATATGCGAATCCTGCCTGGACGAAATCGCGGCCTCGGAGATGTACATGGAGGAAAGCAAGAGTTAAGAGGATGGGTATAGCGTAGATCGATGTCCGTTAATCTCCCCGCCGAGCGATTCTGCCCGGCGGGGAGAATGCGTTAGCAGCCTTCTATGGCTGTGTCACTGCTCTCCGAATGGTTAGCAGATCATGCTCAACCTCCAAATATTCGTTCGATCCGCCTCGGAACTCCAATGACCAGCAGCCCTTATAGCCGCTGCCCCTTAATAATTGCACCTTCTGCCGCAGCTCCTGTCCCGTAAAATCGACGAATGCCCGATCGAACTGCGCGTGCATGGTGAATGGCGCGACAAGCTCGTCGCCATGCTCCCGGTCGGCCTCCCAACGGTTCACGTTCAGCACGATCCCGAATGCCTCCGATGCCACGGCATCCTTCAGCCTGCGCAGGTTGCCAGGCGACTGCGAGCCGAGCTGGTGCGTCTGCGGACCGACGCGAAAGCCGTAATCCTTCGCGTATGCCGCGTATTGCCGGTAGCGGTTCGCGAGGAAATCGAGCTGCTCGTCCGACATCGAGAGCGTGTGAACGCCCATATCGATTCGAAGCGCGTCCACGCCCCAGCTGCGCGCAATCGCGAGATAAGTCAGCGCGCGCACGTGGTTGCGTTCGCGGACGGCTGGATCTTCATGCCAGACATCGGCGCCATCCACGCTTAGGCAAGCAACGTTCATGCCTTCTTCCGTCAGCGTCTCTGCGATGGATTGGATATACGGTTCCTCAGTAGAGAGCAGCATGCCGTTCCAGATGTCGGCGTGCTGCAGCCGGTAACGGTACTTCATCGTCTCGAGATAGCCGAATAAGTTCATCTTGCCTGCATGGAACAAGCCATGGAACGACCACGAGCCTACTGAATAATGGTTCACGTCATTGCCTCCCTGCGATCATGTGCACCCGCATGCCTGCTAAGGTGCTTACCGGTATCATACCTGATTCGAGCGCAATTGAAAACACGTGTTCATACAGGCGTGGCGCGCACTTGCGAATGCATGCGATAAGGAAGTCGAAACGCAGCAATAATGTGCAAAGTCCAAATTGCGAATCGAACAAGAATGTCCGATTGCCTGCAAGAGCGGCATACGCTAGGGTATTGTGCAGGGAGGCGAACCAGCACATGCAGCTCGAATATCTAGACCGAGGATTAGCGGCGGTCGCAACCTCTGAAGGGGTATTCCTCAGTTGGAGGCTGCTCGGTAACGAAGTGAACGGCTATGGAGAACGCGGCATGATCGGCGTTGACTTCCATCTCTACCGTGACGGAGTGCGAATCGCAACCATTACGGACAGCACGAATTATGTGGATCGAGACGGCAGCGTCCGTTCCCTCTATTATGTATGCGCTGTCATGGACGGACTGGAGCTCGACCGCTCTGCCGATACGGCGCCTTGGGAGACGCCTTACCGTGAAATCCCGCTCCGGAAGCCTGCGGACGGCATCACGCCAGTCGGAGAGACCTATACCTATACGGCGAATGATATGAGCATCGGCGACGTGGACGGGGATGGACAATACGAATACTTCGTGAAGTGGGATCCTTCGAATTCCAAGGACGTGTCGCATCCCGGCTATACAGGCAACGTACTGCTCGATTGCTACCGGCTCGACGGAACGCTGCTGTATCGCATTGATCTTGGCGTTAATATTCGCGCAGGCGCCCATTATACGCAGTTCCTCGTCTACGACTTCGACGGCGACGGCAGAGCGGAGCTGATCGTGAAGACAGCGCCCGGAACGAGAACGCTTCGTTACGGTGAGGCCATGCAAGTCGAGGACGAAGCTTGGATTACGATTCTCCAAGAAGATCTCGATGCCGGTGTCACGCATCGGGACGATTATCGAATGAGCCGCTTGGATTACTACAACCACATCGTACAGCTGTTCAAGGGCTGGCATGCGCATGAGGAGGTCGTACGCGGACATTGGCCTAACGCCGTTGAGATAGCCCTCGGAATCGACATGCAATTCCGTTATCCGTTATCGCAAGCGGATGCAGAATGGCTCGCCGAGTACTTCTTCGATAGCTATGCGCCTAGCAGAAGCAATCGCAACAACCTGCGGAAGTTCGAAGGCTTCGTTCTCTCGGGACCGGAATACTTGACCGTCTTCCACGGAGAGACAGGACGAGAGCTTGCGACGGTTCGTTATGAGCCGGGGCGGCATGACGACGGCTTGATGTGGGGCGACTATGCTTGGCGCCGGATCGAGCCAGGCAACCGCGTGGACAGATTCCTGGCAGGCGTCGCCTATCTGGACGGCGAGCGGCCCTATGCCATATTCGCCCGCGGCTATTATACGCGAGCGGCAGTCGTCTCCTATCGTTGGGACGGGAAGCAGTTGACGGAACACTGGTCCATCGACAGCGGCTTCGTCACGATGAACAATCCGTTCAACGACACGCTCGGATCGGAGGATGGAAGGGATGATCGGTTCGGCAGCCTGGCCAAGCAGGGTGCGCATTCGCTGAGCATCGCGGACGTCGACGGCGACGGCTGCCAGGAAATCATCTACGGCGCGGCGACGATCGACCATGACGGCACCATCCTCTACAGCTCGCGAGCCATGATGCCTCCGAAGAGCGCTTCGCCGGGCAGGATGGCGAAGCTCGGCCATGGCGACGCGCTCCATGTCGGGCATATTGATCCGGATCGGCCCGGGCTCGAAATCTACATGGTCCATGAGAGCGGCGTATGGGGCCCTTACGGTTATACGCTGCGTGATGCGGCCACGGGCGAAATCCTGTTCGGCGGCTACGCGGAGGAAGACGTAGGCAGGGGGATGGTGGGGCAAGTCGATCCGGCTTATCGGGGCTTGCAGACTTGGTCGAGCGAAGACCATTTGGGCCGTGACGCCTTCGGGTTGCTGACGGCCAAGGGCCGGCAGATTTCGAAGACGATTCCCGGCACGAACATGAGCATCAGATGGGCGGCCGATATGACGACGCAGATCATCGGCGGCACCTTCGACGACCCTGTCGTCATCGACGATTGGAGGCGAGGCAGGCTGCTTCTGGCCGAAGGAACCGTCTCCAATAACGGTACGAAAGGCAATCCATGCCTGGTAGCCGACCTATGGGGAGATTGGCGGGAAGAACTGCTCGTTCGGACAGCAGACAGCAGCGCGATCCGAATCTACATGAGTACGGAAATGACGGATCGGAAGTGTTATACCCTCATGCATGACGCCCAATATCGTACCGGCGTTGCCTGGCAGAATGTCGTCTACAATCAACCGTGCTATCCCAGCTTCTACTTCGCCTCCGACATGGATTGGGCACAGGTGCCGATTCCGAAGCTGAAGTTGGCGCGCGCTACGCAGATCGAGTCAGGAGGTGATGACGATGAAGCCGGCAATGGCACCGAAGCAAGCCGTTGATACGGGAACGCCCTACACGCCCGGTCTGCGACTGCGCGAGCCGACAAGATGGGAACGGCTTGTGAAGGATCGCTGGCTCTATATGCTGATGCTTCCAGGACTGCTGTACTTCATCATTTTCAAGTACGTCCCGATGTGGGGCATCCTGCTTGCGTTTAAGAACTACCAGCCTTTCCTAGGCTTCTGGAAGAGCGATTGGGTCGGACTCGAGCACTTCCGAATATTTTTCGATAATCCGGAGTTTTTCATGCTGCTGCGCAACACGCTGATTCTATCGTTCTACAACTTGATCTTCTTTTTCCCGGCCCCGATCATCCTAGCGCTTCTGCTTAATGAAGTTCGGCTGTCGTTCTATAAGCGGACGATCCAGACCTTGATCTACGTGCCGCACTTTATCTCGATGGTTATCGTTGCGAGTCTTACGTACGTGTTCCTAACGACTGAGGCCGGATTGGTCAATGAACTGCTAGACAAGTATTTGGGCTACAAGATCCCGTTCCTGAGCAGTCCGGAATGGTTCCGTACAATCATCATCGTGCAGACGATCTGGAAGGAATGCGGGTTCGGCACGATTATCTTCCTGGCCGCCTTGGCGAGCGTAGACGTCGAGCAGTACGAAGCCGCGATTATGGACGGCGCCAATCGATGGCGACAACTGTGGCATATTACGCTTCCTTCCATCAGCAGCACGATCGTCATTCTCCTGATCTTGCGCTTAGGGAACGTGATGGAGAACGGCTTCGAACAGATCTACCTGATGCTCAACCCGCTAAACCGGGAGGTAGCGGAGGTGTTCGATACCTATGTCTACATGATGGGGATCATGCAAGGGGCGTTCAGCTATAGCACAGCTGTCGGGTTGTTCAAATCCGTGATCGGCGTCATTCTCGTGTTCGGCGCCAACTGGCTTGCCAAGCGATTCGGTCAGGCAGGTATTTACTAGGGGAAGGAGCGGTGTAATGGCTAGGCAATATAGAAGCGTCTCCGGCACCATCTTCGATGTGTCGAACTATGTATTCCTCGGTCTGTTCGGCTTGGCAACCGTCCTGCCGTTCATCTATGTGATCGCAGGCTCCTTCGCTTCCGATGCCGAGCTCACCCAACGGGCCGTATTCTTGATCCCGGAGACGTTCACGCTTGCGGCCTACGAATTTATTTTCTCGACGAATACGATCATGCGCAGTATCTCCGTATCGGTGTTCGTTACGACAGCCGGTACGCTCGTGAATCTATTCTTCACGGTCACGATGGCCTACGCGCTGTCCAAGCGGGGCTTAATGGGCCGGAACGGGGTGCTGAATCTCGTCGTCTTCTCCATGCTGTTCGGCGGCGGGCTCATTCCGACCTATCTTGTCGTGCGGGAGCTGCAGCTGCTGGATACGTATTGGGCGCTCATGCTGCCGGGCGCGATCAGCGCCTTCAATCTGATCATCGTCAAGAATTTCTTCCAGGAGCTCCCGCCGGAGCTCGAGGAGGCGGCCAGAATCGACGGCTGTACGGAATTAGGGCTGCTGTGGCGAATCGTGCTGCCGTTATCCATGCCTGTGCTTGCTACGTTCACGCTGTTCTACGCGGTCGGCCATTGGAATGACTTCTTCGCGGCGCTGCTCTATATGAACGATCCAAGCAAATGGCCGCTTCAGGTCATGCTCCGTCAGATCGTGCTCTTATCGCAGGCTGCAGCCGGGGACATCAATGCGATGGACCCGAACTTCGTGCAGCCGCCGGACCAGTCGATCAAGATGGCTGTCATTGTAGTCGGTACGCTGCCTATTCTGCTCGTCTATCCGTTCCTGCAAAAGCATTTTGCCAAGGGCGTGCTCATCGGCTCTGTCAAGGGGTAACGGATTGCGAATAGCATTGCCAAATCGATTCAAGGAGGTTAACGTGGATGTTAAGAGGGAAAAAGTGGGTCATGGTAATTACATCTGTATTGCTCGTCCTAAGCATGTTGGCTGCATGCAGCAGCGGCAGCAACGGCAACAATGGGGGCAATAGCGGAAATAACGGCAACACGAACGCAGGGGCGACTGGAGACGCAGGCAATAACAAGACGGGACAGCCGGGAGCGGAGGAGGAGCCGGCGGCAGAGCCGCCGCTCGAGCTCAGCATTATGCTGCCGATCTTCAAGACGAACTTCCCGAAGGATGACGGCCCGGTCGTGCAGGAGATTAACAAGCTGACGAATACGAAGATCCACCTGGAGTGGGTACCGAATGCATCCTACCCGGATAAATTCAATATTACGCTCGCCTCAGGCAAGTTGCCTCATATCATCTATGTACCTGACGTGAAGAACCCGAGTTTCGTGAATGCCGCCAAATCCGGCGCATTCTGGGAAGTCGGCGAACTGATGAAGGACTATCCGTATCTTAGCCAAGCGAATCCCGTCATCATGGCGAACTCTTCCATTGACGGCAAGAACTACGGCGTATACCGCGGGCGGGCGTTGGGGCGCAACGGGATCAACTACCGCAAGGATTGGCTGGAGGCGGTCGGCCTGCAGAAGCCGGAGACGATCGACGATTTCTACAACATGCTTAAAGCGTTCAAGGAGCAGGATCCGGACAAGAACGGCAAGGATGACACGTACGGCATGGTGCTCGTTAAATGGACCGGTCAATGGGCCAGCGGCTTCGATATTATGAAGCTATGGTTCGGCGCACCGAATAAATGGGGAGAGAGCGGCGGTCAATTGGTTCCGGAACATGAGACGCCGGAATATCTCGCAGCCCTGAAATTCATGAAGAAGCTATATGACGAGAAGCTGATTAACCAAGACTTCGCTATCTACGATTCGGCCAAATGGAATGATCCGGTCGTGAACGGCCAAGCAGGCGTAATCGTTGACGTAACGGACAACGCAGCTCGCCTCGACGACAAGATTCACGCGGCGCTGGCGGCAGCCGGCACGGATAACCCGGATATCCACTACGTCGACAATCTCATTGGCGTAGCGGGTGAGCATGGACTTCGCGCCCTGCCGACGGCAGGCTTTGCAGGCTTGCTGGCTATACCGAAATCATCGGTTAAGACAGAAGATGAGCTGAAGCGCGTGCTCAAGTTCCTCGACCAGATGAACGAGCCTGCGCTGGCAACGTTAGCCGGCTACGGCATGGAAGGCAAGCATTATGAGAAGGACGGCGAGTATCTCGTGCGGTTCGATGATGCTGCGCTGATGGAATCGGAAGTCGAAGGATTGAACCAGATGCTGCCGTTCATTCCGGAGGATCTCGGGCTGAAGGTGCAGCAGACCCCGCTCCGCCAGCAGACTACGGCCATTCAGAAGGAAGCCGAACAGTACGTCGTGGCGAATCCGACGGCGCCGTTCATCTCGGAGGTATACTCCCAGAAGGGGCAGCAGCTGGATAACGTCATTAACGATGCGCGGATTAAGTTCATCGTCGGTCAGATTGACGAGGCCGGCTTGCTCGAGGCGTTCGAGACATGGAAGAAGTCCGGCGGCGACGAGCTCGTGAAAGAGATGAATGAACTCTACGCATCCGTGAAGTAAACGGGATCGGTAGCGCCTACTATTCCGAACGGCTCCCGAGCAGACCGCGTCCGTGAAGACGCGGTTTTGCCCTGCCGGGCGCCAGTGCTGTGACAATGTCGGAATAGGAAGGATCGAAGCCTGAATATTCGCTTCTATTCGGTGGGCTGCTGCGATATGCTTGAAGTTGTACCCATCACGAGAAAGCTTCCATATTGAATCGGGTGGTGAGCGCATGCGGACAGCGATCGCAAAGTGGGCAGGCCGGCTAGCGGGGGATAAAGGGCACTATTATCGGCGCAGTCTGATTCTGATTTTCCTCGTCTCGGGCATACCCGGGCTTGTTATCGGTGCCTTCGTATACGGAGTTGCGGTGGAGCGGGTAGAGAGCGAGCTGCTGCGGAACCATTATCGGCAGATCGAGCATCGCGCAAGCAACATCGACGATCAATTGAATAACATCGAGCTGTTGCTATCCCACTGGGCGTTCGACAATAAGTTCAACTATAGCTTGAACGGCTTCGACTTCGTGAAGAACTTTCAGACAACGCAGGACATTACGCGGACGCTTGTCGCCATGCAGGGCTCCAATGCGGCCGTGAAGCAGGCAGAGCTGTACGTTGGCGGCAGTCAGCCTGTGCGCTTCGGGCCGGAGTATTCACGCGTAGAGGATGAAGGCATCATCGAGACCTATGAGAGTCTCGTGCAAGGGAGGAATATCACGTATTGGACGGAGATGGCCTTCGACGGCGATAAGCCTAACAGCAAAGAGTTGGCGCTGATCCATCATATACCCGGAGGCAGTCAGGAGCCGTTCGGCGTATTGCTCTTCCGCTTCGATATCCATAAGATGGCGGGCATGCTGCAGACGCTGACGCCTTCCAATGCGGGAGAGACCGTATTGTGGCAGAATGACGGCGAATTCTATGTCACGGCGAACGGAAGCGCTTCCGATTCGCCGTTCGTTGCGGCATTGCGAGAACGCATTGAAGCATCCAACGCGCAGGAAGGGTTATTCTTCATGAATTGGTCCGACACCACGTATACCGTATCCTATGGTCGCATGTCTCGCATCGCGGATGACTGGACCTATGTGTCGGCATCGCCGATCAGCAGCATCACATCGCCTGTTGTCGACTTATCCAAGCTGATCATTACGATCTCGCTCGCGGCGCTGCTGTTCGCCGCATTGCTGTCCTGGCTAGCATCCTATCGCATCTATTCGCCCGTAAAGCGGCTTGTCACGCTGCTGGGAGGAAGTCCGTCTGCCGGTAAGGGAGAGGACGAATTCTCCATCATCGAGCGGCAGTGGAAGACGCTCCATCAGGAGAGCCTGCAGCTGTCCTCGAAGCTCGCCGAGCAGCTGCCTCACGTGAAGGACAGCTTCCTCCATCAATTGCTGCAAGGATACCTCTACGCCTATTCGGAGGAAGATCTCGTGCGCAGGATGGAGCAGTTCAAATGGCGGACGAAGGATGCTCGGTATCTCGTCGTGTATGTGCGGTTGGTCGGCATGGCAAGCGTCGAGGGCAGGTTCCGAGACGGGGACGAAGGTCTGGTCACGTTCGCAGCAGTCAATCTGATCGAGGAATTGGCCTCGCAATACTTCGAGCAGAGCAATACCGTGAACTTCCACGATCTATCAGCCGGCACCTTCCTCGTCTTGCCGAAGGATCGATCCTATACCGTGGACCTGCAGGCGTTCTGCGATGCGATAACGGCCAGCATCAATCGGGTGCTGAAGATGCGGGTTACCATCGCGGTCAGCAAGCCGGTTACGCGCATTACGGATGTGCCCGACACGTATGAGGAGGTTAAGCAGGCCGTCAGCTATCGCGTCTTCGACAACGTGAATCAGATCATCGATAGCGAGCGGAATCATCTTGAGCAAGGGGAGGAATCGGTGCTGCAGTATCCGTGGGCATTGGAGCGAGAGCTGACGCAAGCGCTGAGGACCGGCAGGGAGGAAGAAGCCCGCGAAGCGCTGCAAGCATTCCTCGAAGCGCTGTCCACGAACGATGCGAAGGAGATCGACGTGCAGCAAGGGATGCTCCATCTGCTAGGCAGCGTCCAACATGCCATTCTGGCGTCCGGCATGAACCCGAACCGGCTGTTCAAGGGGGCGAACATGTACGGGGAGCTCTCGCAGATTCGTGAGCCGCAGCGTATCTTGAATTGGTTCCAGGACAAGGTCGTCGGACCATTCCTAAGCGAGATGCAGAATCGATCCGATTCGCAGGTGAAGCGGATGATCGAGCAAGTCATGTTCTTCCTGCAGGACAATTATATGAACGATGTTTCGCTGGATCAATGCGCGGACCGAATCGGGACGAATCCGTTCTTCTTGAGCAAGGCCTTCAAGCAGGTAACAGGCAAGAACTTCATCGATTACTTGACCGAGCTGCGCATGGATAAGGCGAGAGAGCTGCTGCGGGATTCCGAGCTTCGCATCCATGACGTCGCCAGTCAAGTCGGCTATCAACACAGTTATTTCAATCGCATCTTCAAGAAGCTGGAGGGCATGACCCCGACGCGCTACCGGGAGCTTAGCCGATAGCCTTCGTGGCGAGAATGTCCGTACCCGCTGACAACCCTTACGCGTATGGAGGTGCAGGCATGATGCAACAGGCAGTTGAACCGGAACCGGTATTATTAGGCGAGCTAGACATTCGTGCAGCGGGACCGCGCTGCAAGATGCTGCTCGGGGATCTGAACGGGGACGGCCGGATGGAACTGCTGCTCGTTCAGCCCGATAATCGGCAGGACGTACGCTACATTCCGCATCAAGTGCAATGCTTAACGGCATACGATCTGGAAGGCCGGCTGATCTGGCAGACAGGGAAGCCGGACCCGAATGCCGGAAGCCAGGGCTCGGATTACCCTGCACAAATCGCGGATATTGACGGAGACGGGCGATTGGAGGTAGTGTGCGTTATGGGGGATCGTCTATGGATCTTGGAAGGCGCTACCGGTACGCCGCTCCGCTCGCATCCGCTTCCTGATCCGCATGCGCATGACTGCATCATCGTGGCGAACTTGACAGGCGGTCCACATGCGCGTGATCTTATTCTGAAGGACCGCTATCATCGCATGTGGGCATTGGACAGCAGCTTCCGCTTACTGTGGACGCATGAGGGTAATCCCGGTCATTTTCCTTGGGTCTATGACCTCGATGGAGACGGGCGGGATGAAGTCATGGCCGGCTATGACCTGCTGGATCATGATGGCCGGATGCTATGGAGCTGCCGGGACTTGGCGGACCATGCCGACTGTATCTGGATCGGCGACGTGAACGAGGACGGAGAGCCGGAGCTCGTCATCGGCGGGAGCGTTACGGTCATGTACGACAAGCTTGGGCACGAGCTGTGGCGCTATGAAGGCTCCGTGGAATCCCAGCATATCGCGCTTGGGAAGTTCCGCGCAGACTTGCCTGGCTTGCAGATTGCCGGCCTAGACCGCCTCGTCCGAGAGGATGACGGGAAGGGCCTCAAGGGAAAGGACGCCTTGTTCCTGCTTGACCGCGACGGCAGAGAGCTCTGGAAGGAAAACCGCGACACGGACGGTTGGCTGACGATTATTGAGCCGCTGCAAGGATGGACGAGGGGGTCGCTGGATCATATATTGGCTTACCGGCGAGGCGGGGGTCTGTATCCCGCGCTGTATGACGGCGAGATGATTGCGGCAGTAACCTTCCCTGCGGAAGGTTATGCCGTTCATGGCGATCTGCTCGGCAGCGGCCTGGAGCAGGTGATCATCTACGACGACGCGAAGGCATCGATCTATGCGAGCGAGCCGCTCTCTCTGACGGCTGCACAGACGAGCAAGCCGCTGCCGCAGCCGAAGCGTCTGTCGCATTCGACGTTATATCCCGGCGGAGAGGTATCGATTATGAAGGAATGAGGGGTGTGCGGCTATGCCGAAAATATTGCTAGCGTTCCCGGAAGGAAAGCACAAAGTGCTCACCATGAGCTATGATGACGGCCGAGTGGCGGATCGACGTCTTGTCGACATCTTCAATCAACATGGCATTCGAGGAACGTTCCACCTGAACTCCGGACTGCTCGGACAAGGAGACCGGATCGGAGCGGAAGAAGTAGCCGAGCTCTATAAGGGCCATGAAGTCTCTGCCCATACGGTGACGCATCCGACGATAGCCAGAAGCCCGAGGGAGCAGCTCGTCGAGGAGATTATGGAGGACCGCAGACGGCTGGAACGGATCGTAGGCTATACCATAAGAGGCATGTCTTACCCGAATGGCTCCTATAACAGCCAGATCAAGGCGTTGCTGCCGCATCTCGGCATCGAGTATGCCCGAGTCGTGCCGAGCACGGGTGGGTTCGGCATGCCGGACGATCTGCACGAATGGCAGCCTACCTGCCACCACAGAAGCAAATTGCTCGAGCTGGGACAGGCGTTCATCGACCTCCACAAGCAGCAATATCTGTACATGATGTACGTATGGGGGCACAGCTATGAATTCGATCACGATGAGAATTGGGACGTGATCGAGCAATTCTGCCAGATGATCGGGAAACGGCCGGATATTTGGTATGCGACGAATATGGAGATTGTGGACTATATGAATGCGTATCAACGGCTGCATTTTGCGGCATCGTGCGACTTTGTCGTGAATCCCAGCGCAGCATCCGTGTGGTTAAGCGTAGATGGGCGGATCGTGGAGGTCAAGGGAGGCAGCCGGGTACAGTTATCGGAGTATTGAATCTAGCATACGAACAACAAGAAGGACTGACGAGATAAGCCCGCCAGTCCTGCATCCCTATGAGAGAGGCGCTAGAATTGTCCTGCTAGCATTCTATGTCGCTCGCGCCATAGTGTTCGGGTGGAATATGAGATTCATAGGCTGATTATGAAGCATATTCACCTATTTTTCGCGAAATGGATTCTAGTCTATCCTTGCAAGCGTCATCTGTCTATACCTTACATTGGAAGCTGACGTACACTAGACCATCCCAACCAGGAGGTGCATCTAGTGAGTTGTCCTGTAAAGAGATGCAAAAAGAAAACGGTCCTTGTATGTCCCCCAAAGAATAGAAGAAAAAAGGTTAAAGTCATTAAGAAAATCGTTCAAGTGTCATGCCCGCCGCCTGAAGTGAATGTAACGACCCCGACGGTTGTCGGTCCTCAAGGTCCGATCGGACCGCAAGGTCCAGCCGGTCCTGCAGGCGGTCCTCCAGGACCGCAAGGTCCGCAAGGTCCGCAGGGCGAGCCTGGTCCAGCCGGTGCGATGGGTGCGCAAGGCGAACCCGGCCCAGCCGGTCCAATGGGCTTGCAAGGCGTGCCGGGCCCGCAAGGCCCGCAAGGTCCGCAAGGCAATCCAGGTCCGCAAGGTCCGATGGGAGCGCAGGGCATTCCGGGGCCTCCAGGGCCTCCGGGCGTCGGAGAAATCGCGTTCCTCTGCAGCATGACCGAACAGATTATTATGCCGGCGCCTGCACCGGGAGCCGCCGGAGGCGCTGTGTCATTCGATAATGCGACAAGCAATACGGGGGCTGTCACGTTCACGGCACCTTCGATCATTAACATTAATCAAGACGGCCTGTATCATATTAGCTGGGAAGTGTTCCCGACGCAAGGCAATACAGCCTTCGGGCTGTTCTTCGATCCGGACGGAGTCGGACCGCTGCCTGCATCGCTGGTATTGTGCAGCAATTATGGTTCAAGCGCCGGCAATCAACCTTATCAAGGGCAGGTTGTGGCGCAGCTCACGGCCGGCGGCATCTTGTCGCTGCACCGCATCGATCCTACCGGACAGGTAGCCAACCTGCAGAACAGTATCAGCGGGGGAGGCGTGGAGACGCCTACGGTCAGCGCTTCGATCGTCATCCAGCGAATCGGCTAAACGGAATTGCCAATTATAGTGCCGAGATAGCCTCTTCAACCCAGAGCCTCATTGCGAAGTGTCGCCCGACACTTCGCAATGAGGCATTTTTGCGTTGTACGATTCATGTCAGATACGTTAGGTAATGTGACGTGTGGAATGTTTCATGTAAGCGTATCAAAAAAACGAACAATACTTGCCGATTTCGCATCAATATTTCGTAAATCGCTGCGGATTTGGATGGAGGCGTCGTCTGTTTTGCAAATATGTCTTGAAAATAATGATCGTCTGTTGTACATTAGAACATATTATATGTTATGTTTTCTAACATCAATGTTTGAATTTGGTTATGCCTCGCGGTTGGTCTAAGTGGGAATGTGACATGATACGTTATGATTTTACCAAGTGATGGGAGCGTGACCTGCATGAAGAGAAAAATCGTGCTGATCGGAAACGGTATGGCCGGCGTGAGCTGCATCGAACAGCTGCTCAAACTAGCGCCGAACAAATACGAGATTACGATATTCGGGAGCGAGCCTCATCCGAACTATAACCGCATCCTGTTATCGTCCGTGCTGGCAGGCGACGCGGATATGAACGATATCGTCATTAACGATTGGTCATGGTACGAGGAGAATAACATTACGCTTCACACGGGCCATACGGTCAATCGGATCGATACGGAACGAAGGCTGGTTACCACGGACGGCGGAATCAGCGCAGCCTATGACGAGCTGATCATGGCAACAGGCTCGCTGCCCTTCATGCTGCCGCTTCCCGGCGCGAACAAGGAAGGGGTCATCGCATTCCGCGACATTAAGGATTGCGAGACGATGCTGGAGACGGCGAAGACGTATAAGAAAGCCGTCGTGATCGGCGGCGGCCTCCTGGGCCTGGAAGCCGCGCGCGGCCTGCTTAATCTGAACATGGACGTCTCGGTCGTTCACATTAACGAATATTTGATGAATCTGCAGCTGGATCGCACGGCATCGTCGCTCCTCCAAGCGGAGCTCGAACGGCAAGGGATGAAATTCCTGCTGAAGAAGAACAGCGAAGCGATACTGGGGAAGAAGCGCGTGACGGGCTTGCGGTTCACGGACGGTTCCGAGGTAGAAGCCGACCTCGTCGTCATGGCTGTTGGCATTCGTCCCAATATTGCCTTGGCGAAGAGCACCGGCATCGAGATTAATCGCGGGATCGTCGTGAACGATTATCTCGAGACGAATGTCTCGAATGTGTACGCCGTCGGCGAATGCGCCGAACACAGAGGCATTGCTTATGGGCTTGTCGCGCCGCTGTACGAACAAGGCGCCGTGCTCGCGAAGCGGTTGGCTGGCGTCGAGACGGCAGGCTATCAAGGCTCCGTGGTCTCGACCAAGCTCAAAGTATCGGGTGTGGACGTTTTCTCCGCCGGCATCTATGCGGATGGGCCGGGGACGCGTGCCGTGCGCGTGCAGGATGACTTCGAAGGCATCTATAAGAAAGCCGTCATTCAAGACGGCAAGGTAATCGGTGCCGTGCTCTTCGGCGACATCAGCGATTCCTCCCGCTTGTTCGCGATGATACGCAGCGGAGAGGATGTCACGGGTCGAGAGAAGACGGTATTGCTCGGCGAAGGCGGGGGCAAGGCGAAATCCGGCGCGGAACTGGTCGCCGCGATGAGCGACGACGAGATCGTATGCGGCTGCAACGGCGTATCCAAGGGCGCGATCGTGAAGGCCATTCAGGAGAAGGGCTGTACCAGCGTGAACGAGATCAAGGCATGCACGAAAGCATCGGGCTCCTGCGGCGGCTGTAAGCCGCTCGTAGCGGATGTATTGACGTATGTGCTCGGCGCAGACGGCGTCAAGACGACGAAGGAAGGGATATGCGGCTGCACGACGCTCGGACGCGATGAAGTCGTCGAAGCCATTCAGCGCATGCGGTTGACATCTTCGCGGGAAGTGATGAATGTGCTGGAATGGTCGAACCCTGAGGGCTGCTCGAAGTGCCGTCCGGCCTTGAACTACTATCTGGGCATGGCTTGGCCGGAAGAGCATGAAGAGGAGCGCGAATCCCGCTTCGTCAACGAGCGCAATCACGCGAACATCCAGAAGGACGGAACGTATTCGGTCGTACCGCGCATGTACGGCGGGGTAACAACGCCGAAGGATCTCAAGAAGATCGCCGAAATCGCGGAGAAGTACGACGTGCCGCTGGTGAAGGTGACAGGCGGCCAGCGTCTCGACTTGCTCGGCGTGAAGAAGGAGGACCTGCCGAGCATGTGGGCGGATCTGGATATGCCCTCCGGATACGCGTACGGCAAAGCGCTCCGGACGGTTAAGACTTGCGTCGGTTCAAGCTTCTGCCGCTTCGGTACCCAGGATTCGATCGGCATGGGCATCCAGCTCGAGAAGCGATTCGAACGCCTCAATACGCCGGCCAAGGTGAAAATGGCCGTATCGGGATGTCCCCGGAATTGCGCGGAATCGACCATTAAAGACTTCGGCGTCGTGGCGATCGACGGCGGCTGGGAGCTGCATGTCGGCGGCAATGGCGGCACGAAGCTGCGCGGTACCGATCTGCTCGTGAAGGTGAAGACGGAAGAGGAAGTGCTGGAATGGTCGGCGGCGTACCTGCAATATTACCGCGAAACAGGCAAGTACAATGAACGCACCTCGGAATGGATCGAACGCATCGGCCTCGACACCGTGAAGGAAGCGCTGGAGAAGCAGGAAGATCGCGTGGCGCTTGTTGCGCGCATCGACAAGACGCTGGAACTGATGAAGGATCCATGGAAAGAGATCATCGAGAAGCAAGAGCTGCGTCGTAATTTCGAACCGATGACCGATCATAGCGAAGCGATGGTCAACAATTGAAAGGGAGGATCACGATGAGGCGAATATGTATCGGGAATACTTGGGAAATCGAAGAAAAGCGGGCGCGAGTCGTGATCGTCGGTAAGCTTGAGATTGCGGTATTCAAGTTAACGGGCGGCGCGATTCACGCCATTGAGAATCGATGCCCGCATCGCGCCGGCAAGCTGTCCGAAGGGATGGTGTGCGATCACCATGTGTATTGTCCGCTCCATGACTGGAAGATCGACCTGCAGGATGGGCTTGTGCAGGCGCCGGACGACGGCTGCGTCGCCACGTATCATGTAGAGATCGTCGAGGACGGCGAGATGTACCTGCATCTCGAGGAAGAGGAAACAATAGCATCATAGCGTATAGATGTACTAATTAAAGACATGAATGATTAATCTGATTAATAATTAAATGTGAATGGCGTGAGCACAGCGGCCGTCTCCCTCGAGGAGGCGGCTGCTGTGCGCTGCGCTGCATGCGAATATCGTTACGGAAGCAGGCGATTGACGCTTGCAGACATGCAGCCATGCAAGACAATCAGCGTCAATCGATAACTGATGGTTTTCATAGAATTAGGGTGATAACCAGTACAAGCCATTTGCCGTCCACGTATATATACATTAAATACCTGTGATTACAGGCAAGCGAGGAGGTGTTCTATGAAATTGCGCAACGAAGTTTCCTAACGTCAGACTGCAGACTGTCTTTCAAGACCGTCCGAAAAGAGGGAGTAGCATGAATGACTACATGGTCGCCATCACCATTATTTCCTTCTTGCTGACGATCGGCTTCATCTTCTGGCGTCCGCACGTGAATGAAGCCATCCCATCGACAATCGGCGCGATCCTCGTAATCTTAAGCGGCAGCGTATCGCTATTCGACCTGATCAAGATCACCGATACGATCAGCGGCGCTGCCATCACGATTATGGCAACGATTGTTATGGCCATCGTGCTCGAGAGCTTCGGATTCTTCTACTGGGCCGCCGAGATCTTGACCAGACAAGCAAGAGGGTCCGGTTATCGTATGTTCTGGTTCACCAATCTGTTCTGTTTTCTCATGACGCTATTCGTGAACAATGACGGCAGTATCTTGATTACGACGCCGATCCTGCTGATGCTGCTGCGCAACATGGGACTTCGCAATTCGCAGCAGATTCCGTATCTGCTCTCTGGAGCATTAATCGCTACGGCGTCCAGCGCACCGATCGGCGTAAGCAATATCGTCAATCTCATTGCGCTCAAGATCGTGAACATGGACCTCTACATGCAGACCGCGATGATGTTCGTACCGGCGTCGCTGGGCCTGCTCATGCTTGCGCTGCTGCTGTATTACACCTTCTATCCGGCCATCCCGAAGAAGCTGCCAGCCATCTCGTCTTGGCATTTGATGCCTGGGAGTCATCCGCTCAAATCCCCGCAGCAGGAAAAGAGACGTAGCAGCAAGTATATGGGGTACATTCTTGTCTTCGTCATCGTTGTTAGGCTCAGCTTGTTCGCCGCATCCTTCTTGCACATTCCCATTTCCCTCATGGCTGTCATCGGTTCGGCTCTGCTCCTCATGTGGCGTTGGTATCATCTGAAGATATCGCCCGCCGATATGTTGAAGCGAACGCCGTGGTCGATCTTCCTGTTCGCCTTCAGTATGTATGTCATCATCTACGGGCTCGATAAGATCGGGCTGACCGAAGTGTTAATTGCCTTCATGGAGCCGCTCATTACGGACAGCATGCTGCATGCCAGCGTATTGACGGGCGGATTGCTTAGCATCCTGTCCAATCTGTTCAATAATCACCCTGCCTTGATGGTCGGAACGATCACGCTAACGGGCATGGAGTTGGATCCCTTGACGCTTAAGCTTGCCTACCTGGCCGGCGTGATCGGCAGCGATGTCGGTTCGCTGCTGCTGCCGATCGGTACGCTGGCGACGCTTATGTGGATGCATATGATACGCAAGGGAGGGGTGAAGTTTAGTTGGGGACAATATCTCAAAGTTACGATCTTCGTCATCCCGATCACGGTCATTTTCACGTTAGTCGCACTGTCCTATTGGGTGATGTGGCTATTCTAAGGCAAGAAAAAAAGACCTCCAAAGAGAAGGTCTGAAAAAAGGCTGTGCATAATCATAGTATGTGCGGAGCGGCAGTCGCGAATGGGCTGCTCCTGAATCAATCGCTTCCGAAAGCAATCTTGAGCCCAATCAACGAGAATAGGGCGCCCTGGATCAGATTCATCCTCCTTGCGAGCGATGGGTGCTGATTCAGGCGCCTGCCTATCGCGGCCGCAAACAAGCTGATGAGCGAAAAAAGGAGGAGCGCTTGCATGATGAAGATCATGCCGTATACCAGCATTTGGTACGATACTTCGCCGGCATCCTGTCTAATGAACTGGGGGAGGAACGCAAGGAAGAACAGCGATACCTTCGGATTGAGGACGTTCATGATGATCCCTCTGCGATACAAGGCGATACGGCTATAGGGACGTTCGTCACCCAGCCGGATGATTGCGCTTGTATCCCGGAATGACCGGTAGGCAAGGTACAGCAAGTACGCAGCGCCGGCGTACTTGACCAAAGCGAACGCAAGGGCGGATTGATAGACGACCGCCGAAATGCCTAATGTTGCTGCCGCAATGTGGACCAGCAGTCCCGTACATAGCCCCAGCGAAGTGGCAATGCCCGCCCGCGCCCCGCTCACGATGCTCTGCGCCAGGACGAACAAGTTATCCGGTCCCGGCATGAGGGTAAGCAGGACAGCCGCACCTAAGTAAGTTAGCATTAACCATAAGTCCATGTGATAAGATCCTTTCATTGGCGCGCTATGATCGTGTAAGCTGATTATAGCATATCGATAGGTGGACAGAAGAGAGGAGCAGGCAGATGAGACGCAATCGGTTAGGGAGCTCGGAGCTTCTAGCAAGCGAGATCGGTCTTGGGTGCATGTCGCTGGGGGTAGAGGAAGCCAAGGCGATCGCCATCATCCATGAAGCATTGGAGAACGGCATTAATTTCCTTGATACTGCCGATCTCTATGATGCGGGCCGCAACGAGGAGCTGGTGGGCAAGGCCATCAAGCATCGCCGAGAAGACGTAATCCTTGCGACCAAGGTCGGCAATCGCCGTATGCCTGGCAAGGATGGTTGGACATGGGACCCTTCCAAGGCGTATATTCATTCGGCGGTGCGTGACAGTCTCCGGAGACTAGGGACGGATTATATCGATCTCTATCAGTTGCATGGCGGCACGATCGAGGATCCGATCGAAGAGACGATCGAAGCGTTCGAAGAATTGAAGCGAGACGGATTAATCCGTTATTACGGCATTTCGTCGATACGCCCGAATGTGATTCGTGAATACGTGCAGCGTTCCGGCATCGTCAGCCTGATGAGCCAATACAGCATGTTGGACAGACGTCCCGAGGAGGAGACGCTTTCGCTACTCGGTAGCCGAGGCATCGGGCTCATTGCACGCGGGCCGCTGGCGAGCGGCTTGCTCACCGCAAGCGGCGAGCGGAAGACGGAGCAAGAGCGAGGCTATCTCGACTACCGCACCGGCGCGGAACTGCGGGAGGTGCGCCTGCAATTGCTGGAGCTGACCGGTGGCAGCCGGACGCTGGAGCAGCTGGCCATCCGCTATGTGCTGAGCGATCCGTCCGTCAGCATCGCGCTTCCTGGCGCGAGCAGCCTGGAGCAGCTGCGGAGCAATCTTGCAGCCGGACGAGCGGCTCCGTTGAGACCTGACGAGAAGGCGGCGATTCAGGCTGTGACCTTAGCGAACCAATATACTGTTCATCGTGAATAGTTTGGGTTGGAAACCGCGGATACCGCGGTTTTTTTTCGTGACAAAATCCCTATTAATGGTATAGAATTGGCGATTAGTAGTGTCGAATAAAATCGAATCGATTATTATTGCTGACATAGGAGAGAACGGACACCTGTGAAACGTACCCGACGAATATGGAAATGGATTGGGATCATCGTCGTCTGTCTTCTGTTGGCGGTCGCGTTGACCGCGTTGATTGTTACTTATACCGGCGAGAACATCTATCCGAATCGAGGAAAGAAGCATGCCATGCTCCGGCTTGAAGATGTCGGCCTCGGAGGTCAATACGACACGCCGGAGGGACTGGGCAAGCTTCGAGCGGTCATGGATTACATCGAATCGGAGAAGGTTCCGTTCCATGTCGCCGTGATCTCCAGAAGCATGAGCGTTCAAGAGGACGGTGCTTGGCAGGAGAAGGGGATTGATGATCCCGATCCGGATCCGCTCGTACGCGCGTTCATTCGGATTCTGCAAGAGGCACAGCGGAGCGGCGGTCTGCTCGGCATGCACGGTTACAGCCATCAATATGGCGATGAGGCGCGATCGGATTACGGGCAGAATTCAGGGATCGGATCGGAATTTAAGGTAAGGGGCGCGTCCGCGACGCATGAATCTTCTTACGCTGCAGAACGGATTACGGCCAGCTTGGCTGCATTCGCCAAGAACGGCCTCGTCCCCGCATTCTGGGAATCGCCGCACTACCGGAATACGCGAGAGCAAGAGAAGGTATTCCGCTCTTATATCGGCATCATGTACCAGCCGGATCTGTTCTCGCTGCGTTCCTTCCAAGACTTGACGGCATATGACTCCGTCAATCGTTACGGACAGGACAGCCTAGGGTCGGTCTATGTGCCGGCGCCGTATAAATATGTCAGCGATGAAGCCTCTGTAGACCGGCTGCTCAAGCGGGCGGACAACGACGACGCGCTGGCATCGATGTATTATCACCCGTTCCTAGAGTTCCCTTACTTAGAAGAAGCAATTGGCGAGGACGGAAGGACGATCATGAAGGACGGCCTGCCGGTGTACCGCTATCGGGCGGACGGACCGCCGTCTCACCTGCATCGGCTCATTCCGGGCTTCAGGGAGCGCGGATATCGCTGGAAGACGCTATTCGACATTATCCCGTTCAGTCCTGCGCATCGCGTGACGCTGCCGGTCGGCACGGTGGCGGATCGGATCATGCTTGGCGACGTCACAGGCAGCGGTCATGCGGATGTCGTCGTGCGCGAAGCCCATCGCATAACGGTCATACCGGGCAATTATGCGTGGCCTCGCAATCGCGAGCAGGAAGCCGGACAGGTATGGCTGCAGGCCGAGCTGCGCGAAGAAGAACAGACGCTGTTAATCGACCTGAACGGGGATGGCAAGGCGGATCTGCTCATCTACGATCGGCTGTCGGGCCAAGTACGCCTGGCAATCGCAGCGGATGATCATTATCGGGGGCTAATCGAGCTCGGCAGGCTCCCCGCGGGTTTGAATGATCTGCAGCCAATGGGCATTCCGGGAGAATCGCCTCATCTCCTAGCGAGAGAGGGCGACAGGCTGATTCTCGTTCGTGTCGAAGCCGAGCGGATGACCCGAATGGAGACCGGTATTGCCGTGCAGGACGATGCGGCGCTGTCTGGCGGATTATTCGGTGGCGCCGGCCGTGCCGGAATCATCGTCGTCAGCCCATCGCAGCCGGAGCCGATTCTCTATCCATACGCAGGGGAAGGCCGATTCGCTCCCCCTAAGACACTGGACGGCATTCGCTTGCTTGACGGCGATCAATTGCTGACCGGCGATGCGAACGGAGACGGTTGGGATGACTTGATCTTCTATGCTTCCGCACGCGGGATATGGCGCGTGTACGAGAATGACAGCGGGGGGAAGTTCCTGCCTGTCGACAACGACTACGGCCCTTGGGCAAGGGGACAGGGGCGGATCGGCTTCATGGCCGATATGGACGGCAATGGCCGGGACGATGTCGCCTCATATGAGGAAGAAGGACGATTGCTCGATCTGAGCTTATCATTCCGCGGCCGGAAGCCGTAAATTTAACGCGTATAGTCCGATCACACGAGCACGCAGCCTATGAACCTTAACGATCGAAAGGAAGTTTCTATGATCCCCTTCTTCATCGGACTCGCGAACGTATTCCAATTCATTATTTTCGCCGTTACGCTCTACCAGATTATGATCAGTCTTGCCGGCTTCTGGCGGAAGCGGCCCGACCGCTCCCGCCAACAGCATGCACCCTCGCAATCATTTGCCATTCTCGTTGCGGCGCACAATGAGGAGAAGGTCATTGGACCGCTGCTGGACAATCTTCGCAGCCTGGATTATCCACAAGAACTTTATGAAGTGTTCGTCATCTGCGACAACTGCACGGATCGGACAGCCGACGTTGCCAGAACGCATGGCGTACAACCGATGGAACGGTTCGACCAGACGAACAGGGGCAAGGGTCACGCAATGGATTGGATGCTGAATCAGCTGTGGCGAATGGATCGTCAGTTCGATGCGGTCATCGTATTCGATGCCGACAACCTCGTCAGCCGTAACTTCCTAAGCGAGATGAATACGCAGCTCATGAATGGCAGCCGCGTCATACAAGGATACGTGGATACGAAGAACCCGTACGATTCATGGGTGTCGCTCTCCTATGCTATCACCTATTGGTTCATCAATCGGATGTGGCAGCAGGCCAGGCATAATTGGGGCATGTCGGCGACATTGGCCGGCACAGGCATGTGCTTCGAAACCGGGCTGCTGAAGGAAATGGGCTGGAACGCGACCTCGCTCACGGAGGATGTCGAGTTCACCGCGCGCTGCATCAGTATCGGCATCTATCCCTCGTGGGCAAGTCAAGCCATCGTGTACGACGAGAAACCGATTACGCTCTATAGTTCTTGCCGGCAGCGAATTCGCTGGATGCGCGGACATACGGATTGCGCGAGGCGCTATCTCAAGCCGCTGCTGATCCAGGCGATCCGCAGCCGGAGATTCGCGCAGTTCGATACGGTCATGTATCTGTTCCAGCCCGTGCGCTTCCTGTTCGTAGCGGCGGTATGGGTCATGTCTTACCTGCAGCTGGCAACGCCGCTCTATACGCAATTCGAGCTGCTTCGAGCGGTGCCGGACTGGGGATGGATCGCGCTTAACGCCGCACTGTTCCTGCAGTTTCCGCTCGTAATGCTGGTCGAGAGACGTCCGCTCAAGTCCTATCTCGGTCTCATTCTCTTCCCGGTGTTTCAGTTCACCTGGTTCCCGATAACGCTATACGGGCTATTGACCAGCAGCAATAAGAATTGGAACCATACGATTCATACGCGGGCCATTCGGATCGAGGACGTTAACGGATCCTAGTGTTCATCGCATTCATTCTACTCGAGACGGGGGTCATCTGCCGTGAATCCAACGGAATCGGTACGCATTGCGGCTCACATCCGCGGCAATGCATTGTTCCAGCATATTCAAGACGAAGAAATAGACAAGCTGCTCGAGCTTGCCACGATTATTCATGCCGATACGCAGACCACCTTCATCCGAGAAGGCGAGCATGATAAGACGCTGTATCTGATCGAACAGGGACAGGTCGAGATCGTGAAGAAAAATGAAGAGACAGGCGACTACTACATGATTGCCATCCTGCGCGAAGGCGATTGCGTAGGCGAGACCTCGCTGCTCGAAGGCCATGTGACGCGTACGGCTACCGTGCGAACTGTGGGGAGAACGACGCTGATCAAGCTCGATTTTGACCGGATACAGGGTTCGCACGATTACGACGCGGTCTATATTAAATTGCTCAGCAATATCGCTAGATCGCTGTCAGGCAAGCTGCATACCTCCAATGATGCGACGGTCAGCGTCATGAAGAAGGAACTGGAGACGAGCAAGGCTCGAATTGCCATGGGCCTGTTCACCGTCAACCTGCTGTTCATGCTCGGCATCTACACGCTGGCGTTGAAGTCGCTGAATACGCTGGTCATCAACTTCGGATCCAACTTGATCTCCATCGCGATACTGGCACTGATGTCGGCCGTCATGTTCATCATGATTCGCAAGAGCGGCTATCCGATGAAGACGTTCGGCCTAACCCTCGAGAATTGGCGAAGCGTCGTCTGGGAGTCGGTCTTGCTCACGCTGCCGCTCCTTGCGGGCATAGCGCTGCTCAAGTGGTATGTACTCTTATCGAATCCGGAGATTAACGATCACGTGTTCAGTGTGGTATCCTTATTCGAGGGCGGGTCAATCGACCTGACGTTCTATGTGTACGGCATTGCGTATGCACTATTCTGTCCCGTGCAGGAATTCATCTCGAGAAGCGGTATTCAATCTTCGCTGCAGAATTTCCTGCCGGAGTCCAAGAGCCGCATCTGGATCGCCATTATTCTCTCGAATCTGATGTTCTCGACCGCCCATTCGCATGTGAACCTGACCTTCGCGCTGTTAACGTTCTTCCCGGGACTCTATTGGGGCTGGATGTATGCGCGCCAACGTTCGCTGCTTGGTGCTTCGGTATCGCATATGCTGGTCGGCGTGTGGATCTTCTTCATCGTGGGAATCGATCAGATCTGGAATGCGCTGTTCTAGCGTAATCGGAGGTTGTGATGGTCGAAGTTTATTTTGACGGGGCAAGCGCAGGCAATCCCGGCCCGAGCGGCGCAGGGATATTCGTGATCGCCAGCGGTGAAGTGGAGCGTGTCTCCTTGCCGCTGCCGATCATGACGAATCACGAGGCAGAATTCCATGCCTTCATCGAAGCGCTTAAAGTCTGTCTGGATCGCGGCTATAAGATGGTATCGCTGCGTACCGACTCGGAAATGGTGAACCGTGCCGTCGAGAAGGAATTCGCCAAGAACAAAGCTTACGCTCCGCTGCTCCGAGAAGCGTTGACACTCATGAAGTCGTTCGAGCTGTGCTTCTTGAAGTGGGTGCCGAGCAAGGAGAATAAGACGGCGGACGAGCTGGCGCGACTCGCGATTCGTCAAGGCAAGGAGGGGAAGTGGAATCCATGAAGAAATACGGGCTATGGATGCTAATCGGGGTCATGCTGCTCGCAGGCTGCGGCGGGAAGACGGCAGAAGAGAGCCATGCCGGTCATGAGCATGCGACCGGCGATATTCAGGAAGCGACGTCTTCCATCGATGAGCTGCCGACATTCTTGGATGGCCTGCACGAGAATATCGGCAAGGTGTACCTGCTGGCTGGAGAGCATGCCGAGTTGTTAGATTTCATTCCGTGCTTCTGCGGCTGCGGAGGCAGCGTGGGACATCGCAGCAATAAGAACTGCTTTATCCAGGAGATTCAGGCAGATGGTACCGTGATCTGGGACGACCATGGCACGCGCTGTGCCGTCTGTATGGAGATCGTAGTCCTGTCGGCGAAGATGAAGGCAGAGGGGAAGTCCGACAAGGAAATTCGGCTATTCATCGACGAGACGTATCAGAAAGGTTATGCAGCGCCAACGCCGACGCCGATGCCGGCATAAGTGTGTAACAAGCTGAACTTGTCGTCACTTCTTACGAATCGGAAGCGCAGGTCCTATAATGGACATGTTAAGCTCGTCACCACAATTACGAAAGCGAGGGAATGCGAGGATGGAACAACGCCAATATGGCAAGACAGGGATGAACGTGAGCATTCTAGGCTTCGGCGGCGCGGAGATCGGCTTCGAAGGCGCGACAGTGGAGCAAGCAGGCCGACTCTTGGGAAGCGCGCTGGACGCAGGGCTGAATGTGATCGACACGGCCGAATGCTATGCCGCGAGCGAAGAGTTGATCGGCAAGACGGTATCGCATCGCCGTGACGACTATTATCTGTTCACGAAGTGCGGGCATGCATCCGGATTCGATCGGCCGGATTGGGACCCCATTATGCTGGAGGCGAGCATCGAACGAAGCTTGAAACGGTTAAACACGGATTATGTCGATGTCGTCCACCTTCACACTTGCTCGGAGCAGCTGCTGCGTCAAGGCGACGTCATTGACGTGCTTGTGCGTGCGAAGGAGAAGGGGAAGGTTCGCTACATCGGCTTCAGCGGCGACCATCTAGCCGCGCTCTATGCGGTCCAATGCGGCGCATTCGATTCGCTTGAGACTTCCGTCAATATCGCGGATCAAGAAGCGATCACGCTTACGATTCCGGAGGCACAGAAGCGCGGTATGGGCGTCATTGCCAAGCGCCCGATTGCCAATGTGGCATGGAAGACCGGAAGCAAGCCGGAGTCCAGCTATCAACATGCGTATTGGGACCGTCTTCAGACGCTTGCATACGATTGGTTGAAGGGCGACCTGCAACAATCCGTCGGCACGGCTCTTCGCTTCACGCTGACGGTTCCTGGCGTACATACCGCAATCGTCGGCACAGCCAATCCGGATCGCTGGGTGGAGAATGCCCGGCTGCTGGAGCAAGGGCTGCTGCCGCAAGACCGCTATGATGCCATTCGCGCGGTCTGGCAAGCGAAGTCTTCGGCCGATTGGATCGGCCTCGAATAACGTAGCGCGATAGAGAAAGGCCGAGTCCTCGTACAGGGGACTCGGCCTTCTCTCGTCGTACCTAATCTTCCGAACGTCTCTTGCGCGAGCCCCATGGCGTTCCAAGCAGCGGAAGTGCCCAGCGGTCAAGACCGTACCAGCCGGCAACCTTCCAAGCTAGAACCAGCCAAGTGGCCAGGATGAATAAGAGCGGGTTCGTGCTTAAGGTGCCTGCGAATAAGAAGCTCGCGTTCATAAGAGCGCCGAAGAAAGCGGCAACGCCAGTGAGCAGGCCGAGAATTAGCCCAAGTCCGACCAGCAACTCGCCGTACGCAACGAAATAGGAGAATAACTTGGCATTAGGCAGGACAAGGTTCTCTAGGAAGGCAGCATACCAACCGGTCACATCTTTGCCGTCTGCCGCTTTCCCAAGCGCACCGTTCACGAAACCGGAGATCGCTGCACCGGCTTGCTTGCCGACCCACGCATCGCTCGTTACTTTGTGCCAGCCTGCATCCAGCCAAGCGTATCCGAGATAGAGTCGAATGACCAGCCAGATGAGGCCGGACCTTGTGTTGTTAAACAAGAAGTTGGATACAGGGTTGTCAGGGACGACGATGTTCTTGCCTTGCAGCTCTTCCTTGATTGTCACTGTAATCATCTCCATTCATTGGTATATGCATTCTCCATTCCTATCGGCATGGCTTGCCCATTATGTTAATTGTCTTAAGAATTGCGACTTGTCCGGCATCCTGCAGAGCGTATATAATGGCAGAGTAGACTTGATATTCGGAAAGTGGGAAAAATATGGGCCGCAAGTGGAACAATATCAAAGAGAAAAAAGCGTCGAAAGACGCCAATACAAGCCGCATCTACGCGAAATTCGGTGTCGAGATTTACGTGGCAGCCAAGAAAGGCGAACCGGACCCCGAATCGAACCGCGCGCTGAAGGTCGTGCTGGAACGTGCCAAGACGTACAACGTCCCGAAGGCGATTATCGATCGGGCAATCGAGAAGGCGAAGGGAAGCGGCGAGGACACGTATGTCGAGCTGCGCTACGAAGGCTTCGGCCCGAACGGCTCGATGCTGATCGTGGATGCGCTGACCAACAACGTGAACCGCACGGCTGCGGATGTGCGTTCGGCATTCAATAAGTGCGGCGGAAGCATGGGCGTGAACGGGTCGGTGTCGTACATGTTCGATTCGACCGCGGTGTTTGGCATTACGGGGCGAACAGCAGACGAGATCATGGAGCTGCTCATTGAAGCGGAAGTAGACGTTCGCGACGTGATCGAGGAAGATGAGGCGGTCATCGTCTACGCTGAGCCGGATCAATACCATGCCGTGCAAGAAGCGTGCCGCGCAGCCGGTATTACGGAGTTTTCGGTTGCCGAGATGACGATGCTGCCGCAGAACTACGTGGAGCTCCCGGAGTCCGCGCTGCCGCAATTCGAGAAGCTGATCGATATGCTGGAGGATCTGGAAGACGTCCAGCAGGTCTATCACAACGTTGAAGAATAGCTTATGGTTTTGGAAGCTGGTACCTGTATTGAGGTACCAGTTTTTTATTTTCTGCTGTGTATAGTTTACTTGACATTGTGTAATGTATATCATACATTGTGTATAACAAACTTTACCTGATCATAAAACGGGAATCGGAGGAATCATCCATGTCTTACCAAGAGAAGAAGAGCATTGTCTCGATGTTCAGCAGCGCGATAATTTTCGGTGCTTATTGCTGGTATGTATTCCTGAAGTATGAGCAGGAGCTGTTCGGAAGCGACTTGAGCTTCCGCTATTGGGGAGCCGTCATCTTGATCCTTATACCGGTCTCGATTGTGGCAAGAATCGTCGTATTCATCGTGTTCAACATCATTAACCGACTGGCTACCCAGGAGATCGAGCCCTCGTTCGAAGATGAACTGGATAAGCTGATCGAGTCAAAGGCGACGCGCGTATCGCATTATGTGTTCATCCTCGGATTCATCTTGGCCATGGTGGCGCTCGTGCTCGGTCAGCCGCCTTCCCTCATGTTCATCATTTTGTTCTTCTCGGGTTTTCTGTCGGAAGCAGCGGGAACTAGTACGCAATTCTATCTTTATCGGAAAGGAGTCTAACCGTGGGCACAGGCAGGCTAGGCAACAACATTCGAGCTTTACGCTTCAATCACAACGAGATGACGCAGCAGCAGCTTGCCGACCGGGTAGGCGTGACGCGGCAGACGATCGTGGCGATCGAGAAGGGCAACTATTCGCCTTCGCTCGAACTGGCTTTTCGAATCGCGCGTACATTCGGCTTACCGCTCGAAGAGGTTTTCAGCTATGCGGATGAACAGGGATGATTCAAGAGTCCATGAGAGGATGATGATCGATGCGTGCGATTGTGTGCAAGCGATATGGGTCGCCGGATGTACTGGAGCTCCAAGAAGTAGAGAAGCCGATTCCGATGCGGAATGAGGTGCTCATTCGCATCATGGCGGCGACCGTCGGTCCAGCCGATTGTGCGTTCCGCAGAGGGGAGCCATTTGTGGTGAAGCTGGTGAATGGGCTGCGGCGGCCGAAGCATCCGATCCTGGGGACGGAGTTCGCGGGCGTGATCGAAGCGATCGGCGAAGATGTCACCCAGTTCCGACCGGGCGATCACGTGTACGGATTAAGCCCGCACACATCAGGTGCGCATGCGGAGTACAAATGTCTGCCTGAGAACGGGGTTCTCGTGCAGATGCCTGAAGGGTTGTCCTACGAGGATATGGCGGCCGTATGCGACGGGGCAGCAACCGCGCTTACATTCTTGCGCGACCAAGCGAAGGTGAAGAGCGGCCAGAAGGTGCTGATCAACGGCGCATCCGGAGCGGTGGGCATTTATGCCGTTCAGCTTGCGAAGCATTACGGCGCAGTGGTAACCGGCGTCTGCAGCGGCGCGAACGTCGATCTTGTGAAGTCGGTTGGCGCCGATCATGTGATTGACTATACGCGGGAAGATTTTACGGCTGACGGCCGCTTGTATGATGTGATCTTCGATGCCGTCGGCAAGCGCACCTTCTCACAATGTGCCGACTCGCTGACGCCTGACGGGATCTATCTTAGTACGACGCCGACGTTATCCAATGTCATCTCTATGCTGAGGACTATGGTGTTCGGACGGAAGAAGTCGAGGTTCGTCACGGCCGGCCTCATGCAGAGCAAGGATAATCTGCGCTATCTCAATTCGCTATGCGAGCAGGGGAAGCTGCGGGCGGTCATCGATCGGCGCTACGCGCTCGAGCAGGCTGCCGATGCGCATCGTTACGTGGATACCGAGCGCAAGAAGGGCAATGTTGTCCTTCACATCGGGCAGTAGGATGTAAAGTTCATTTGCACCTCATTATGCTAAACCGTCATTCGACGGGTTTTCTTTTCAAATAATATTTCCCCGTTGGGAAATTTCCCTTGAAGGAAAGTTCCGTGTGTGGTATATTCGGGACAGCAAAAAAATGTCAGAATCGAGAAAGGAGAAAAGACTGATGAATGCGGCCACGTTAAGCGCGCTTGCCGAACCGAACCGGCTCAACATCGTAGAATTGCTGCGAGACGGAGGCGCCCTTACGCTCGGGGAAATCGCTGACAGACTCGGGCTGCGGCTGCCCCAATCCTCCAAGCATCTCAAGGTGCTGGCAGATGCCGGGCTTGTCGTCGTGCAGGCGGCAGCGAACCGGCGCATCTTCCGGCTGAGGAAGGAGAGATTCGCTGAATTGGACAGATGGGCCCAATCCTTCCTTGAGGTCAAAGAAGAGCAGTTCGACAGGCTGGATGCGCTGCTCATCCAGGTACAGGAGCAGGAGAACGATTCGAAGTAACGTATAACGTGAACAGAGGAGCGATAGGAATATGACGAAAACATCGATCATTGCAGAACCGAACAAGCAGGAAATCGTGATCCAGCGAGATTTTAACGCAAGGCGGGAACTCGTCTTCCGTCTGTGGACGGATGCGACCTATGTGCCGGACTGGTGGGGGCCGAGTGTCATGACGACGATCGTGGACAGTCTGGATGCTCGCAAAGGCGGGATCTGGCGGTACATCCAACGTGATCCGGCAGGCAACGAGTATGCGCACAACGGCGTCTATCACGAAGTGGCTTCGCCGGAACGTCTCATCCATACGTATGAGTTCGAAGGGATTCCTGCGGTCGGCTTGGTGACCGTCACCTTCGAGGAGCTGCCTGACGGAAGAACGCGATTGACGGAAACGTCGCTCTATCCCTCGGTAGAGATCCGTGACGGTGTCCTGCAGTCAGGCATGTCCGAAGGAGCGATCGCGCTCATGGATCGCTTCGAGCTGATGCTCGCGAAGCTTGCGGAGTAGGAGCAGCAATGCGAGGTGGGAGCAATAGAGCAAAATAAGTACAGGCCCTTCGCCAATTGGCGGAGGGCCTGTTACCGTCACACGATCCGCTTGCGGATCGCGCCGGATAGCTGGTCGATGATCGTGACCATGATGACGATGCCGAGCAGAATGATGCCGACCCGGTCCCAATTGCGCGTGCTGAGCGCGAAGATGAGCGGGGTCCCGATGCCGCCGGCGCCGATAACGCCGAGAATGGCAGCGGAGCGCACGTTAATCTCGAAGCGGTACAGCGTATAATTGAGAAAACCAGGCAGCACCTGCGGAACGACGGCGTACCACCATATCTGCAGGCGGTTCGCACCGGCGGCCTTCAACGATTCTGTCTGCCCTTGGTCGATCTGTTCGACTTCCTCTGCATACAGCTTGCCGAGCATGCCGATCGAGTGCAGGCCCAGTGCCAGCACGCCCGCGAATGCGCCGGGCCCGACCGCCTTAATGAACAAGATGGCCATGACGATCTCCGGGAAGGTGCGAATGAAGCTCAGCGCGAACTTGCCGGAGCCGGAGGCAGCCTTGGACTTCCCGCGATTCGCGGCTGCCCAGAAGGCAAAGGGAATGCAGAGCACGGCGGATAGGAACGTTCCAAGCACGGCAATGGCTAACGTGTCGAGCAGTCCGCGCAGCAGATCCTCGCCATCCGGCAGGTACACATAGTCCCAATCGGGGGATAACAGTCCGGCCAAGATCGATCGCGACACTTGTCCGGCCGTGTCCTTGAACCCATCAATAGGCATGCCGGCAAAAGCCCAAACATAGAGCAGGAGCAGCGCTGCGGCAATTCCCCAACGCAAGGCTGTGCGCCTCGGCGGTTTCGGTACGCGTGCTCTCCAATTCGTATTCAATTTCAATTCGCTCATAACAGTCTCTCCCGCAGCTTCGAGCTGGCATAATCGACCAGCAGGACGACGATTAACGTCATGATGATGATCGTATTCGTCTTGTCGTACTCGAAGAAGCCCAGCGTCATCTCGTAATAGTGCCCGATCCCGCCAGCGCCGACTAACCCGAGTATGGCGGCGGCGCGCACATTGATCTCGAACGTGTACAGAACATAGGAGGCGAATGGCGCAGCTACCTGCGGCACAACGCCATAATGGATCCACTGCAGCTTGTTGGCGCCAACCGCCGTCATGGCCTCGAGCGGTCCGCTGTCAATGGTCTCGATCGCTTCATAGGTGAGCTTCGCGATCAATCCGGCGGAGAAGACGGCAAGCGCGAGCGTGCCTGCTAGAGGACCTAGCCCAAAGACGGCGACGAACAACGAAGCCAGCAGCAGATCCGGAATCGTACGAACGAGATTCAATACGAATCGGGAAGGACCGCTCAGCCAAGTCGATCGGGAAATGCTGTGGGCACAGAGGAGGGCAATCGGCACGGCCAGCAGGGCGCCGAACGTCGTGCCGATAAGCGCCATGCGAATCGTCTCCAGCATCGCTGGGATAATGTTATCGTAATAGTCCCACCGCGGGGGGAACATCTGCGCGAGCAGATCGAGCATGTTGGGCATGCCGCGCAGAAGTTCGCCGAGCGTTACCTCAGTCTTCACGGCGCTGCCCCACAACAGGAGCAGCAGGATGACGGCTGTGAGTCCATGCTTCAGACGTCTGGGCGGCTTCGGTCTGATCATCCTGCAGCACCCTCCATCTGCGGCAGAGCATCCGTGTTGTCAGGATCCACGTCTTCGCGCAGCGAACGTCCGTAGATCCCGATGAACCGTTCTTCCGTCGCTTCCTGGACCGGACCGTCGAATACAATCTCGCCGTCACGCAGGCCGATCACTCGCGTGGCATACTTGCGAGCAAGATCCACATCATGCAGATTCACGATCGTCGTAATGCCGAGCTCTTGATTAATGCGCTGCAGATCATCCATCACTTGCTTCGTGGTGAGCGGATCAAGCGAGGCGACGGGTTCGTCCGCGAGGACGATTCTAGCCTCCTGGGCCAGTACGCGCGCGATCGCGACCCGCTGCTGCTGTCCGCCGGAGAGCTCATCGGCACGCGCATAGGCCTTCTCCAGAATGTTCACCCGGTCGAGTGCACGGAACGCCAAGTCCATATCCTCTTCGGGGAACAGACCGAGAATCGTGCGCAGCGTCGAATGATAGCCGACTCTTCCTGCCAGGACATTGCGAAGGACACTGGATCGCTTGACCAGATTGAAGCTCTGGAAGATCATCCCGATGTCGCGTCGAATGCGCCGCAGCTCTGACCCCTTAGCCGCTGTAATCGACTTGTTGTCTATCCGAATATCGCCATCCGTAATCTCGTGCAGCCGATTGATCGAGCGGAGGAGCGTGGACTTGCCTGCGCCGGAGAGCCCGACAATGACGACGAACTCGCCGCGGTGGATCGTGAGGTTAATGTTGGACAAGCCAGTCGTGCCATTGCTGTAGCGCTTCGTTACATTGCGTAGTTCAATCATGCGCCCACCCTTTTTCGATACGGTATAAAATAATGTGCTGCACCGTCTAGGACGATGCAGCATGGCAGTTCTATGAAATGTTCGAACTGTGACGGATGCGATGCGATTACTCCGTCTTTACCTTCTCGCCGTATTCGCGGACGATCTCGAAGATGCTGTCTTCGGATTTCACGTAGCCTTCATGCGAGTAGATCTCCCGAATGATGGCACGGCCTGCTTCGTCCTTGCCGATGGCGATGAAGGCATCCTGAATCTTGCTCACCCATTCCTCGTCCATATCGGAGCGGACCGAGATCGTGTCGTTCGGAATCGGTTCGGTGAACGTCAGCACGCGAGTGTCCTCGAACACGGTCGGATAATCGTTCTTCACGATGTTGCGGGCATCCTGGAAAATTGCCGCAGCATCCACGTCGCCATTCAGGACGGCGAGCACCCCTTGGTCATGACCCTTCAGCGTGACAGCCTCTACATCCTTGAGCGGGTCGAGATCCGCTTCGAGCAGCTTGCCTGCCGGCCATACGAAGCCAGCGGACGACGTTACGTTCTGATAACCCATTTTCTTGCCCTTCAGGTCCGCAACGGATTGAATCGGCGAATCCTTCTTGACGATAATCATCGCCTTATAGAAGTCGACCAGCTCTTCCGTCGGTGCACCGGACTCGTCCTGCACGCCGAATCGCTGCGCTTGCAGAATGACCTCGGCTGCGCCTTTCTCCTTCGCCAGCACGTAAGCCGTCGGCGGCAGGAAGCCGACATCGACCTGCTTGGAATCCATCGCTTCGACGATTACGTTATAGTCCGTGGAGACACTGACTTCTACCGGTATGCCCAGCTCATCGCCCAGCAGCTTCTCCAGTGGCTTCGCCTTCGCTTCGAGCGTATCGGCATTCTGCGAGGGAACGAATTGCACGGTCAGCTTCTCCGGTACGTACTTGTCCGAACCGGCTTCATTGGAGGAAGCACAGGCGCTCATGAGGACAGCGGTTAAGGCGAGTGGTGCTACGAATTTCGTGAGTTTGCGGAACGTCAGCATGGTTAATCTCTCTCCCCAATACGATGGTTTTTGTCTGCTCGAGACCTTGTCAATGTACCATAGCATCGCGGACTAAGGTCTTCGGTAGTATTAACTTGGTTTCAAGATTTTGTAAAAGATTCCAGACGACTTGCACAGCGGCAGTCAGACATGTATAAGAGATACATCAGGAGAAAGAGGAGGAAACTTCCCATGAGCCATACACCATTAATGACATTAACTATACTGACGACAAGCGATGTACACGGCTATCTATACCCGACCGATTACCGCAGTTCGGAAGTGCTGCCGATTGGCCTGGCAAGACTGGCAGGGCTAATCGAACAGGAACGGGAGCAGGCAGACGAGGTGCTGTTGATCGATAACGGCGACCTGCTGCAAGGAACGCCGATGGCCTACGCAGCCGCCATGCAGGAGCCGATCAGAGCGCAGCATCCGGTGATCGCAGCCATGAATCACCTGGGATACGATGCGGCGGTCATCGGCAATCACGAGTTCAATTACGGCAAGGAGCTGCTGGATGAAGCGATGCGGCAGTCGGCATTCCGCTGGCTATCCGCGAATATTACGACGCGGGATAGCGGCGAGCCAGCCTATGGAAGCCCCTACTTCGTGAAAAAGCTTCGCGGCGGTACAGGTCCCAAAGTTGCGGTACTCGGTGCGACGACACACTATATTCCGAATTGGGAGCGTCCGGAGCATATTGAAGGACTTGAATTCAAGGATGCATACGAGAGCGTGAAGGCTTGGGTGCAAGAGATCAGGGCAGCCGAGCAGCCGGACGTGTTGGTCGTGTGCTATCACGGTGGATTCGAGAGGGATCCGGAGCAAGGGGCGCCGGAAGAGGAAGAGACCGGCGAAAATCAAGGGTATAGGGTGATAAGCGGGATCGAGGGAATCGACGTGCTCGTTACGGGCCATCAGCATCGTCGGCTGGCAGGCGTCTATGGCGATGTGGCTTATGTACAGCCGGGCTGCTTCGGTCAGGCGCTTGGCAGCATCCGTCTCGAGCTGGTACAGAACGCGGACGGGTGGCGGATCGCAAGGAAGGATGCTGCCGTGCTTGTGCCGGATAGGGATGCCGAGCCGGATCGGGAATTACTCGCCTTGGCTGAGCAGGCTGAGCTTGCGACGCAAGCTTGGCTGGATCAGCCGCTCGGAACCGCAGATGAGGGGTTAGCCGTAGAGGACAGTCTGACGGCGCGAATGGGGGACCATCCGTTCGTCGAGTTCATGAATCGCGTGCAGATAGAGGCTTCCGGCGTACAGATCTCGTGCACGGCTATTTTCTCGGATGCATCCCGAGGGTTCAGCGGGGCGATCACGATGCGGGACATCATCAGCAATTATCCGTTCCCGAATACGCTTAAGGTGCTGCGCGTATCGGGCCGCGACATTAAGGAGGCCTTGGAGAAGTCGGCGGCCTACTGGACAATCGGAGAAGACGGCAGCCTGCAAGTTCACCCGAGCTTCACGGAGCCGAAGCCTCAGCCTTACAACTATGATATGTGGGAAGGCATCCGCTATCGCTTCAATATCGCACGGCCGATCGGGGAGCGCGTAGAGGATCTGCAGGCTGACGATCAGCCGCTTAATCTTGCCGACACCTATGAGGTCGTCATGAACAATTATCGGGCAGCAGGAGGCGGGGAATATGCGATGTTCCGCGGCAAGCCGGTCGTCCGCGAGCTTCAGATGGATATGGTGGAGCTGCTGGCGGATTATGTGCTGAAGCATCGTCACATTCCCGCTTCATGCGATCGGAACTGGTCGGTTTACATAAGCGACACGAACTCTTAACACGCCATTCGTACGACTCCGTGTACAATACGTGTGAGCTGCTTGACAGCTTAACCATGCGGAGGAGGGATTATTAATGATGGTAATGAAGGGCAGGCGATCTCGTCTGCGCAGAGCGACGATCGCGCTCTTGCTGACTACGGCAGTCGCAGCCGGCAGCTTGTGGAGTGGACAGTTCACCGCCCATGCGGAGGGGCCGGCGGATCCTGCCCCCGTGCTGCAGCCGAGCGGAGCGGCCAACGGCAAGTCGGTGCTGTTCGATAACACGCACGGGCAGACGGCAGGCGCGGCAGACTGGGTAATCGACGGCGCGTTCTCGGATTTCGGCGAAGCATTGGCAGATGAAGGTTACTTGGTGACGGAGCTGCGGAAGACAACGCCGATTACGTACAGCGACTTGTCTGCCTACGACGTGTATATCATTCCGGAGGCGAACATTCCTTACAAGACGTCCGAACAAGCCGCAATGCTGCAGTATGTCGAGAACGGCGGAAGCATTTTCTTCATCTCCGACCATTATAATGCAGACCGTAACAAGAATCGCTGGGACTCCTCGGAAGCGTTCAACGGGTATCGGCGCGGCGCTTGGTCAGATCCTGCGGCAGGCATGAGCACGGAAGAGCGCAACTCCGCCGCGATGCAGGGCGTCGTCAGCTCGGACTGGCTGGGGGAGAACTTCGGCATACGATTCCGTTACAATGCACTCGGCAATGTGACGGCCAACCAGATCGTATCCCCATCGCAGACGTTCGGCATTACGACCGGCGTGAACGCGGTCGCGATGCACGCTGGCTCCACGCTGGCCATCCTGGATCCGGAGAAGGCCAAGGGCATCGTCTATCTGCCTTCGACGTCCGCCGCTTGGCCGAATGCCGTCGATCAAGGCGTCTATGAAGGCGGCGGCTTGGATGAAGGCCCGTACGCAGCGATCGCGAAGGTAGGCGGCGGCAAGGCTGCATTCATCGGCGATTCCTCGCCGGTGGAGGACGCCACGCCAAAATATTTGCGCGAAGAGACCGGCGGGACGAAGAAGACATACGACGGCTTTCTCGAGCAAGACGACGCCGTTCTGTTGATCAATATCGTGAACTGGCTTGCGGAGCAGGAGAGCTATACGAAGCTTTCCGACGTGCCTGGACTGCAGTTGGATCAGCCTACGTCGCTGCTCGCAATGGAGAATCCGGCAACATCGACGGAGCCTCAGGCAGAGCCGTGGTCGGCTCCGGCCGCAGGCTACAAGTGGTGGAACAATTGCACGTTCAAGGCAGGTTCTTACGGCTATGACAGTGCCTGCAGCGGCAATGGAGGCGACGGCGGTGACGGCGGCAGCGGTTCGCCGACGAATGACCTGTTCATCTCCGAATATGTGGAAGGCAGCAGCTACAACAAGGCGATCGAAATCTACAACGCTACAGGGGCAGCGGTGGATCTATCCGATTATGCGATCGTATCGTCCAATCAGCCAAATCTATCGATCGCGCTTTCCGGTACGCTAGCGGCCGGCGAAGTGTACGTGGTGGCCAATCCGAACGCGGCTGCCGCAATCTTGCATGCTGCCGATCAGACTTCGTCTGGCATGTCGTTCAACGGCGACGACGCGGTCTCCTTGAAGAAGAACGGCACTGTCATCGATGTCGTCGGAACGGCAGGCGTATCCTTCGGCACGGATAAGACCTTGCTGCGCAAGGAGACGGTATCCTCCGGCGTGACCGTGTACCAGTCCACGGAGTGGGATGTCCATGCTAAGGATACGACGACGAATCTCGGCAGCCATACGATGGCTGTGGAGCAGGTCGTGCTTGGTGAGGACTTCGAGACCGGCAGCAAGGGGGCTTACGCGAACGGGAATGTCACATTAACCTCCGGGTCCTGGGCCTTGAACAACGCGCTGCTCGGAGACATTAGCACAGATCGCAAGGAAGGGGCGCAATCTGTTCGCGTTCGCGCAGCAGGCACTCTTACCATGAACTTCGATGTGAACGGAGCTGCTACGGTTAGGCTGAAGGCGGCTAACTTCGGATCGGATACAGGCGCTGCTTGGAAGCTGCAGAAGTCAACGAACGGCGGTTCGAGCTGGACGGATGTTACAGCTGCGGCGACTGCAACTTCCTCGCTGGCGCAGCACACGATTGCGGTCCATGAGCCTTCGTCGGTTCGATTCAGGATCGCGGTCAGCGGCACGAGCGGCAAGCGGTTGAATATCGACGGATTTGAGATCCTGAACTAGAGGGACCAAGCCAAGCCAATGACAAGGATCGTCAGCATGCTCGCTGACGATCCTTGTTTTTTTGGCATGGGAAGGATTTTGGATTAATTTGACGAAATAAAGGGCTTTAGGGATTACAGATATTTCCTATGTATAGCAGGAATTCTGAATTCATTCGCGCATAAGCAACAATTTTCAAATGTTTTTACAAATAAATGTTCAAATCCTCATCCCTATCGGCATCTCATATGTGGGCAGCGATTAATACGAGCAATATTCGGGAGGCAACGTGGAAGAGGCACTTGTACAGGATGAGACGCTGGTAGAGCGTGCACAGCAAGGAGATACGGAGGCGTTCGGCGATCTGATCGAACGGTATCGCGGAAGAGCACATGGCTGGGCTGAGCGGATGACCGGAGATCCGCATATGGCTGACGATATCGTGCAGGATGCGCTCATTCGCGCCTTCCTGCACGTCGGCTCGCTCGTCGACACGAGCCGATTCCTGCCGTGGTTCCATCGAATCGTACGCAATCAGGCGAATATGCGCCTTAGACGCGGCGGCCCTTACAGTAAGGAGAAGCCGCTGTCTTCCTGGTCAGGAACGGGCAAGGAGAATGTGGATTGGGAGAATCTGGACAGCATTCTCGATTCTCTAACGCGCTCAGCGGCGAATGCCGCCAATACCGAACTGAACCCGGAAGAGCATCTGCTTCGCAAGGAGCTGTACGAGACGATTCATGCCGTGCTGCATTGCTTGACGCGTAAGGAACGGGGCATCTTCGAAGCGTATTTCTTCCGTCAGCTGACGCCTGACGAAATCGCCGCGATGTATCAGATGACCGTCGGTTCCATCTATACGTATCTGCATCGTTCCCGACGCAAGCTCCGTGAGGAACACGTCCGTATTTCGCTCAATCTGCTGCCTGAGAAGGGAGGAGGCAGCTTGAATCGAAACCGCAGGCTGGAATTGCCCGAATGGCCGCCGCATCAGCAGTCGGCATTCACGCTCATCGACCGGATCGGACATCTGCTCTCCGCGGTCGGCGATTGCAGGGATACGACCGCAATCATGGGGATTTCAGGATTTGCGTTCCGTATGAAAATATCCAACAAGACGACGTTCGCGGACGGCTTGTATGTCTATGATTGGCGAGCGGAGATACAAGCGCTATTACGTAAGCTCGGCTATGAATCCGCTATCCTGTGCGGGCAGCTATCGGAAGCCCCGGTCCCGCTGCTTGCGGCGGTCGAACGGTTCCCCGTGGTGCTGCCGATCGAGGAATCCGTAATGCCGTTCATCCGGAAGTATATCGATACGGGGAAGCCCGTTCTCTACTTCGACACCTATGCCATGAAGCCCTATGTGCATGAATGGTCGCTGATCTACGGCTACGACGATGACGCGCGCGAAGTCCTGCTCACGGACATCATGCAGCCAGGCGGCAAAAGCTTATCGTACGACGACATCGCGGAAAATCCGTTACGTTACATGGTTGGCATCGACGGAAGGCTTGATAATAACGATTCTACAACGTCGTCGTTAACCGAAGAGTCGCTACGGGAAGCGGTCAGGTATGCAAGGCATGGCTGCGAATATCGTCCGCGCACCTCGTATCTGTCTTATACGTCTGGCCTTGCCGCTTACGACCGATGGATCGAGCACCTGAAGAACGGCTCGGCGCCCAACCGGTACGGGATGGGGCAGCTGGCAGCCGTCTACGCAGACAAGAGACGCGCGGCTTCGCGTTATTTACGCACCATTGAACTGTCCGGCGAATCCATGCGGCTGTCGCTGCTGGCATCCGAAGCCTATGAGCAAGCTGCGGAGGCGCTCGCCGAACTAAGCCGGCTCGTGCCTTTCGTCCGTTCCTCCGAGCTGCTCCCCGATTCGATTCGCGGCACATGCGCTGCACGGCTGGAGCAGGCAAAGGAATTCGAAGCAGCGGCGATCGGTTACTTGGAACTGACATTACTTGAACTAGAAAAGGAGCGTAATTATCTGTGACCAAGCTGCGTTATATGACCCAATTCGAGAATATACACGACCTGAAGCATGCGAAGGCAAGCTTCGAGCAGGCAAATCCGGGCGTGGAGATCGTCATCGAACAGGCAGCCGACAATTTTGAGGTGATGCAGGCGTTCCGATCGGATGACTGTCCGGATATGATGGATGCGGGCGGCTGGTACCTTTTTAACCACCAAGGCCTGTTCGTCGATCTGACGCCATTCGTTGAAGAGGAAGAGGGGCTCGCGGACGATCTGCAGCCCGGCATTATGCGCGTGGCTCGCAAGGACGGCAACCTGCCAGGCTTGCCGCTCGATATATCGCTGCCGCTCATGATCATCAATAAGGAAATGTTCGATCGGGCAGGCATTCCCTATCCATCCGACGATTGGACTTGGGACGAGATGATTGAGCTTGCCAAGCGGCTGACCATTCGCAATGATCAGGGTGTCGCGACACAGTTCGGGCTGGGCATCGGCCAAGATATTGAAGAGTTCGAACCCTTCGTCATGCGTAACGGCGGGCGGTATCTATCTCCGGACGGCTCCACAACACGAGGCTATGCCGACAGCCCGGCAGCGATCGAAGCCATGATAAGGGTTGTCGACGCGTTCCGCGTCCATCATGTGACCCGTAAGCCGGGCGAACCTTCGGAGGCAGGCGACTTGCACGAGGGCTTCGCCATTGCCCTGGCATTCACGTGGTATGTCGGCAATCTCATTCACCACAAGCTGGATCACCGGTTCGAAATTCGGAGGCTGCCGCAGATGCCTGGAGGCGAGCAAGCCAACATGATCTATATGGGAGCCGCCGGCATCACGACGAAGAGCGAGCACCCGAAGCTTGCGTGGCAATTCCTCAAGCACTATATTCTGGAGCGTCCGGAACGATTCCGACAGACTTGGACATTGCCGCTCACGAAGTCGCTCGCTCGGGACAGCGGCATGTCTGAGCATCGGATGTGGTCCAAATACGTCGCCGAGCTGGATCATGTGCAAGTGAGCGGATTCTACCAGAACGAGAAATGGAATTCATCCCGCCAACTCATCAATGAAGAGCTTCATCGCATGATTCTGGACGGAGCCGATGTCGGCGCGCTGATGCGTTCGTGGTCTAGATATACTTAACGCTATTAACTATTAATGTTGTGTTGAGGAGAGATGAACATGAGTGGACAAGAGAACGTCATCGTGATTGAGGACAAGCGCGAGCCGAAGCAGAGACTGAACGTGCGCAATTCCGATATTTCGCATTCGACATTCAACGATTGCACAGCGGTAGACACCGTATTCGACGATGTATCGCTGACCCGAGTGAAGGTGAACTATGCAGACTTGAGAGAGTGTGCGTTCACCAATATCAACATGGTCGACGGCAGTATCGGCGATGCGAACTTGACTGGGCTAACGATCGACGGCGCGAATATCAGCCGCATGACGATCCGGAATGCCGGTGCTCATCATCCGCTGTTATTCGACAATCTCGTCATCGAAGGCAGCACCTTCAACGGCTGTAATCTGGCTAACGCGAACATTACGAATTGCAACATCGAAGGACTTCGGGTTGACGGAATTCTACTAACGGATCTACTGAAGCTGTACCGAGAGCAATAATCCATCTCTTGGGGTCTGGAAGTCATCCGGACCCCTTCGAATAGGAGGCAACGATGGGTACGATTCAAGTGTTAGGCGCACGGATCCACAACCTGCAGAAGATCAACGTTACGCTGCCGAAGGGCAAGTTCATCGTGTTCACCGGCGTCAGCGGATCGGGCAAATCATCGCTTGCCTTCGATATTCTCTATGAGGAAGGCCGCAAACGCTACCTGCAATCGATCGGGCTCAGTGCGAGAGGCGAAGTGATTGATGAGCATGAACCCTTCGATGAGCTCGTCGGCCTCCCGCCGGCCATTGCCGTCGAACAGCATAAGATTCGCCAATCCAATCCTCGCAGCATCGTAGGGACGAAGACGAAAGCGCTTCATGACCTGAAATGGCTGTATGCATTGGAGGGGCGGGGGACGGATGGCGAGCGTACGAGCCTGACGCCGAATCATTTCGCATTTTATGCGTCACTTGCCGAATGCTGCGCTACATGCGAGGGCAGAGGTTATTTTGCGAAGCCGGATATCGAGAAAATCATTGATGACCCGAACCGTAAAGTATCCAAAAGGGCGGCGAGATTGTATCGTCGAGCACTTCTTCGGCCTATATGCCATCACGATAGAAAGAGGGGCAGAGAATGCGTACCCACTATGATTTCTACCCGAATGAACGTGATAGCATCGTCAAACGATTCGGACTGGCCTTCTTCGAGAAAGCGATCGGCGATCTCGATACGTATGCAGAACGCTGGGAGCTGAGCGCGTCCCGCCTCATTCCATCCTACTCCGCGAATCTCGTATGGACATGCGAATCCGAGCGATACGGCAGGTGCGTGTTGAAGATCGGCAATCCTGCATCCAAAGAGATGGCTGCCGAGTACAATGCACTGCGCGAATATGACGGCAAAGGAATGTGCAGCGTCTTCGCCGCGGACCTGGCGAACAGCGTGTTGCTGCAGGAACGCGTACAGCCCGGAACGCCGCTGCGAGACGAACCGTCGCTGGAGGCAAGGCTCTCCGTGTTCAGTTCGATCCAGCAAGGTTTACATATCCCGCCCGCCAATGCCTCTCTCTATCCGACCTATGCCGATTGGGTGGCCAGAATAACAGCTTACATGAGCAAGCGGGAGGACTGTGCGGCACTCTACATCTATATGAACAAGGCGAACGACATTTGCCGCTCACTCGCAAGCACGTATACCCGCGTCATGCTGCTTCACGGCGACCTGCACCATGACAACATGCTGCGGCGCCAAGACGGCTCGTATGCGATCATCGACCCCAAGGGCGTCATCGGCGATCCGATTTTTGACATCCCGCGCTTCATCTTGAATGAATTCGAGGAAGAATTGAACGAACAGCTCTATCGGAAAATCAACCGCGTGATCGATACCCTCGGACAGTCGCTCGACATTCCGCAAACGGTCATAAGGCAATGCCTGTTCATCGAGACGGCGATGGGCAACTGCTGGATGGTCGAGGACGGCGCGACGCCGGAAGCGTGTCGTCAATTGCTCGCCAACGTCGCATTCGCGGATGCTATCTTGCAAGACATATAGCGATCGGGCCAACACTTCGCGTCTAGCTGCGTCTTAACAGGCGATACCACTCAAGGAGGGTGAAGACGATGAATGGCAATGGCGATGGCAATCTAACGATCGAATCGGAACTGCAAGGGGCCATTACGCACCTCGGGCTGCTAGACCTGCGTCATCTGCGATCGATGGATGAACTGGCGAAGGTGACGCGTATTTCGCATGTCGGAACGATCCTCGTCTCGGACCAGCTGCAGGGCAGCATCAATCGGATTCCGATGAACCATGTCGGCAGCATCTTGACCATCCCGGCCGACATGAAGGTGAAGCTGTTAACCGGCGATCTGAGGCTAGAAGGCGACTTTCTGGCGAATGAGAAGGGCGATCCCGATGAGGCGCTGCTCGTCGTAGGCACGCTAATGATTACTTCGGCGGTGCAAGCGATCGGATTCAAGTCGGTGATGCTGACCGGTGAGCTGTTCGCCCCGAAAGGATGCGAGTCCATCGTGACCTCCGCCATCTCGAAGCTGATCGGTGAATTGCACTTCTATGCCGACGAGCCGCGCGTATTCACCGGGCGAGATCGCTTCACCAGCGATTTCTTCCAATACTTGAAACAGCCGGTGAGCCTGATTCTTCGCGGCGAATTCAGCTTCGATGCCGACGTGTCCATCGAGCTGCTGCAAGCTAAAGTCTCGGAGGTGTTCCTCTGGGGCAATATCCGCACGGCGAATCGTAAGCAGGCGTCGCTCTTGCTCGCCTTGGCGGCCGTGAAGTACGGCGACATCGTTGCCGAGCAGCCGTAGGGGCTGCCACAATCATGACGGAGCTGCAATCTGAGGCTTACTTCCGGCAGTTGTATGACCGGTATCATCCCGTGATCTACGCCTATCTACTGGCACATGTCAATCATCGCGAGGCAGCCCAAGACTTACTGCAAGAAGTGTTCCTGCGCGTGTGGAATCACTCGCATGTAGGCGCGGCGCTCGGGATCGATGAATCCCGTTATTGGATCTACCGCATTGCGAAAAATATCGTGACCGACTATTATCGCAGACGTTCGACCGTGAATCAGACGCATGAACGGATGATGGCGGAGCAAGCCCTTACGAACAGTGCCGAACGTTCCGCAGAGGAAGCGTATGCGTCGCAGGATCGCATGCGCGGGATCGAGGAGGCGATTCGTCGCCTGCCGGAAGAATTGCGCCGCGTGATCATCCTGCAAGTCATAGGCCGCATGAACAGCACGGAGATCGGCGATCTGCTGGGAATGCCGTCCGGAACGGTACGTTATCGGCTCAGCATGGCACGTCGGCGATTGCGATTCGAGCTGGAACAACAGCAGGAAGAAGGGATGGTTCATGAGTAAGGATGGATTCGTAAGAAATGAAGCGTTAGTCGATGAGTGGCTGCCGGAGCTGGAGGAGTGGGCGTCGTTCGTCCAACTGACGCAGCAGGATTCCGCAAAGCTCATCGCGAACGTGCTGAGCGGCGGGAAGCAAGACGACGGCTGGCTGGACCGTATGACGGCACGCATCGATCGGACGGTTGCGCGTTCGCAGCGCCGAATTGATCATATGTTGACCCGTCGAATCGGAACGGTCGGATAGCGATGGATCTCAACCCTAGTTACAGCAAGCTCCCAATTTTAAGTTGCATCGGGGGCTTGTTTTTTTATTTTCTGACGATGTAGCGGATTTTACAGATAGACCGTCTATAAGGGTGGAGGTGATGATGCAGTGAAGCCGGCCGGCAACCCCATGCATGCAATCAATACGAAAGACTCCGGGAAAGCGCTTGAGCAGCTCATGACAAGCTTCGGCGCGATCGTGATGCGCACCGCTTATTTCTATACAGGAGATCGGCATCTTGCAGAGGACATCAGCCAGGAGGTATTCCTGCGCGCTTACCGCAATTGGACCGCGTTCCGCGGGGACAGCTCGGTGAAGACATGGCTGACCGCGATAACCGTTAACGTATGCCGCGACAAGATGGGCGTGCGCATGTTCACGGAGCAGCCTACCGATCCGAGTCGCATGGACCTCGGCAGATCGATCAGCGTCGAGGACGAGGCAATCGAGCGGCTGGAGAAGAGCGAAGTGCTGCAGTACATGCTCCGGCTGCCTCTCCCGTATCAGGAAGCGTTGTATCTATACTACTATCTGGATCTGAGCACCAAGGAAATCGCGCAGGCGACTTCTTCCCCCGAAGGCACTGTGCGCACGAGACTCCACCGAGCGCGCGAGGCGATGGCGCGGGAGATGTATAAGGAGGAGAGAGCCGATGATCGACACGGATCGTAACCTGCGCGAACATTTGCGCAAGGAGTCGGATGAGCTAATATTTCAAGGAATGGAGCTGAGCGAACAGATGAAACAAACCATTCGAATTCAAGCGGCTGCGGATCGTGCGGTTCAACGAACAAGAAGAACGAGAGGCGGAATGAGAAGGTCTTGGTATATCGGTGCGGCGGCGATGATCGCGGCGGTCGCGATCATCGCGGTAACCCCTATGCTGCAACAGGACGGGACTGTTCCTGCCCCGATCGAGAATCAGATCGGTGACGTGCCGCCTGCGAACGAAGGAGCCGTTGGCTCGGATCTGTCAGCACTGGAGACGACAACGCTGGGCTCGATCGAGGAAGCGCAAGCCGCCTTCGGAGAAGATCTGCTGCTGCCGGTATCTGCGCCGGAGGGCTATGCGATGACCGATATCGTCGCGGTAGGGACGGAAGGCAAGCCGGCAAGAGACATCATCGTCACTTATGCCGCAGGCGATGACGCCGTTACGTTCGTCGCCAGCCGTGCTGAGGCTGCATTCCCTACGGATCTATTCACGCCGACCCGCGTAGGCGATGCGGACGGATTCGTATTCGAGCAGGCTGAGCTCGTCGAACTGTTCTGGAGCGTGGACGGCGTGCAATACGCCATTACGGGTCCGCTCACGGCAGACGAAGCGATCTTGTGGGCGAAATCGCTAGCGTAAGCTTCTTATTCATCCGTTACGTCAGCAAGCCAAAAACTTCAGAATCGGTAACCCCGCATTTAAAAAGCCGCTGTCATAGCGGCTCTTTATTATTGGCGCAACAAGGTAAATGCTGGCAGATGTTGAATTAGTGAATGAGTCGATCTGCCTTAGGGGGAGCCAATGATGAGAGCAATCATCTATAACAAGTACGGCAACGCAGACGTCATCACTGCGCAAGACGTGAGCGTGCCTTCTCCGAAGCCGAATGAAGTTCGGATCAAAGTCCGTGCCGCGTCCATCAATTCCTGGGACTGGGATCTACTTACGGGACAGCCGTTCGTTACGCGTCTGGACGGCGGCATGCGCCAACCGAAATACCGCATACTCGGCGCGGATGTTGCCGGCGTAATCGAGTCAGTCGGCGCAGACGCGAAGCATTATCGACCCGGCGATGCGGTGTTCGGCGATCTCTCTGGCTGCGGTTGGGGCGCATTCGCCGAATATGTCTGCGCTCGGGAAGATGCGTTGTCGCTGAAACCTGCCGGTATGTCCTACGAGGATGCAGCGGCATTGCCGCAGGCCGGCGTGCTTGCCTTGCAGGGGCTTCGAGAGGCCGGCACTCTTCGAGAGGGACAACAAGTCTTGTTGAATGGAGCGGGCGGAGGCGTAGGTACGCTTGCGCTGCAGATGGCCAAGAGCGCCGGGGCGGTAGTCACGGTCGTCGATACCAAGGAGAAGCTGGAGCTGCTGCGATCATTGGGGGCCGATCGCGTCGTCGATTATACGCGCGAGGATTATGCACGGAACGGGCATCGCTACGATTTAATAGTAGATGTCATGGGCACTCGCTCGACAACCGCTATTAAGCGAGCCTTACAACCCGGGGGTGCCTACGTCATGATCGGGGGGGAGATGAGCAGGATTTTTCAGGCCATGATCATGAGTGCCCTAACGAATCGATTGAGCAGCAAGAAGATCAAGGTCCTATACCATAGACAGAGCCGAGCGGATCAAGATGCGCTGGCCGATCTGTTCCTAGAGCGTAAGCTCAAGCCGATCATCGATCGAATCTATCCGCTTGAAGAGACGCGTGAAGCGATGCGTTACTATGGGGAAGGCCGCGCGGTCGGCAAGGTTATTATCGCGATAGAGTAGGGGATCTTGTTGTGGAAGCTGTGGCTTGTCAATCGACTGTTCGGATGAGCGTTCGATGGGATGGTTATACTGCTAGCAGCAGTAATCTTCCTATATTGGACGTGATACACCTGATACAGATCGGATTGTTATCGGCAGCCATAACGCTCGTTCTCTTCTTCGCGGCGGCAACCAAGCATATGCACAAGCTGGCATTGTGCGCAGCATGGATGCTGTCGGTATTCTTCGAGGATGCTTACTTCACCATCTTCTCGCTTAATCTGGAGTGGATCGAAGTGTCGGAGCGAATCGGTCATGTCTGGTTTCGGGTATTAGGACTGTATGTGATCTCTCCGCTCTTGGTCGTCTGGACGGTAGATGCGATGGCCGGCGCGCGCCGGGCACTAGGGAAGTTGACCATAATCGCCGCTGGAACAATCCCCCTGCTTGCCGTGGATCGAGCACTTGACGCTGAAGGCGTCTGGTCGATTCCGAATGATTGGCCATTGTGGGGCTGGTTGTTGAAGCCTCTTCTCTTGATCCTGTTGGTTGCGATCTTAATAGGCGGATTCCGGTCACTCATGCGGCAAGAGGGGCTGTACGGATGATCATATACCTCCCTGCAGACTTCGGTTCGAATGATTGGTTCATCATGATCTGCCTGCCTATCATTTACGCGATCGTATGGCGACTGCCGAGTATGCTGCCGAGATCGATCTCTTTGTTAGTGATGCTCTTCAGCTTGAGCCTGGCCAAGGGGGCAGATAATACGCTTGGCTCGAAACCGCTTGATCTCTACGATACGAATGAAATGCCGAAGTTCGATCTTACGGATCTGCTCACCTGGGGACTATATCCTGCCTTCGGGTATCTATTCATCTATGCGTATCAACATTACAGGATCCGTGGATATGCGCTGCCAATATTCGTACTCGTATGCGCGTTGCTGGGCACAGGCTTCGAATATATATGCGTGCAATTCGGTGTGTTCGCTTACAAGGAGTGGATATTGGCGGATTCGTTCGTCGTATATTTGCTCTCCCAATCGCTCACCATCCTCTTCTTCGAATGGTGCAGAAGATCAATCACTGCATAGCCGGGCTTTCCTCCTTGGGGATACTCGGCTTCTTGGCGTATGAAATGCGGTTGACGAAAGCCATAATACAGGTACACCAATGGTTGGGAGGGAGTCGAAGACATGCATGCATGCAGAACGATGCTCGCGTTGGCGGTTAGCTGCAGCGTTCTAGTCGGGCTGACTACAGGCTGCGGCGCTGATGTGCCGACGCCTGCGGAGAAGGAATACCTTGCGCTGGGAGCATCGGATACGAAGCTAATCGATCCGGCCGTGACGGACGGCGACGAGCTGCTCATGAACGGCGACGCGAATGTGGAAGCGGTCCTGCAAGGAGGGGATGCGAGGGACGCCGGCACGGGCAGGCTGCGCGCGATGAATGCGCAGCAGCTGACTCAAGTATTCCCGAATCCAGCGATCGCGCCGCTATCGGGCGGCTATGCCGAGAATGCGATTGTCATGGCATCGATGTTCATGGGGCAGCCCTATGAATACGGATCGGACCGTTCTGACCCGTCAACGTTCGATTGTTCGGACTTTACAAGATGGTCCTATCTATCCGGGCTCGGCATGGATCTTCCGCTCGATTCAAGGAGCCAAGCGCGCTATATCCAAGCATACTCCAATCGGATCTATTACAGCACGACCGAGGCGAAGCGGGGTGACCTCCTATTCTATATTAGTTACCGGGGCGGCCAGCCGGAGAACTACGCGGGAGCTGCCAAATCGATACCCGGGATCAGTCATGTCGGAATCGCCTTGGGAGACGGGAGGATGATTCATACGGCGTCCGCGGCAACGGGCGGCGTGCGCATCGATCCTATCGTCGGCAACCATCTGGAGTACCGCTTCGTCTTCGGCGGCTCCGTCTTGGATACGAAGTAGTCATATAGTTATTGATAGCATAGGCCAGACGATACTATAATCATGGTATGATTCCACCGATCCGAACGACTAAATTGTATATGCCTCGGCAGCGACAGCACGCCGTGATGCGCACGCGCTTGTTCGAACGTATGAACGAGGGACGGCAAGGGAAGCTTACCTTGGTTACGGCTCCGGCAGGCTATGGCAAAACAACGCTCGTCAGCGAATGGCTAGCCCATACGGGCTGCGCTGCAGCTTGGATATCGCTCGACGATGCCGATAATGACCCGATACGCTTCCTCGCCTACCTCATCGCTGCCCTGCAGACGATCGAGCGTACAGTCGGGCGAAGCGTCTTCGGCGCGCTCCACGCTCCGCAGCCCCCTTCCGCGCAAGCCGTTCTAACCGAAGTCTTGAACGATATGGCATCCATTGCGGATTCGTTCGTTCTTGTTCTCGATGATTACCACGTGATTACGCATAGGCCGACCTTGGATATCGTGCGTGAACTGACGGAATACCAGCCGCCTCATATGCAGCTTATCATTACGACGCGGCAAGAACCGCCGCTCTTGCCAGTGGCGCGTATGCGCGCCAGACAGCAGCTGGTCGATCTGCGCGCTTACGATCTGCGCTTCAATGCGCCGGAGGCCGCAGCCTTCCTGAACGAGACGATGGGACTGGACTTGTCCCGGCAGGACGTCAAGCTGTTGGTATCCCGAACGGAGGGCTGGGTCGCCGGGTTGCAGTTGACGGCGATCTCCCTGCAAGGGCATGCTGACGCCGATGCGTTCATCCAATCGTTCACGGGAAGTCATCGATTCGTGCTGGATTATCTGATGGAAGATGTGCTCAATCAATTGCCCGAGCACATCCAGCGCTTCCTATTGGAAACCTCTGTTCTTGACCGGCTCTGCGGGTCGCTATGCGATGCGGTATCTCGATCAGAATCGGCCTCGGGCCAAGATATGCTGGAACAGCTTGAACGAGCGAATCTGTTCATCGTCCCGTTAGACCATGAACGGCGTTGGTATCGTTACCACCATCTATTCGGCGAAATGCTGCGCAACCGCCTGACCGGCAGCGGCGGAGAAGCGATATCGGATCTGCATCTGCGCGCCAGCGCATGGTATGAAGAGAACGGCTTGGAACTCGAAGCGTTCCAGCATGCAGCAGCTGCCCGCGACATTGACCGAGCTGCGCGCCTATTGGAAGGCAACGGAATGCCGCTCTACTACCGCGGAACGATCACGCCGATTCTGAGTTGGATCGAATCGCTCGAACGGCAAGACATGGACAAGCGGCCGATTCTCTGGATCATGCACGCCGCTATGCTGCTCATGCTTGGGCGAATCGCTACGGTTGAAGAGAAGCTGCAGGCTGCGGAAGCAGCGCTGCTAAGCCTGGAGCTGAATGACAAGACCCGCGACATCATGGGACGGATTGCCGCGAATCGAGGCATGATTGCGGTGAGTCGGCATCGCGTGGATCTGATCATCCCCGAAGCACGCCGAGCGCTTAATCTCCTGCACTCGGATAGTCTGCCTGCACGTGCGGCAGCAAGCTGGATGCTCGGTTATGCGCAGCTGCTCCAAGGGGAACAATCCGCCGCTCGTCAGTCGCTTACCCGAGCGCTGGCATCGAGCCAAGCTATCGGACATGTCATGATCACCGTCATGTCGACGATAAGCCTTGGGATGATCGATGAGCGCGGCAATCGCCTCAAGGCGGCCGCCGAGACATACCGGCGTGCATTGGAGCATGCAGGCGACCCGCCGCTGCCGGTTGCAGCTGAAGCTTACTTGGGCCTTGCACGCATTCATTACGAATGGAACGACTTGGCTGCCGCCAAGCGATGCGGCGAGCAGGCGCTTGCCCTCGCGCGATTCATGGAGCAAACGGATCGAGTGGCAGCCTGCCAGCTCTTCCTTGCACGGTTATCGCTTGCTAACGGCGATATCGCTGCAGCCTCGGATATGCTGGAGCAGATCGAACGCTACATGCAGGACAACGGCTTCATGCAGCTCAACCCTGATCTTGCAGCCGTTCGTGCGATGATGCTGATTGGCCAAGGGCAGCTAGCAGAAGCAGCGGCCTGTACGCAATCGGAGCCGCATCCGCTCATTCATGCGCGGGTGCTGCTCGCGCAAGCGGAACCTGCCGCTGCTCATGTTGTGCTGGATCATCTGCTGCAACGATCGGAGCCGCGCGTCTGGCAGGACGAGCAGCTGCGCGCGAAGATGCTGCTGGCGATCGTTCAGCAAGCGCTCGGCCGTATGAATGAAGCGATTATGCTGCTTCAGGAAGTCATGCTCGTTGCGGAGCGCGAGCAGCTCATCCGCGTCTTCTTGGACGAAGGGGAACCCATGCGTCTGCTCGTGTCGGAAGGTGCCGCGCGCGGCGTGTCTCCGGCTTACGTCGCAAAGCTGCTTGCTGCATGGAGTACCGAGCCGGGCGCCGTCGACGTTAGCAAGTCCAATTCCGATGCCCGACTCATCGAACCGTTGAGCGAGCGCGAGACGGAGATTCTAAGGCTGATCGCCCAAGGGCTCTCGAATCAAGAGATCAGTGAACGTTTATTCTTAGCGCTCAGTACCGTGAAGGGTCACAACCAGAATCTATTCGGCAAGCTTCAAGTCCAGCGGCGGACGGAAGCGGTCGCCCGTGCGCGCGAGTTGGGCTTGCTGCAGTCATAACCGTACTTAAGTAGGGTCAGAATTACCCTCCGCATGATTTATGCTAGTCGTAATGATTAGGAGGGAACATCATGAAAGCAATCGTCTGCAATAAATACGGACCGCCCGAAGTTCTGCAACTGAAGGAAGTCGAGACTCCGACGATTCGAGACCATGAAATTCTGGTGCGAACCGTTGCCACGACGGCTGCGGCGGGGGACATATGGATGAGAGGCGGAAGCAAGGAGCTGCCGTTCTGGCCGATCTCCCTGTTGGCAATCGGCATTCGCAGACCTCGTAATCCGATATTCGGAATTGAGATCGCCGGTGAAGTCGTTGAGGTCGGCCGTCACGTGAAAAGATTCAAGCCTGGCGATCAGGTCTACGCGGCATGCGGATTCGCAATGGGCGGATACGCGGAATATACGAAGCTCCGCGAGGACAGCGCGGTGGCCATCAAGCCTTCGAACATGACCTACGAAGAGGCGGCAGCCGTTCCGGTGGGAGCGGCAACGGCACTGCATTTCCTGCGAATGGGACGAGTCGAGCAAGGGAAGAAAGTGCTCATCTATGGCGCATCCGGCAGCGTAGGCTCTTATGCCGTGCAGCTTAGCAAGTACTTTGGCGCAGAGGTCACGGCCGTATGCAGCACGTCGAATATCGGCTGGGTAAAGTCGCTAGGCGCAGATCGCGTGATCGATTACACGCGGGAAGATTATTCGGCCGACGGGCAGACCTATGACCTGATCTTGGATGCGGTAGGCAAGACATCGTATCCTCGCAGCCGAGGCTCGCTCAAGCCGAACGGCATCTATATTCCAGTCGTCATGGGCTTCATGGAAGCGATGCAGATGCTGTGGACTTCCCTATTCAGCAGCAAGAAGGTGAAATCCGGCGTAGCCAGCGATACCGCGGCGAACTTAAACTTCTTGCGCGAATTGATCGAAGCCGGTCAACTGCGTGCGGTTATCGATCGGAAATACGCGCTAGAGCAGACCGCAGAGGCACATCGTTATGTCGAGCAAGGGCATAAGAAAGGCAATGTCGTCATCACGGTAGGAGAGAGTCCGCAATGAGCGAGGTTACTATGTTACGCCTCTAATCGTTACGGAGGCCAAGCTGTTCGCATTCTTGGTGCTGTGTGTGCAAACATTACGTTCAAAAACGCAGTGAACGTGGGCGCTAAAATTGGTACAATAGGGGTATGTGTCATAATATCGCAGCAATCGCTGTAGATGATAGGAGCATCCGCTAATGTACGCCTCACTGGAAGCCTGTATTCTGGACCTGGATAGA
>JAEWJS010000116.1 GCA_023386495.1 Bacillota bacterium | reverse complement strand
GTCCGGGTTCCATGCCGATCGAGAACGCCGTCGGGAATATGATGAGGCCGGCCAGCAGCGCATACAGCAGATCGCCCGCGCCGATCGCCCAAGAAGCCGTCGGCAGCGACTGCTTCTTATCGACGTAAGCGCCGTAGGTCAGCATTGTGCCCATCCCCAGCGATAGGGAGAAAAAAGCATGGCCGAGCGCAACCAGCGCGGATTGCGGCGTCAGCTTCGAGAAGTCCGGTTCGAGGAAAAATCGGACGCCGTCCATCGCGTTCGGCAGCGTCAGCGCCCGCACCATCAACACGATCAGGATGATGACCAGCAGCGGAATCAACACTTTATTGAAGGCCTCGATCCCTTTGGCTATGCCCTTATAGAGCACGAACGTGCAGATGGCCATGACCGCGAACTGCCAATACAGCGGCGCCCAGCCGCTGGTGAACGAAGCGAAGATCGCGCTGTAGTCCCTTCCGTCGTAGAGCGACCCGGAGAAGGAGATAGCCGTATAATGCAGCGTCCAGCCCGCGACGACCGCATAGAAAGACATGATGATGAAGGCGCCGATCACCGAGAGGAAGCCGAGCCTTCCCCAGATCCGGTTACGGGACAGCCGATCGAACGAGGTTGACGTATCGCCGCGTCCCCCGCGTCCGATCGCCAGCTCCGCCAGCAGAATCGGCAGGCCGATGAGCACGAGACAGACGATGAAGAGCAGGAAGAACGCCGCTCCCCCGTACATGCCCGTGATATACGGGAATTTCCACATGTTGCCGAGACCGACGGAGCTCCCGATCGCAGCTAAGATGAAGCCGGAGCGCGAGAAGCCGGAGCCGGCCGTCTGCTGCAGGGTCTGCGTGCCGGATGCGGCCGCATCCTGTGCTTGGCGGTTGTGCTCGATAATTGCAGGATCGATGATCGCCATCGCCTATCATTCCTTCCTTGGCATGGTCATGCCCATGCGCCTTGTTCTGCCTTTATCTGGCTTGTGTGCTCAGTCTACTCGCCTCAATGGGGTAAAGCTGTGAAGTACAGCACACTTATCCGGTTGGAGCGGCATAATTCTGCGTATTAGGAAGAGGATCTGGTACAATGAAGGATAGTCTGGAACGAATGGATAGCAGCAAGGGGAAGGATGGAACGAACGAGATGAGCGCACGGTTGACTCCGGGAGTCATTAGAATATTGTGCGGCGATAGCGCCTATAAGAAGGGGGAGGCTTGCTGCAGCGCCGGGCAGGTACTGCTGCTGCATGCCGAACACGAAGCCGAGGAGCCGTTCTATGAAGCGGTCGTGCAGGGTGACAATGGCGATATTCACGTGACCGTCGATATCGACATCGACGGCAGCGTGCATGCGGAGTGCGGCAGCTGCTCGGTCAAGCCGGGCCGTTACCTCTGCTGGCATATTGCTGCGGCGTTGGCTGCCATTCAGTCGGATCATGCCGAGGGGGCTGCGGGGAGAGGCGATAGCGGCCAGGAGAAGGCGTCTCCAGTTGACCAACGACTGGCCAAGGGCTTCCTGGAGCTGTTCGACGAGGGCAGCACGGTGCTGAAGAGCGGCGCTTATTCCCGCTTCGATGCAAGGGAAAAGCTGCAGGCGACGTTCATTCTGCGTCCGATCCCATACGGGTACAAGAAGCAAACGCTCGGCATCGAGATGCGGCTGGGGCCTCAACGAACCTACATCGTACAGCGCATTCGAGATCTGCTCGACGCGGTTCAAGGACGGCAATCGATCGCATTTGCGAAGCATTTTACCTATGATCCGGAACGCTTCCGCTTCTGCCCTGAGGATGACGCCGTCGTACGCATGCTGCTCGCGATCGTGCGCAATGAACGCCTCTATCGCGAGACTTCGGGCTACGCGAATACGTTCACGCGGCATCGGACCGGCAACGACCGGCTGCTGACGATTCCGCCATATGCGTGGGAGTCGCTGCTGCCCCTGCTTCAGCAGACAGCCGACGTACAATTCGAATATGGGCGGCAGTCGCATGCGGGGCTGCAGATGACGGATGACCCGCTTCCGCTGCACTATACGTTCGACGATGCGGGACAAGCTGCAGGCTGCAGCTTCGACATCGAAGGATTGGACGAGCTGCTCGTCATGGAAGGCTATGGATTCGTCTTCGCGGCCGGCCGGTTGCATCGCGTTCCGGACGAAGCCTGCCGCAGGCTTGCGGAGATGAAGCAGATGCTCGAGGCGGCGCGCGGCCAGCGCATCCTTATTCCGCCTGAGCAGGTTGAGCCGTTCATCGGGAAGGTGATTCCGGGACTGATGAAGCTCGGCAGCGTCAAGATCGAGCAAGCCGTGGCGGATCGCATCGTGCAGACGCCGCTGAAGGCTCGGCTGTACTTGGACCGGGTGCGCGATCGGCTGCTCGCCGGCTTGGAGTTCCAATACGGCGACATCGTCGTGAATCCGCTCGATGCGGCGCTTCGCGACCGCGGCGAAGGCCGTATTCTCGTGCGGGACGGCGAGAAGGAGCAGCGCATTCTCGCGCTCATGGACGAGAGCCGCTTCGCCAAGACCGAGGAAGGCTACTTCATGGAGGAAGAGGAAGGCGAGTACGATTTCCTGTACCACACCGTGCCGCTTCTGGAGGAGCACGTGCAGGTATTCGCCACGACCGCCGTCAAGGCAAGGGTCGTGACCGGGATGCAGCCGCAGGTGCGGGCCGATGTCGATGAGCGGACCGACTGGCTCGAGTTCAAGTTCGAGCTGGAGGGGATACCGGAGGACGAGATTCGGGAACTCGTGCGCTCCCTTGCAGCGAAGCGGCGCTACCACAGGCTGCCAGGCGGCGCGCTTGTGCCGCTTGAGAGCGCAGACTTTCAAGAGATCATCCGCATCATGAACGAGACGGGCATGCACCACCCGGCGCTGGATGGCGGCATGCTGCGCGTGCCGGCCGTGCGGGGCCTGCATCTGTTGGATGCGGGGGGTCCCGGCTCTGCCGTTAGGCTCGGCAAGTCGCTTCGGCGGCTGCTCGACAACCTGCGCAGCCCGGATAACATGGACTATGCCGTTCCTGACAGCTTGTCCGGCGTGCTGCGCGATTACCAAGCCTATGGTTACCAATGGCTGAAGGCGCTCGCGCATTACCGCTTCGGCGGCATCCTGGCGGACGACATGGGTCTTGGCAAGACGATTCAGAGCATCGCGTTCCTCGTCTCCGTCTTGCCTGAGATTCGCACGCAGCGGCTGCCGGCGCTCATCGTCTGTCCCGCTTCGCTCGTGTACAACTGGCGGAACGAGCTGCGGCGCTTCGCGCCCGAGGTGCGATCGGTCATCGCGGACGGGACCAAGGAGGAGCGGAAACGGCTGGTGAAGGCAGCCGGTGGCGGATCGGATATAGAGGCGGATGTGGTCATCACCTCCTACCCGCTGCTGCGCATGGATCTGGCTATATACATCGATCAGCCGTTCCACACGCTGATTCTCGATGAAGCCCAAATGTTCAAGAACTATGCGACCCAGACCGCGCAAGCCGTCAAGTCGCTCCAAGCCCGGCACAAGTTCGCGCTCTCGGGCACGCCGATCGAGAATCGGATGGAGGAATTGTGGTCGATCTACGATGCGGTATTCCCCGAGCTGTTCGGGGATCGCAAGGCGTTCGCCGAACTGACGCGGGAGACGGTCGCGAAGCGGATTCGGCCGTTCCTGCTCCGCCGCTTGAAGCGGGACGTGCTGCGGGAGCTGCCGGACAAGATCGAGACGCTTCAGGCCTCCGAGCTGCTGCCGGAGCAGAAGAAGCTCTACACGGCATACTTGGCGGAATTGCGGCAGGAGACGCTGCAGCATCTCGCGCAGGATGATCTGGGGCGGAATCGGATACGGATACTGGCCGGCTTGACGCGGCTTCGGCAGCTCTGCTGCCACCCGGCCTTGTTCGTCGAAGGCTACACGGGAAGCTCCGCCAAGTTCGAGCAGCTCCTCGAGCTGGTGCAGGAATGCCGCAGCGCCGGCAAGCGGCTGCTCGTCTTCTCGCAATTCACGGAGATGCTCGGCTTGATCGGCCGAACGCTCGGGGAGCAAGGCGTGCCGTTCTTCTACTTGGACGGCAGCACGCCGCCCTCCGAACGCGTCGAGCTCTGCAATCGATTCAACGGCGGCGAACGCGACCTGTTCCTGATCTCGCTCAAGGCAGGCGGAACAGGCCTGAATCTGACCGGCGCGGATACGGTCATTCTGTATGACCTGTGGTGGAACCCGGCCGTCGAGCAGCAAGCGATGGACCGCGCGCACCGGATCGGGCAGAAGAACGTCGTGCAGGTCATTCGGCTCGTCGCCGAAGGAACGGTGGAGGACAAGATGTACGAGCTCCAGCAGCGCAAGCTGAACCTCGTCGAGGAAGTGATCCAGCCGGGGCAGGAAGCGCTGTCCACGTTAACCGAGGCCGATCTGCGCGAGATTCTGATGATCAATTGATCGGGGTGAGAAAGACAAGGGAGACAAGGCATGCTGCCTTGTCTCCCTTGTTGCTTATTAACTCCCACGATGAAGTCGCGATGAATCCACAGTGATGCCACTACAAATGAATCCTAATGGACACCACAGACGCTATTTAGCATATTTCGAGCATTTCGGAATTGTAACGGACACAGCGGCGCTTATAATCGCTGATGTTGCGAATTCGGGCCACATTTTCAGCAATAACGTCTTCCCTGTCCGTTACAATTTGAACACCATTGAATGCGGTGGATTAACGCCACCTGTGTCCGTTAGCTAATAAAAATCTGTGTTGAGTAGACCAGCCTCACTTTATAGGTAAGCACCTACTGCTGCCGGCAATGCCTTGTAGGCCTCTTTGTCCTCGACGATGCCTTGGATGAATCTCCTTAATTCCGATAATCGATTCGCATCTTCCGTCATGTCGCAATATTCGTCCGTCCATATGAAGGTCGTCGTTTCTCTATTAATCGTAACCTTCCAACTTTCTTCATTGCTCGGCGTTCGGAAACATCCGTTTTTCTTAGGTAGCTTCTTCGCGGCCATGATATCGATCTCTCGCATCTTGGCATAGATTTCCCGCATCTCATCGTCGCTTAACGCGATATTCGCTGTGGCTGCGCCGTTCATGATGAGATCTTTGGTGACGGTGTCTTCATAAGAATCGATCACATTCTTCGTCATGTCGCCGTAACCATAGCTGACTGAGAAGTTGAAATCGCTCGGCATCGACGCAGGCATCCTATCTACTGTAACGTTCTTTGATCCGCAGCCCGTCACGAATAACAACGCCACGGTCATCGCCAGCACTATTTTCCGCACACCAATCCCCCCGGTACAATATTGACGAGGGCTGGAAGTCCTTGGTTGCACCGCGCAATCGCGATATCAATCTGTTTGCTGCAATGTTAATCTGGCGCGATTAGTGGAACTGAGACCTGGGACTTGACGGTTTGAATCCCGCGAGCGAAATTCCACGATCAGGCTAGATTCATCGGTAAGTTCGTCTAGAATGCTCTGAATGAATGTGGAATATCGCGAGTATAACCATTCTGTCGTGAAATTGTTCGGACTATAGATGCATAAGACGCTATCGATAAGTTCACCATTCGTATCGCCAAACCACGTGTCGAAGCTCGCCTTGGATAAGCGTTTCTTGATTTCCTCCAATGCTCTGTCCCATAGGGAAGTCGTTATAGCGGCAGTTGGAGCATCATCTACATTACTCTCGTACAATAGAATCTCTTCTACTGACTTCCCGAAGATCCGGCCAAGTTTTAGCAAGACCTCGATATCAGGCAAGCACTCTCCGTGCTCCCATTTGGAAACGGCTTGATGGCTGACGCCCAAATGGTGGGAGAGTTCAGCTTGTGTTAAAGATCGACGCTTCCGCATGGCCAGGATGTTTTTACCGATCTTCTGGTTATCAAGCACCGCAAACACACCTCCGTATCTCAATTCTCGCCAATCGTAGCACATTTATCACCGATTCATAATCGAGTGTTTGTTGCATATGATGTCCACAATTTGCAACCCTAGGTTGAATCTACTATTCAAGAAGGAGGCAGAGGACGCTTCCTCTGTCTCCATATTTATTGTTCGATTCGCGTGCCTTGCACAAACAGCGCTTTCACCAGTTCGTGCAACCGTTGGTTGGAGATGTAGCGGATATCCTCCACTGCACGGATGAGAATGCCAATTTCCTCACCGCACATCTCAGAACGCCATCGCCGCCTGTACGGCCCGGCGCCATCCGCCATATAACCGGCTGCGCTTCGCCTCATCCATGGCCGGCTCGAAGCGGCGATCCATCTGCCACAACGCGGCCAGCTCCTCGCGGCTGCTCCACACGCCGACGCCGAGTCCAGCCAGATAGGCCGCGCCGAGCGCTGTCGTCTCATGATTGGACGGCCGTTCGACTACCGTCCCGAGCAGGTCGCTCTGGAACTGCATCAAGAGGCCGTTCAAGGCGGCGCCGCCGTCGACGCGAAGCGTCTTGAGGCGCACGCCTGCATCCTCTTCCATCGCATCGAGCACATCCTTGCTCTGATACGCCAGCGATTCCAATGTCGCGCGGATAAAATGCTCCTTGCTCGTGCCCCGCGTCAGTCCGAAAATCGCCCCGCGCGCGTCGCTGTTCCAATAAGGCGTCCCCAAGCCGACGAAGGCCGGCACGACGTACACGCCTTCCGAAGACTCGACGCGGGCGGCATACGTCTCCGAATCCGATGCTGCCTTAATCATGCGCAGCCCGTCGCGCAGCCATTGAATCGCGGAACCCGCTACGAACACGCTGCCCTCCAGCGCATATTCGACCTTGCCCCCTACACCCCATGCGATCGTCGTCAACAGGCCATGCTTGGAGGCGATGGCCTTGTCACCCGTGTTCATCAACGTGAAGCAGCCGGTTCCGTAAGTGTTCTTAGCCATCCCCTGCTCGAAGCAGGCCTGCCCGAATAACGCGGCATGCTGATCCCCGGCTATTCCAGCAATCGGGACACTTGCGCCCCAAGCATGATGCGCCGCCGTATGTCCGTACACCTCCGAGGACGATCGCACCTCCGGCAGCATCGCGCGCGGCACGCCGAGCACCTCGAGCAGCTCGTCGTCCCAATCCAAGCGATGGATATCGTACATGAGTGTCCGCGAGGCATTCGTGTAGTCGGTCACATGCACGGCGCCGCCCGTCAGGTTCCAGATCAACCACGTATCGATCGTGCCGAACAGCAGGTCGCCGCGCTCTGCCTTCTCCTGCGCGCCGTCGACATGATCGAGCAGCCAACGCACCTTCGTCCCGGCAAAATACGGATCGATGAGCAGTCCGGTCCGCTCGCGAAACAGCGGTTCCAGCCCCTGCGCCTTCAACGCGTCGCAGATCTCGGACGTCTGCCTCGATTGCCATACGACCGCATGATGAATCGGCCGACCCGTATGACGATCCCACACGACCGTCGTCTCGCGCTGATTCGTAATGCCGATCCCCGCGATCTCGCTCGCCGACAAGCCGGCCTCCGACAGCGCGGTGGCAGCTACGCCTAGCACGGAAATCCAGATCTCATTGGCATTATGCTCGACCCAGCCCGGCTGCGGGTAATATTGCTTGATCTCCTGCTGTGCCTTCGCCACAATAGCGCCCCGTCCGTCGAACAAGATCGCCCGAGAGCTTGTCGTCCCCTGGTCGATCGCTAGCAAATACGTCGTGTCCATATTTTGCCTAACCTCCCCTACTCGAATCGCCGAATCGCCTAACCGCCCAGTCGCCCAGTCGCCTAGTCGTCGAACCGCCGAACGTCTAAATGCTTCCCCAAGTCTCTTACTGGTCCCTCCACCATTCGTTGACCTCTTCCGTGATGCGGTCGCCGCCGAGGCCTTTCCATCTGCGGACATAATCCTCGAATTCGCCAGTCGACAACTGCCCATAGATAATCTGATTGTATGTCTCCTCCTCCAGCTTACTCAGCAGATTCCTCGTCGACTTCTGCGTCCGCGTGGGCGCACCCTGGAATCGATCGAGCATCGAGCTGTCCTGCTGGGAGAGCAGCACCTCGATCGCGTTCGGCTGACCGGCCTCGCGCCACATCGACGGAATGCGGGCACCGTCGAAGGTCAGCGTGTAGGATGCGACGCGAACCGCGCCGCCTGGGACACGCTTCGGATCATTATTAGGTTTGCCGTCGACGGTCGACCAATCATAGTTCTCTGCCAGCCCGTATTTGAATTCGCCATCGTGAAGCGCGTAATGGTCGAAGAGATAATTCTGATACGCGAAGAACCGTTCCGGCTGTTCCATCGCCTCGCTGATCAGAATCGCCCCGTTGCGGACATGCGCGCCTCTGCGGCCGACCTTGCCCTCGGGTCCTGCAGGAATCGGGAACGCTTTGAACGATGCGGAGTGTGTGTCGGCATTCATCCTGCCGAGCGGCCAATAGACCATCCAATGCGGACCCGCGATCATGCCGGCCTTGCCTTCGATGAAGCTGTTCGCCGCCGCATGCTCATCCATCAGCTCCGCTTTGCCGTCGAGCAGCCCTTCCGCCATCCATTCCTGCATGGCAGCAAGCGCTTCCCCGGCACCCGGATGAATCGAGCCGTATGCGAGACTTCCGTCCGGCGCCTCATTCCATTGCCCGGGGATCGTGCCGTACGCGCCGAAAATCCAGCTCGTATCGCCCATATAGCTGTTGGCTCCGGCCTTGAGCGCCAGCGCTAATCCATGCGTATCCGGCTTGCCGTTACCGTCCGGGTCCTCCCACGTGAAAGCTCGCATGACCTGCACGAGCTCCTCGAGCGTGCGCGGCGCCTCCAGGCCGACCTTATCCAGCCAATCCGTTCGAATCCAGAGCACGGACTCGGAATTATGCGCGTAATCGAGAATCGGAATCGCATACTTGCTGCCATCACGCATATAGGGCTCCCAGATATCCGCGCTCTCGTTCATCGCCCGCTTCCACGTATCCGAGGCATAGCGGTCGAATAGGCTGCCGACCTCGCGGAACTTGCCGGAATCGATCAGCGAATGGACCGAGTCGCTCCGGATCGTTACGATATCCGGTACCGGGCGGCCCGCCTCCAGCTCTAACTGCAGCTTCGTGTCAAAAATCGTTGCGGGTACCGTCCACAGGTAGCGTATGCGAATGCCCAGCCGTTCTTCCGCCCAGCGCAGGTGCACATTATCGTCGAGCGTCTCCCCGTTCTTGAATTCCAGGTCCGCCTTAATCGCGCCCACCGTCGTCATCGTATAGGGCTCCGGCTTCGTCTCGCCACCCACTTTTTCCCCGCGGTCTCCATCCTCCGGTGCCTGATTGGAACACGCTGCCAGCAGCGCCAATGCCATGATCCCCAGGGCTGCAAGATGCGCAGCCATGCCGAGTCGCCTCATCCGCACTCTCTCCTTAAGCTTGTGTGCCGTCTTATGTCTATTGTACTAATATTTCGCACCATCGGCACGATTTTTACGGTACACTAAGCGTAGGCAGTACGAGCCCAAGCAGGAGGTTACACATGCGCTTACGTATTCAATGGAGCTTGTTCACCAAGATGCTCACTTTCCTGGCCATGCTGCTGATCGTGATTGCCGTGCTATACGGCTATACCGTCACGACCACCACGAACTCCGTGAAGCAGGAACTTCAAGCTTCTCATCTGAAGCAGCTCGAATTCCTATTAAGCCAGATCGAGAATAATATCGATCAATTGGCCTTGAATGCCTATAATCTGCTTCACGATCCTTCTTTGCGCGATTACGCCAATCTTCCCAGCATCTCTCATTTGCTGCAACAGAACGATCTGAGGATTACCATTATGGAGAAGCTCGCGCTGCAGAGCACGGCCAGTGCCTGGTCGAACTCGCTTACCATCTACTTCCCGGCTACGGGTGACGTGCTCTCCTCCGATCCGCAGCGGAGAAGCACGTCGCTGGACGCGCTCTCGCCGCTCTCGCCCAATTGGAACTACACCCCTGCCGGCGCGGGGAACAGCCATAGCGGCGAATTCGTCCTGCGAATCGCGGACACGGGGCAGAGCAACGCCCTCATGCTGGAGGCCGCATTCCCGGCCGAGAATATCCGCAACATGCTGGATGCCTTCAAGCAGTACGGCGACCCTTTCCTCTATCAGCCGTCAGGCCGGTTAATTACGAATTACGATGCGGACAGCGTGACGATTCACGAGATCACGCGCCAGCTCTCGTCCATGACATTGGGGGACAAGCTGTCTACCGTGACGGAGCTGAACGGTCAATCATTCCTGCTCAATGCCGTCTCGTCCGCTGCCACCGGATGGTACTTGATCGACTTCATACCGCTCGAGAACGTCCTTCACCCGATCCGCGAGAGCACCACGCTATTCGCTTGGGCAACCGTCGCGCTGCTCGTGCTCGGCATCGGATTCGCGTTCCTGCTCTACCGGAACGTCATGCGGCCGATTCGCAAGCTCGTCAGCAGCTTGTCCCGCTTCAAGGAAGGCGACTACGGCGTCCGGATCGGCGTCATCCCGGCTCTGGAATTCCGCATTCTGACAGAGGGCTTCAACGAGATGGCCAAGCGCGTCGGCGACTTGATCGATAAGGTGCTTGCAGAGCAACTGCGCGCGAAGGAAGCGGAATTCAAGCAGCTGCAATCGCAGATTAATCCGCATTTTCTGTATAATTGCTTATTCTTCATCAAGAGCAAGGCGAAGGTCGGCGACACGGAATCCGTCGAGGCGATGGCCCTCAGCTTAGGCGAGTATTACCGCTACATGACGCGCTCCGAGAGCGGCATGGTGCCGATCCAGGGCGAACTGGACCTGTTGGAAAATTATCTCGCCATCCAGAATCTGCGCAAGCAACGCATCCGTTACGAGATTCAAGTTCCCGAGCCAGTGGCGCGGATGCAGATTCCGAGGCTGCTGCTGCAGCCGCTGGTTGAGAATGCTGTGCTCCATGGCATCGAGCCGAAGCCGGGATTGGGGGCGATCCGCATCAGCGGACAGCTGCTCGAAGGCGGCTTCTCGCTCACGATAGCCGATGACGGAATCGGGATGTCGGAGGACAAGCTGAAGCAGCTGACGGACGCCTTGAACCGGCCGATCGAGGCAGGCGTCGGCTATGGCGTCTGGAATGTCCGGCAGAGAATGATCCAACAGTACGGGCCGGGCTCATCGCTCACCATTACCTCAGAGCAGGGCAGCGGCACGACGATCACGCTGCTCTGCATGAATCAACAATAGAGAAGGAGCGCTTGCACCGATGCAAATTTTACTAGTGGACGACGAACCGTATGCGGTCGACGACCTGGCGATTACGATGCCTTGGGAATCGCTCGGCATCGAGACCGTATACAAGGCCTATTCCGCGGACGAAGCCCTCGATATCCTGCGCAGGACGCCGATCGATGTCATGGTGACGGACATTACGATGCCCGGCATGTCCGGCATTGAGCTGGCTACCGTCGTCCGCCGGAGATGGAAGCAGACCAAGGTTCTGCTGCTGTCCGGCTACGCCGAGTTCGAATATGCGCAGCAGGCGCTCGCGCATGGCGTATCCGGCTACCTGACGAAGCCGATCAGCGACGAAGAGCTCGCCAAGAAGCTGCTGACCGTCATCGAGTCGATTCGCTTGGAATGGGGCGTCGTTGCCTCCTACGAACGGGCCGTCAGCACCTTCGAGGAGCATCTGCCGCTACTGCGCAACAACCTGCTGCATGACCTGATCCAGGGCAGCCGGTTCTCGCCTGAACAGCTCGATGCTAAGCTGTCCAAGCTCCAGCTGCCGTTCCGGGACCAAGACCGCGTCACGCTGCTGACAATACGTCTGGAGGAGAACTATCACCAGTTCACGACGGATGATATGTTCCTGTTCGAATATGCCATCGACAATATTGCCCGTGAATTGCTAGGCAGCGAGTTCACGCTCTGGAATTGCAAGGACGACTTCGACCACCTGGTCTATGCCGTCGCCCCGCACGCAGACTTGTCGCAGAGCCGCACGGACGAGTCAGAGACGACGAATGAGGCGCTGTATGAACGGCTCGCGCTTCTGGCGGAGGATCTGCAGCGGAACGTAGAGAAGTACCTCAAGGACGGCATCTCGATCGTCATGAGCCGCGAGGGCTGCTTCCCGCGCGACTTGCCGGCCTTGTACCAATCGACGATCACCTCGCTTCGCAAGCGAATCGGGAGCGATAGAGGCTACTTCATGACGCTCGATAAGGAATCCGAGCCCTTCGACATTCCTGCGCTCGTCCAGCTGTACGAACCGCCGTCCTTCATTCATCTGTTCGAATCCGGTCGTTGGCAGGCGGTGCGGGATAAGCTCTCGCAAGTGTTCGAGGAATTGCAGCGTAAGCATGGGGACACGGAGGAGCATCTCCGCGAGATCTACTGTCAGATCAGCACGGCTTGCTACTACGTGGTCCATAAGAACGGCAAGCTGCTCGCCGATGTAGCAGGCAGCGAGCTCGCCAATCAGCTCCCGATTCGTTCCGCGGCTGCGCTAAGGGAATGGACCGAGGCGGTCACGCACCGCATCCAATCGCATCTGGAAGCGGAGATCAAGGACACGCGCAAGGACCTGATCCGCGGCGTCGTGGATTATATCGAAGCGCATCTCGACACGGTGACGCTGCAGACGATCGCCGACCATGTCTCGCTTCATCCCGTCTATCTTTCTAAGGTATACAAGCTGGAGACGGCGCACAGCATCAGCGAGACGATCTACCGCAAGAAGATGGAACGCGCCTCTTACATGCTGCGGGACAAGAAGCTGAAGATTTACGAGATCGCAACCAAGCTCGGCTATTCCAATGCGCAGTACTTCATCAAGGTGTTCAAGGACCACTCCGGCTTCACGCCGCAGGAATACCGCGACCGCATCGAATGATGCCGCTGCAGGCAGCATGAACAAGAGGGTGTCCCGATTGTCATCTACAATGACGATCAGGACACCCTCGTTGACTTTGCCTCCCGCGTGGCGTGTGCTAATGGAACTAGGAGACGTTATTCGGTCGTATTCGCTCCGTTTTCGATACGAACGGAACAGAGAGACCTTATTGGACGGGTTTCGTGCCCCGAGAGAGGTTTGTTTCCTGAATAGCGGTGCAGGGTTCCGTTAGCTGACAGGATAACCGGTTTGTCACAAAATAAGGTTCCTGCGTTCCGTTACGCCGGTTATCGGGTGCGAATAGTCGAGGGATATCCGGTTACGGCGCTTCAGCTCTCACGTATGCGCCATCTACATAGACGCCTTGGCCAAAATAACCCGTCCCCTGCGTAGACTCCACGATCAATTCTTCGCCCACCCGCTTCATGACCAGTGTGAATCCGAGGCTCTCGTCCGCGAATGTCGCGGTATTGCCCGACACGACCGCTTCTCCATCCGGAATGTTACCGATATTCGGCGTGGCATTCTCATCGTCCGGGTTGCCAAGGTAGAATGCGTCCAGCATGAAGGCGACGCGATCGCCCTGCGGCGCTTGAATCGTAATGATCGAGCCGCGCGATTCGCTGGCATCCTTCAGCCGCCATTCCCCCTCCCAACGCTGCGCCTCATCCTCCTGGCCCTCGCTATACTCGGTCGCCGGCGTACCGCCCGCGTTGTTGCCTGCTGAACCATTTGCCGCCGGTTCGCTTACCGTACCGCCGTTAACCGCATTCCCGCTGCCGTTTGCGCCATCGCCACTCGCGCAAGCCGCAAGCAATAATGACATCGCGAGCACGGCGACCAACAGCCCTTTGAACCCGTTACTACTCCGCATGATACTCCTCCATCCTACTGAAGCTCTGTCTCTTACAAGCCTTAGACGGGAGATAGCCTGGAACAGTTGCAAGACCGTAACAATTCGAAAAAGGCCTCCCGCAGCCAAATCAGCTGCACGGAGGCCCCAGCGTACTATTCCCCTACTGCACGGCCGCTTCCAGCGCGACCACGATCATATCGTTGAACGTCGTCTGGCGCTCCTCCGCCGTCGTATCCGTTTCGCCGCTGAACAGATGGTCGCTGACCGTCAGCACCGACAACGCTTCGGCGCCGAACTTGGCGGCGATCGTATACAGCGCCGTCGTCTCCATCTCAACGGCTAACACGCCGTAATCCGCCAGCTTCTTCACCGGATCCATGCTATCGCGATAGAAGACGTCAGCGGTCAGCACGTTGCCGACCTTCAGCGCGAGTCCCGCGCGAACGCCTGCTTGATAAGCCTTGTGAAGCAGATCGAAGCTAGCGCACGGCGAATAGTCGAAGCCTGGGAACGTCAGCCGGTTCATGTTGGAATCCGTGCAAGCCGTCATCGCGAGGATGACGTCGCGGATCTTCACGCCCTCGACCATTCCCCCGCAGCTGCCTACGCGAATCAGCTTCTTCACGCCGTAATCCCGAATTAATTCGTTCACGTAGATCGAGATCGACGGCACCCCCATCCCCGTCCCCTGAACCGAGACGGTACGGCCCTTATACGTGCCCGTGAAGCCGTACATGCCCCTCACTTCGTTATAGCACTTCGCGTTCTCCAAGAACGTCTCGGCAATATAGCGCGCGCGAAGCGGATCGCCCGGCAGCAGCGCAATGTCCGCGATATCCCCCGGCTTAGCGTTAATATGTATGCTCATGCTCGTCCACAGCCGACCTGGCCGGCTGCGGAATTCACCTCCTCTGTTGTCATCCCCATTATAATTCCCGATCCCCGCTCGCGCAAAAAAAACAAAGCGGCAGCCGCAGGACGCATACGTCCAGCCGGCTGCCGACTTCGATAAGCGCTGTCCTCAATTAAAGTAGGACAAGACGAACACGAAAGGCGCATTATAATCGATCGCATATTCATTCGATGCCCATGAGCCCGAAATATCCAGATAGGACTGCGCAGGCGCAGGCGACTGTACGCTCAGCATCCGATCGAGATCCGGATCGCCGCCGAACTTGTTCGGACCGCCGACCAAGAGGCCCGGAATATACGTCCCCGTACCGATCTGGATGCGGTTATGCGGATTCAGCGGCATGACGTCGCCGGAGCCCGTCAGGTAGGTCGTACCGACGGCATTGCGGCCCAGCGTATAGTGCACTTGCTCCAGCGCGGCTTGCTTGTACGCTTCATTCGCGGCTAGCTCGTGGGCCAGCAGCAGAAGCTGCGCCTTGGCCATCCCGTTCTTCGCGGACGCCCATGTATACTCTGCCGAGGTCAGCGCATAGCGGTAGCCGTCGCTGTCGATCTGCCGCAGCATCTTATCGGCTTCGCGGACGAACACGGTGCGGATGCTATCCTTCCACTTCGGGTCGCCCTGCTCGCTCGTTGCGTAGGCGAACTGTCCGAGCGCCAGCCCCGAACCCCAGCCGATGATGCCCGTGTTCTTCTCGAAGTAATACGAGAGTCCTTCCTTGAGGTACGCGTCATACCGCAGGTCGCCCGTCGTCTTAAGCAGCTCTGCCGCAGCCCAGAACCGTTCCTCTTGATCGCCGCCGCGGCTGTAAGCACCGGAGCCCGCGTCCTGACGCTCGCTGGTCAGGAATGCAACTTCGGGATTATCCGCCAAATACTGCTGCGCCAACTTGGCGCTCTCCAGCAGCTTGGCCGCATATTCGGCATCGAACGGCTCGTAGATCCGCGCCGCCATCGCGAGCGTTCCGGCAACCATCCCCGTCCCGTATGTCGACATGCCGAACACGTAACGATCCTGCGTATCGTCCTCAGGCCGTATCATGCCAGGCCAATTCAGACCGGATACCTTATGATAGACCGCACCGTCCGGACGCTGCATCTTGAGCAGCCAATCCAGCTCGTACTTGACCTCCTCCAGCACGTCCGGCATCGAGGCGCTCGCGCCTTCGGACAGTCCGGCAGGGAATTGCAGCTGCCCGTCCGGATACGCCTCCGGATTCAGCTCGTAGGAGAGCAGCAGCTGCGCCGCAGAGATCGCTCCCGGCGTCGTGTACTTGCCGAAGTCGCCTGCGTCGTACCAGCCGCCGCTGACATCGATAACCGTGCCGCGCTCCGCATGGGGATGATCGATGTCCAGCTTGGCGACAGCGTCCTGCGTATGCCCTGCGGCATGCTTCAAGCCGGTGATGGGGTCATCGATCTCGATGCCCGACCGCCCCAGCGTATAGGAGCGAATGGAATCGACGAAGGACGCTTCATACACCTTCGGACCGACCCGGAACGGATGCGACATGCCGACGCCTTCCGCTTCAATCACGTATTCGCCCTCCGCCTGCACCGCGCTAAAATCCAGCTCGCGCACGCGCTCTCCGGCGTTCGTATCCAACTTCGAATCGGTCGATTGGCCCTCATAGACGATCGCGCGGCTCTCCGTGTCGATGACGCGGAAGCCGATCGCTTCGCCCTCTCCCTCAACCATCGCAAGCTTGCGTGCATCCGGCAAGTAACCGACTTGATTCACCTTCACGTCCTTGCCTTGCAAGCCGTTACCCGTAAGCTCTCCCTCGTATACGCCCGGCTTGGCTTCATCCCCTGCATCGACGACGCCGTTGTCGGCCCCGCTCCGCGCCGCGGCATTGTTGCCGTTGTCCGCGTTGTTCGCGGCGTTGTTGTCGCTGCATGCCCCGAGGAACACCGCGAGAAGCAAGAGGGCAGCCACCAGCAGGGCTGCCCTTACTCTACTGTTCATATCGCAGAATCTCCCTCTATGTGTACTGTGGATATTCGTAATTGACGGATTCCGCTTGCTTCCATCCGATAACTTCGGATACCCATGTCGTGTCCGTGTCCTGCATGTAGGAACGCAGCAGCTTCAATTCATCCATCGGAGCGTGCCACGGTTCGTTCTGATTCATCCACACCGACACGTCGCGCCCGAATTGCTCGTGCAGCGCTTTCGTGAAGTATTGCTGCAGCGCGGCCGACTTCAGGTTCACCCAGTTGCCGTCTTCCTGCACGAGCAGCGGCAGCTGCCAGTGATTGACCTTCGCGATCGGAATCATGTCGTACTTGCGAAGCTCCGCGATCAGTTCCTGAATTACGGCAATGCCTTTCTCGTTCAGTCTGCCGACGCCCAACACGACCATCGGCCACGGAATCTCGAATCGGTAAGCCTTGTAGCCTAAGCTCGCCAGCGTCGCGATCTCTTGTATACTGCGTGCATCAGGCACGCTGCGCTCCGCTACATGTTCGTTCCATATCGTGCGCGCTCTTGTCTCTTTCGAGACCGGCTTCACACTTCTAAGTGGAGCTATAATTGCCTTCGACCCGGCATGTTCCGGCCATGTAATCGCCATCATCAACGCCTCCCCCTCTTGTCTGTTGCTTCGTTTTCAGTTCGATCGCAACGTACACTATTATTGTAACTTGCCGTTATCGAAGCTAACATAACAAGAATCCAACATCGATGATAACAATCGAACCTCAAGCAAAAAGCCGCCCCCGATACAGGGACGGCTTCCTTCTGCTGCTTATATCACGTCAGGATCGATATCCTCTTCTTGCTCACCCAGCACGGCCTCGGCGATGTTGACGGCATGGTCGCCGATCCGTTCGAGATTGCTGGCGATATCCACGAAGATGACGCCGGAATCTCCTGTGCACAGCCGCTCGTTAAGCCGGCCGATGTGCGCCTTGCGCAGGTCGCGCTCCATCCGGTCGATCTCCTTCTCCTTGCTCAGCACGCTGCGTGCAAGGTCGTGATCGTTCGTGAAGAGAGCTTCAAGCGCGTCCTGATACGTTCCGATCGTCAGGTTGAACATCTCGTTCAGCTCGCCGATCGCTTCATCGGACATATTCACCTTCTTGGTGAGACGGAGCTCCAGTAATTCGATGATATTCTCCGTGTGGTCGCCGATCCGTTCGATATCGCGAATCGTATCGATGAGTCGATTGTGCTCCTCGGATTCATGCTCGGTGAGCGACTTGGTCGACAGATCGACCAAGTAATCCGTAATCGCCCGGTCCAGCCGATTGATCGCTTCTTCGTATTGAAGGGCCAGCTTCGCATGCTTCGGATCTTTCGCGTTCAAGTACTGGATCGCCTCAGCGACCATATCGCGCGCGTATTCGCCCATTCGCCTGATCTCTTCCTTGGCTTGTCCAAGCGCGATGGAAGGCGAGCGCTCGATGAACATCGGGTTCAGATGCTTGACAGTCGCATCGACGTGGGTATCCTCGCCCGGAATGAGCTTCGTGACGATCCAGGCCAATACGGCGATGAACGGGAATTGGATGATCGTATTCGTCACGTTGAAGATGCCGTGCGCGAACGCAATCGTCATCTCGGGATTCAGATCGAGCGCTGTCTGCAAGTAAATGATGAACCTCGTGAATAACCCCAGAACAAGCATAAAGATGAATGTCCCGATCAAGTTGAACAGCACGTGGACGGCCGCTGCCCGGCGAGCCGCAATCGAAGCCCCGAACGCGGCAATGACTGCCGTAACGGTTGTGCCGATATTGTCGCCGAACAAGACTGGTAGCGCGGCCTTCAGGTCGATGGCGCCTTCCGCGAACAATTGCTGCAGAATGCCGATCGTGGCGCTGGAGCTCTGCACGATGAGCGTGAACACCGTCCCGACGACGACGCCGAGTATGGGCGAGTCGCTCATGCTGACGGTCAACTGTTGAAATTCCTCCAGTGATCGCAGCGGCTTCATGCCCGCACTCATCAATTCTAAGCCATAGAATAGCCCGCCGAAGCCGAATAGAATCTGTCCGGCAGCATTAATGACTTTCCTGCGGAAGAAGAATAACAGGACAGCGCCGGCGCCGATAATCGGAAGGGCGTACTCGCCGATATCGATGCCGATGATGAACGCCGTAACGGTCGTTCCGATATTAGCGCCCATAATGACGCCGATTGCTTGGCGCAACTTCATGAATCCGGCGCTGACAAGCGCGACCGTAAGCGCGGTCGTGCCGGAGCTGGATTGGATCAGGACCGTAATGAAGACGCCTGCCAGGACGCCCATGAACGGATTCGTCGTGAACCTGTCGAGAATCGACCGGAGTCGATCGCCCGCGGCTGCCTGCAGCCCGTCTCCCATATATTTTATGCCGAATAGAAATATCCCGAGTCCGCCAATAAAGGCGAATATCATCTCTTGCACGTTCATTGGTCTCTATCCCCCTGAATGATCTCTGCTTTTCATATTGTATACCATCAGAGGCGTATATCAACAATCCTCGTCGCACCGCTAGAACTATCGCTTGCAATCCCGACATCCCCCCATTACAATGAACGTATACGAACTCAAACAAACCTAAATAAACGTAACCAAAGGAGAGATGAATGAACATGGAAATCCGTTACGCTTCGCACCCGAATGAGGTCCGCGCCTTCGACACAGCTCGCCTCCGCGAGGAATTCTTGATCGAATCGCTGTTCAGCCCGAACGAGATTATCCTCACTTACTCCCACGTGGACCGCTTCATCGTTGGCGGCGTAACCCCTGCTGGCGAGACGCTGAAGCTCGAAGCGGACCGCAAGGAGATGGGCGCGGACCACTTCCTAGACCGCCGCGAGATCGGCATCATCAACATCGGCGGACGCGGTACGGTCACCGTCGACGGCACGGCTTACGACATGGAGCCTAAGGATTGCCTCTACATCGGCCGCGGCGCTAAGGATGTCACGTTCACCAGTGCAGACAGCGCATCGCCTGCCAAATTCTATTTCAACTCTTGCCCGGCGCACCAGACCTATCCGACGGTCAAAGCCGCGATCAGCGAGGCCAATCCGCGCCATCTCGGCGGCATCGAGAATTCCAATGAGCGCACGATCTACCAATATATCCACGAGAACGGCATCAAGAGCTGCCAGCTCGTCATGGGCATGACGCTCCTGAAGCCGGGCAACATGTGGAACACGATGCCTTGCCACACGCATAACCGCCGCTCCGAGGTGTATCTGTACTTCGATATGCCGGACAACGGCGTTGTCTTCCATATGATGGGCGAGCCGCAGGAGACGCGTCACGTCGTGCTCCGCAACGAGCAAGCGGTCATCTCCCCGAGCTGGTCGATCCACAGCGGCGTCGGTACGTCCAACTATACGTTCATCTGGGGCATGGCCGGTGAGAACCAAGCGTTCGACGATATGGATGCTGTCGCGATGCAAGACTTGAGGTAGCGCATGAATCCGATCCGCCGATACGAAGCCATCATGGAGCAGCTGCTCATCAGCAAGGAAGTCACCGTGGCGGAGCTCAGCGAACGCATGCAGGTCACGGGGAAGACAATCCGCGAGGACCTCGCCAAGCTCGAGGACCAGGGACTGCTCATCCGCGTGCATGGCGGCGCCGTGCTTGCGCAGGGCGACCAGCTCGGCATCCTGCCCGTGAAGGAGCCGAATATTAAGCACCGCGCGGAGAAGGCCGCGATTGCCGAGCGCGCGCTCCGTTACATCGAGCCCGGAGACATCATCGCGCTGGACGGCGGCTCGACGACGCTCGAGATCGCGAGGCGGCTCGACAACGGCCAGCTCACGGTCGTCACGAACGACGTGTTCATTATCGGCGAGCTGGCGAAGAAGCCGGACATCCGGCTCGTCGTGCCGGGCGGCTACCGGGTCCGCAACATGCTCGTCGGTCCGGAGGCCGTCTCCGTCATTCGCGGGCTGAACGTGCAGAAGGCCTTCCTGTCGACGACAGGCATTCACCCGGAATACGGCTTCTCCATCTACACCGGCGACCTGTACGACGCGAAGCGCGCCATGATCGAATCGGCGAGAGTGAAGGTCATGGTCGCGGACAGCCATAAGTTCGGCCAGATCGCGCTGCGCACGTTCGCCGCGTTGTCGGACGTCGACGCGATCGTGACGGACGACGGCGTAGACCGCGAGCTTGCGGAGCGCATCCGCGCGGCCGGCGGCAAGATCGATTGCGAATAGGGCAAGGAATAAGGAATAGAAGCGAGGGATGATTGTGGGACTTTTTGATCTATCCGGTAAAATAGCGCTCGTAACCGGCACGTCCGGCGGATTGGGACAGGCGATGGCGATCGGGCTGGCAGAGGCGGGAGCAGGCGTCGTCTGCATCTCGTCCTCAGGCAGCGCGCAGACGGTCGAGACGATTAGGGCGAATGGCGGACAAGCGACAGACTTGCCCGCGGATCTGAGCAAGGCCGATGGGCTCGAGGAGGTATTCGAGAAGGCGCTGGCCGCCTACGGCAGGATCGACATCCTCGTCAACAATGCAGGCATGATCCGCCGGACCCCGGCAGTCGATCACGGCCGCCAGGACTGGTATGATGTCATCGACCTCAACCTGAATACGGTGTTCTTCTTGTCCCAGCTTGCAGGAAAGCATATGATAGAGAGGGGAAGCGGTAAAATTATCAACATCGCTTCCATGCTGTCCTATCAAGGCGGCATCAATGTCCCCGGCTACACGGCCAGCAAGCACGCCGTCGCCGGCGTCACGAAGGCGCTCGCCAACGAATGGGCAAGCAAGGGAATTCAGGTCAACGCCATTGCGCCCGGCTATATGACGACCAACAATACGGCGCCGATCGTCGCCGACGAGCAGCGCTACCGTTCGATTACCGACCGCATTCCGGCCGGACGGTGGGGCGCTCCCGACGACCTGAAGGGTCCCGTCGTATTCCTCGCCTCCGAAGCATCCGATTACATGAACGGCCATGTGCTGTGCGTGGACGGCGGCTGGCTGGCACGTTGATCGCCCTATAGCCCGGAACTCGAATAGCAACAGGCTGCAAGGGCGTAGGCGTACACATTGAGGGGGATTAAGTGTCGTGAAGAAGCTCCGTTTAATTGAGCAATTGCATCAAGCCGGCGTAGTCGCCGTATTGCGCGGAGAGACGCCGGAGGAAGTCGTCCAGATCGCGGAGAAAGCGATCGAAGGCGGCATCAAGGCCATCGAGATCACGATGACGGTTCCGTTCGCGCTCGAAGCGATTACGGCCTTGGCCAAGAAGTATCAGAGCGATAACCCTGCTGCCGACAATTACGCGATTATCGGCGTGGGTACGGTACTCGACCCGGAGACGGCGCGTGCAGCGATTCTTGCCGGCGCGGAGTACGTCGTCGCGCCTAGCTTCAACGAAGCGACGATCCGCCTCTGCAACCGGTACCGCGTGCCGATCATGCCGGGCGCGATCACGATCCAGGAGATTACGGCTGCGCTCGACCTCGGCGTGGATGTCGTGAAGCTGTTCCCGGGCAACATGTTCCAGCCCTCGATCGTCCCGACGATCAAGGGACCGCTCCCGCAAGCCAACATCATGCCGACAGGCGGCGTATCGCTCGCGAATCTCGGCGAATGGATCAAGGCCGGCGTATTCGCGGTCGGCATCGGCTCCGATCTGACCAAGGAAGCCGCCCTTAAGGGCGACCTGAACCTCATCGTCGATAAGGCACGCGCCTACATCGACGCCTACCGCAAGGCGAAGTCGGAATAGCCGACCGTTAGGAACAAAACCCCGAAAGCCACCATGGCTATCGGGGTTTTGTTCCTATTAAGGCGTGTTCTCGCGTGCCTGGTACGATTCGATGATCCCCGTGATCATGCTTGCTTGGATCGGCTTGCTGATATACTCATCCATGCCGGCTGCAAGATACTTCTGCCGATCGCCCTTCAGGGCGTGTGCGGTCACGGCAACGATGAACGAGCGCTGCGGCATGCTCTTGATCGTCTGGGCGGCCTCCAGGCCATCCATACCGGGCATCTGCACATCCATGAATATAATGTCATACGGACAACGCGTGGTGGCTTCGACCGCTTCCTGGCCGTCCTTCACAATGACAGGGTGATAGCCCAGCTTCTCGATCATCTTCTTGAGCACGATCTGATTCACTTCATTATCCTCTGCGATCAGAATGCGCAGGCTGCTGTCCGACTGTTCCTCGGTCCACGGGTCAAGCATCGCATGGGTTAACGTCTGTTGTGCGCATGCCTGGAAGTCAGCCGTGAACGTGAACACGGCCCCCGGCGAATGCTCGTTTGCCGCATACCAGATTTCGCCGCCCATTAGCCGCACCAGCTTTTTGCATATCGCGAGCCCGAGACCCGTCCCCTTCGCCTTGCGCGTCATATAGTGATCGACTTGGTAGAACGGCTCGAACAATTGCCCCGCCTTATCGGCAGGCACCCCGATTCCCGTATCCTTCACCGCGAACTGCAGCCGCACCTTATTCCCATCGCGCTGAAGCTGATGGATCGCGATCGCGATGGCGCCGCTCGGCGTGAACTTGATCGCGTTGCTGAGCAGGTTCATCAGCACCTGCCTAAGCTTCGTCATGTCCCCGTGCAGCAGATTCGGCACGATCGGATCGATCGATGTCGTGATGTCCAGGTTCTTCTCGAACGCCTTAGGCAGCATGATGTTCAGCGCCTCGGACAGGACGGCTCGCAGATTGAAATCTTCCTCCGCAATGTCTACCTTGCCGGATTCGATCTTGGAGAAGTCAAGAATATCGTTAATGATCGCAAGCAGCGTGTCTCCGCTCTGCTTGATGATCTGCAAGTATTCCATCTGCTCTGCCGACAGCTCCGTCTCCATGAGCAAATCCGTAATGCCGATGACGCCGTTCATCGGCGTTCGAATCTCATGGCTCATCATGGCGAGGAATTCGCTCTTGGCATTGTTCGTGCGCTCCGCCGCTTCCTTCTCGATCAGCAGCTTCTTCTGCTCGGTCATATCCTTCACGATAATGTAGTAGCCTACGGTCTCGTTGTGGATCACGATCGGGGCCAGCGTGGACAATACCTCTACCTGCTGGCCTGCCCGATTATGGATGAGCGTCAGGTCCTTCTCGACCCTTCCGTAATCCGCGGTACTCGACAAGATGTTCAGCAGATTCTGCTCGCCGATCAATCTCGCGATGCTCGTACCGATCAACTCCGGAATGGCATAGCCGGTTAGCTGCTCTGCCATCTGGTTGCCGTTGATGATGCTGCCGTCCATTCCGAACGAGATGATGGCGTCATGATTATTTTTCTTAAGCGATGTGTACCGTTCAATGCTCTCCTGCAGGCGCTGTTCCACTAGCTTGCTCTTCGTAATGTCCGTCAGCTGCAGAACGTAGTATTTCGGCTGCCCGCTCTCCTCGTCCAATGCTAACGTGATGCGCAGCTTCGACCACAGGTACGCACCGCTCTTATGGAAAGTCTGCAGGTCGATCTCATAGTACGGAATCTCTCCGAGCTTCAGCTGCTGCATGGCTAGCTCGATTAAGACCGTATCCTCTGGACGGTTAAGATCCCCTACCTTGACGGTCACGAATTCCTCATGCGTATAACCGAAAATACGGCACATCATCGGATTGACGGCTATCACGCGGCAATCAAGCGATACGATAGCGATTCCGATGGGCGCATGGTCATAGACGTGCTTGAATAACGCGAGTTGGCCTTGCGTGTCAATGTTTTGCATTTCAAGCCTCCCCCTGACGCCTATTATAACAGTCGGCAGATGGTTGCAATACGAATATTACAGGTTTATTTTCCATCGCCAATAAAATAAGACTAAAGACGCGGCAGAGTCTGCCACGCTTCGTCTTATTTCATCGTTTATCGGTTATTTCCTGCCGCGCTTTGACACAATTTGTCCGCGCTGGTTCGCGTTCTTGCTTCTGTTCGAGGCATTCTGCCCGCCTTGATTGGCGTTCGTGCCTACATTCCGGTTGATCTGTCCGCCGCCGGTGGCTCGCTGGTCGATCCGAACATTCTTGTAGATGTTGATATAGTAAATCGTAATCGCCCGGCCGCGACGCTTCCAATTGCGCATAGAGATTCCCCTTCCCTTTCAGCTGGAGGTTCTCTCTATTCTATGAAGCGCGGCGCTGCATGCTTGTGTGGTTGTCCAGTTGAGCTACGCCTTATATAGATCTGCCAGGAGGCGATGATCCGGCTGCTCGTTCATTCTGTATGGTTCAGGCTCGCTGTCCGCAATCGGCTGAACGGCTTGCTGAGACTCGGGCCCGGCAATACCTTGGATCCACACGGCGTAAAAGCGTCCCAGCGTTCGGAGTACGAGCGGCAGCAACAATACGAGGAGCGCACCGACGCCGCCATAGATCCACGAGAGCTGGTAGGAGGTCACCGTCAGCTGCGGGAACAGCTCGCTCACCGACCAGCCGGTCTGGAACAGGTCGAATTGGAAGAATTCATCGCTCACCCAATAAGCGAGCGGGGACAGCATAATGCCGAATGCCGTTGCCGGCAGGACGACCGCGATCGTGAAGGAGGCGATACCGACGGGCAGCTGCGAGATCGAGTAGAATAAGCTCCGATAAGCCCTTCCGCTGCCGAATACGGACAGCAGACCCTTCCAGCCCGACGATGCGGACGCTGGGTCCGCGGTTGGCGTGCCGACGGCTTCGACCGGCTTCTCGCCCTTCACCCAAGCATCAACGAGCTTCTTCTCCGATTCCAGCATTCGCCGACATAGGATGAGCACCGCCGCCAACAGCGGCAGGCCGAGGATGAATACGGACAACGGCAGGCTGACCGATATGCCGGCTACCGCTATTACGAATGTCGCGATGCCTTTGGGGAGCGACAGGATGAGCATTTTCCACGCTTCGAACGCGCTTTGTTTCTTCATTGTCGTAGACCACGCTTTCCTCATTGGATTATGTCCATTGTAGCGAGTATGAGCCTCGCAGCGCATCGGCTCATGGCATGAACCGGCACTCGACTTAAGTCCAGCGACAGCACCCGACATTGGGCTGGCAGCGGAACGCGAAGAAGGACTGCCTCTCGGCAGCCCTCCTCGCGGTACGCGTTACATCAGCTTCGATTATGTGACGCTAGTCGTCGAATAGACGATAATGCGTCTTGCCTCATCCTGGCTTCCAGGCACAGGCTCGCTAGCCGGCTTGCTAGCCGCGGCAGCTGCCCACCACACGGCTGCAATAGCCAGCGCAAGGGCACCTGCCGCAATAAGGTTGAGAAACTTGGCCTTGCGGCTCTCGTTCGCGGAATGCATCACGTACTCGCCTCCTTCATGATCTATTATCTACGATCATAAGGAATCACGCCGCGATACGCCTGAGGCTTACAGCCTTGTTGCCGTCATCATTATTGTCACGCGATTGTCATCGGTTCTGTCACTTATGCGAGCAGCGGCGAAGCATCGCCGCCACAGAGCAGTGCCAGACGATGCAGCGCACGCGTACAGCCGACGTACAACAGCTTCGCATCCTGCGGATCGGCGGCGTACCGCTCGGCATCGACGTCGAAGACGACGACGGCGTCGAACTCCAGCCCCTTAGCCAGATAGACCGGCACGACGGATATGCCGCCTCTGTAGGCGCTCTGCCCCTCCCGAAGGAGGCTCGCTTCCAGCCCTAATTCCGCCAGCCTGGCGTGCATCCGCTCGCAATCCTCTGCCGTGCGGCCGATCACCGCGACCGTGCGCATGCCCTGCTGCCTCGCCATTGCCGCGTACGTCCGAATCCACGCCGCTTGTTCGTCTCCGCTGCCCGCTTGCACAACGTCCACCGGCTCCCCGCTGCGGAAGACAGGCACGGCCGGCGGCAGTCCCGAATCCGTGTACGGGATGAAGCGGTTCGCGAACTCGATAATCTCGAGCGTCGAACGGTAGCTCTGCCTGAGCTCATGGTACGCTTGATAGGATGCCTCGAACAGACCGGCAATCTCTTCCCATCGATGCACGCCGCGGTAAGCATGAATGCCCTGCGCCAGATCGCCAAGGACGGTGAAGGAAGGCTCGCCCATGTACGCTTTCAGCAGCTCGACCTGGAAGGGCGATACGTCCTGCGCTTCGTCGATGACGACATGGTCGAAGTGCTGGCCGGCCGCGCCGTGGAAGGCGCGATGAATCCAGACGAGCGCCGGCAGGTCCTCCGCGCGGACGATGCCGCTCTTCAGATCCTTCCGTGTCGACGCTGCCAGCGCCGCAGGAATGCGTCCCGCTGCCGGACAATTGTCCGCGCTGCTCCCGCTTGTCGCCGCTCCGTACAAGTAACGGTAGAAGGGCAGCGCCTCGGCCGCCGGCAGCTTGTTCGCATAGGCGCGCAGCCTCGCCTTGCCTGTCTTGCTTCGCTCCTTGCGCCGCTTCGGGTCGGCGATCTCGCCGAGCTGCATCTCCAGCCAGCGGTTGATCCTCGCTGCCAAGCGCTCCTTGCGCTGGGCGAGCGGATAATGGCGATACTCCGTTCCGAACCATTCCCGGATCATTGCCAGCGGCAGCGTGCGACCTTCCCAGGCCTCAAATGGCTGATCCGGGAGATAGTCGGCCTCGTATCGCTTCAGTTCGCCGTCGATCCAATCCTTGTACGCGATGGAGCCCTTGAACCGCCCCGGCGTCATCGCGTCGATGGCCGGCCTTACGTTCGCCATCCGGAACCATCGCTCGTTCTCCTCGTCTACCGACAGCTTGACGTCGCCGAGCAGCGCGAGCGCCCAGTCCGCGAACGTCGTCTGCCGCACGTTGCCTACGCCGAGCTCCGGCAGCACGCCTGAGATATAATCGAGGAACATGGCGTTGGGGGCAAAAATAATCATCCGTTCGGCGCGCATCTGTTCCTGATACCGGTAGAGCAGGTAGGCCAGCCGATGCAGGGCGACCGTCGTCTTGCCAGAGCCCGCTGCCCCTTGAATGATCAGTGCCTTGTTCTTCGGGGCGCGGATGATCTCGTCTTGCTCCGCCTGAATCGTCGAGACGATATCGCGGAGCCGGTTATCCTTGCGCTCGCCGAGCCGGTAGAGCAGGAATTCGTCGCTTAAGCCGAGGTTGTCGCCGCCCCGCACGTAGCTGTCGACGACGCGCTGCAGCTCGCGGTCGCGGACGGACACGTTGCGCTTGCGATGGACCTCGCCGGTAATGATGCCTTCCGGCGCCTCGTACTCCACGGCTGCCTCGCCGCCCGTGAAGGAGTAGAACAAGCTCGCGACCGGCGCGCGCCAGTCGATGACGTAGGGCTCGTTCGTCTTCGCGCGGTCCATGCCGCGCTTGCCGATGTAGAGCGGGACGGGCTCCGGCCTGCCCGCCTCGCGCCAATCGATCCGGCCAAAATAAGGCTCAGCCGCAAGCAGCTCCAGCCTAACCCGATTCTCCTCCCGCTTCGCATCCAGCACTTGCTCGACATAGTCGTCGCCGTAGTAACGTGGGCCGATGCCGGCCAGCTGCCGGTCGATCTCGCCCAAGGTTTCCGCTAGACGCGTCTCTTCTTCCTCATAGGCACGTCCTTGATTCATCGTTCTCAGTCCTCCTGCCGGAATGGGATACGCGGTGAAATGCTTCCTTATTGTGGCACATCGATGCAGAAAATAGTAGACTTATAATTCGCCAAGTGTTATGATGTTGAATACAGAATTACCTACGCGTACGGAACGCATGTTCGCATGCGAATCGAAGAGCCGAGACCTCCATCCCAGGGTCCTCGGCTCTTTATTTTTGTGCTGCTCCACTGCTTCTCTACTCCGTTCCTACCTGCCTCTAACGCTCCTCCTGCTGCTCCACTCCCACTCCTGCCTGCCTCTAACGCTCCTCCTGCTG
>JAEWJS010000107.1 GCA_023386495.1 Bacillota bacterium | reverse complement strand
ATGTTGGCGGGGCTGTATTAGCGGTGGTGCTGGGTTGGCGGTAGGCGATGTTGGCGGTGGTGCTGGGTTGGCGACCGTGTGGTGTTGCTGTGAGTGAGGTAGAGGTACTCGAGATTTCAAAGCTGCTGACGGCTAACGGACTGTAGATACCCTATTTGGGTAAAATGCGACGTTTGAAAATTCTTACGGACTCAGGCGACGTTAATTGCAAGATAGCACCTCAGAACGCCATCATTATCTCTAATAGCGTCGCTGTGGTCCGTTAGAATCTATAAAGTGTTGTTTTCGACGGAATAGCGTCTCTGTAGTCCGTTAGGATTTTAGAAATTACTATTCGAGCCCCTGTAACGTGCTGCTGTAAGTTTCACGATCCGTCGAGACTCCGTTCAGATTGTCTGTGAACTGGTGTGGCGGGGTGCTGGGTTGGCGACCGTGTGGTGGTGCTGTGAGTGAGGTTGGGGTACTCGAGATTACAAAACTGCGTACGGCAAACGGACTGTAGATACCTTATTTGGGTAAAATACAACGTTTGAAAATTCTAACGGACTCAGGCGACGTTAATTGCAGGATAGCACCTCAGAACGCCATCATTAGCTCTATTAGCGTCGCTGTGGTCCGTTAGAATCTATAAAGTGTTGTTTTCGACGGAATAGCGTCTCTGTAGTCCGTTAGAACTTCGAGGGGCGTTATAAAAGTGGCTAGCCGGACTTGAACTGCACGTTGGCGATCCTACGGACGCTAGCAAGCTTCATTAGCCCAGGTTGCGATATTACGACGTTGGATGTTGCGATATTGCGACGTTGCGATGTTGCGATGTTGCGATGTTGCGACATTGTGACATTGTGACATTGCGATGTTTCGATACTGCGACGTTGCGATGTTGCGATGTTGCGATGATGCGATGTTACCGATTCTACCGACGTTGCCGACGTTTCGATGTTGCAATCTTGCGACGTTACCGATGTTACCGTTGTAGCCGTTGCAGCACGGTTTCCACGGCTACGACGACATGCTGCCGCCGCTTCCCCTTGCTGTCGGGGATGCCCAGATGAGATGCAGGGCGCCGAGCAAGTAACGTTCCGATCGCGCGACGTGCAGCCCCGAGTTCGCCACGATCTCGCTGAGATCGCGGTTCAGATGGCAGCCTACCGACCGATGGAACAGCGGTTCGGCAAGATGCTGGATGCCCCTAACCAATCGACTAGAGCTGAGGCCATGCTCCATGAGCAGGATCTGCCCGTCCGGCTTGCACCATCTGCCCATCGCTTGCAGCATGCGAACCGGATCCTCGTAGCCGCACATGGACAGCGTAGACACGATCGTATCGAACGAGCGCTCCGGGAACTCTACCGTCTCGAGATCCGCATGGATGAAGGCAGCCTGCAGGCCGGCATCCGCCGCGGCTTCCCTCGCCCTGGCCAGCATGCCGCCGCTAAAATCGACAGCCGTCAACGTCACGTCAGCGCGGTAATACGCACAATTGGCACCCGCTCCGACTGCGACCTCCAACACGTTCCCTTGCGCGCAGCGAATGAGCTTCTCCCGCCATTTCCGCTCTGTCTGCAGCTTCCTGCGCCGTTCGTAGATGCTCGCCTGCCGGTCGAATTTTTGAACCAATCGTTTGCGCTCCATTAATTTCTCCTAATCTGGTCGTGATCGGAAACCTATGTACATAGAATAGATGATAACCTAAGCTTTTCCTAACTTCCAATTCACGGATTCCTCACATCTTCGCACTATACTGTCAGCTATACGGTAGTGAAGGAGATAATACGATGAATATGAGAGAAGGAAGCATGCGCGCTGCCCTGAACAATGCCTGCCTCGTCTGTGCGCCATTCTGGTTCGCCGTCCTCTACCTCTGTCTGCGTTGACACGCGCAAAAGCACCCTCGGTCCGCACGCTTGATGCGTACGCGTACCGAGGGTGCCTCGTTATTTCGATTCATGACTCACGGTTACCCCGTCTCCGCCTTATTAGCCACGTACATAGAACGATCGCCGCGGCTACTAGTATCCCTCCCGCAATCAACATATCAATATCCGTATCGAACATGAACCACATGCGGTAGGCAAGGTTAACCTGCTTCGCCGGCAGGCTGCCCGCGCCCAGCAGCTCGACGGCCTCATCGACCGATGCCAGCTCCAGCGTCGGGCTGCAGGGGCTGATGACCATACGGTCTTGCTGCTTCGATAGGAAAACGAGATACGATTCGCCCTTCTGATAATCATATCCCCAGGTATAGTCGGCAGCTGCGATCATCTGGGAGTCCGCCTCGATCCCCCAACTGCGCTCTACTTCCAGCAGCACATTGGTTACATATTCCTTAGTACCGACGAACCCTTCTTGTTCGATATCCGCCTTCACCTGCTTGACCTTGCCGTAGACAGCGGCACCGTTCCGCTCTAATGCCTCTCGGGGGCCGCTTAATTCTGCGCAAGATAGCGCGCTTACCTTGTCCGGAATGAACAGGAGCAGCAAGGCCAATACCATTACGATACGCACGGTGATGGAGCTCATCTTCATGCCTGCATTCGCCCCTTTCGAATACTAGACGCGAACGCCGATAGGAAAGTTGATTCGGATCTGTAGGCCGCTGCTGTCGCGCATCCTCTGCGAAATCCATATCTTACAAGATACCGAATGATGAACTGTTCGGACTCCGATGACCAATGGAAGGAGCTGCCCGCGTTGTCGATTCGAATCGTGAAGAGCAAGCAGGCCAAGACGCGAGTCTTGATGAACAATCGCACGATTGCCAAGCACATCCCTGTTACAAGCAAGCTTACCCCGTCTTCGCTAAGCAGCATGCTGTCGGCGTACAAGATGGTCTACGTTAAGCCGGACCTGGGCATGGGCGGCGTGGGCGTCATTCGCGTAGAACAGAGCGCGCCGAACGCCTATAGGCTTCAGCATGGGACACGCGTCAAGCATTACGCATCCATCAGCCAACTATACGCAAGCATTGCGCGAATAAGAGGCACGCGCAAGTACCTTGTCCAGCAAGGGATATCGCTGCTTCGGCATGAGGGCTCGCCGTTCGATATCCGCGTGATGGTTCAGATGAGCCCGGCAGGCCAATGGGAGGCGACCGGCGTGATCGGAAGAGTGGCACATCCCTCCCGCATCGTCACGAATTATTACAGCGGCGGGACGGTTATCGGCTATCACACGCTCATGAAGCGGTATTTAGGCAGCGCTGAGCGACAGCGTCTACGCGATCAGCTCTGCGCATTGGGACTTGAAGTGGCCCGTTACATGAAGATGAAGTATCCGGGCATCAAAGAGATTGGACTGGATGTCGGGCTGGACGAGCGCTATAGGCCTTGGCTGATCGAGGTCAATACGCTGCCGAATCCGTTTATATTCAAGAAATTGAAGGACCCCTCCGTCTATCGGAAGATTGCGCGATATGCCAGAGCGTACGGCAGATTCCAAGACCGCTATTGCCCCCAGAGGGCGAAGAGACATCAGAAGGCAGCCCGCAGCTAGGCTCGGCCTCGACGGAACAAGGACAAGGCGTATAACAGGACGAGCGGCAGCACGAATGCGAACGTGACCCATATCGGATGGATGCGATTGACGAACTCTCCCCATACGGCATTGCTCTCGTAGCTCGATATGCCGATCAGCATGTAGACCATCGCCAGCATCGGGATAATGAGCTTGCTGTCCTTCATCTTGAACAACCGCGCGATGAGCAAGTGATTCGCGTAGAGGGTGATCGTAATTTTCATATAAGAACCCGCAATGAGCACCATGCCGATAATCGATTCGATGCGCTGCAGGATCTCCTGCACCTCAATCGTCCGGGCGACCTCGAACATCGAATATTTGCGCTCGCCTGCCATCGGGCCGAAGACGAGGATGGTGCACATCGTAACGACGATCAGAATGGCAATATTGAGCGTAATCGCGCGGAACATGGCAGCCGGTACCCGCTTACGCTGATCGGCTCTCACATAAGGGATCAGCATGCCGAACACGAACAGCTCCGCATAGGGAAAGCCGAACGTCGTATAGGCACCGAGCAGTATCGGCCGAATGCCATTCGGCATAACCGGCAGCACGTTCATGATGTCGTAATCGGGAATGCTAAGCACGACGACGAACAGCACGAACAGAATTACCGTCGAATTGATCAGCATGAACATGCGTGCGATCACTTCGATGCCGGCTGTTGCGGTCAGTGCAGATAGGATCAGGATCGTCGTCGTGAAAATATAAATCGGCGTATCGCTCATCATCGAGCTGTTCATGAACAACCCTACATCGAGCGAGATGCCGGATCCGATATGGAACATGAATGGGGTCGGCAACGCGAGACCGATCGCGATGGTAGCCCATCTGCCGATCAGCATCGTGCTGATCGCTACATAATCCCGGCCGGGGTAGCGGCGATGCAGCGCTAGCAGCATCGCGAGCATGAGGATGCCCGCGCTGCCGGACAGCAGCAAGGATAGCCATGCGCCATTGTTGGCTTCGGAGATGAGCGGGCTCGGGATATTGACAATGGATGAGCCTGTCAGGAAGACGAAGAATAGGGTGCCGAGCTGGAAGGAGCTGATTGTCTCGGTTGTGTCGACCATTCGATTCACCCGATTCATGGGGCGGCAGTCTCCAGCATCTGTACGATCCCTCTCGCAGCCGGGCCTAAGACGATATCAACCAGCGAATAGAGATGGAACAGATCGACATCGAGCACGCTGTCCAGGCTCATATAGACCGTATAGGCAGCCAAGCCCATATAGACGACGCGGTCTCGCCTTGGAGCAGACTTGAAGCCGCTCCGATCATACAGTCCGATTACGAGGTAGAGGAGTATCAACAGGACGCTCACGGCAAACATGCGGCCACCTCCGATCTATTCGAATACGGGCTTGCCGATCATCGTGCCCGTGGTATTCATTCTGACCCGAACATGAACGTTCAGCTCGGCATGCGAAATGTAGTCCTCCCATTGCGGCTGCACTTGGAACCATAGCTTCGGGTTATGCCGATAGATCCGGTTCCCGAGCTGCAGCATGTCCAGCTTGCGCCGCTGCAGCACGGCGAACGTCTGCTCCATCTCTTGCCGAATCGCTTCCTCCGTCCGTCGAGCGAAACGTTCCTCCTGCTCGCGAGTCGTTAACGCAGAGCATTTCAGCTCCGTTACGGATCCCTTCACTTCGCTATCTACCGATATGACCAGCCTGTCGTTCTCGATCCGCGGCTTGATGCTGCTTCGATAATGGCTGACTTCGAACGATTCGATCTTGTTCTGCTTCCCCTTCCCTTCAGGCCGTTCTTCGCAGCGCACGTCGATCGTCCCGAGCGTGAAATCGTTGGTCAGCATCAGCAAGCCGCGGCTCAGCTTGCCCGATAGCTTATCCACCAGCTTCCCCTTATGAATCAAGGCCGTGCCGATTACGCGAAATCCCTCCTCGTCCGTCGGATGCGGCTCGATGTAGGCTGCAATCGCGTTGCCGGTCACGCTTCGCAACTGCTTGCCGAGTGCTAACAGATTGGAATTGACCGTTAGCGCCGCGTTGCGAGCCGATGCATCCTCAGATCGCTTGATCTGCTGGCTTGTCGTCTGCTCGATGGTAGGCTGCTTCAGCAAGTAACGACTGGCGCTTCCCTTCGTAATGAGAATCGACGCGGTAAGCCGCGGCTCGGGATCTCTGTAGAACAAATCCAGCAGTTCCCCGAGGTTGACCGTTCTAGCCATCTCCTCGCTGACGAGGATCACCCGCATATGGCTCCACTGCGCTTTTCTTCCCAGCTCGGCCCCGATACTGCGCGCAGCCCGCAGGTTGGTCGAGCTCGTCGTGACGACATTGATGTTCGAATCGAAGCTGCGTTCGCTGCTGCTTGAGCCGGATTGCTGCGGCATATAGATCTGGGTCGTCAATTGAACCGTGCCGTCCTTGCCTTTGTCGATGGCTACCCCCATCACGAAACCAAGTTCCGTCAACTCGTATTTATTCCAGCAGCCGGTCAGCAGTACCGAGGCGATCAGCAGCACGCCGCCAGCCCGCCACAGCCGGAACCGCATTCTGCTGCCGCCGATGCCGCTGCTCATTCGTGCATCCTCTGTTGACGCGTCGTGCGCATCAACTGCTTCAGCGGCGCGCGGAAGAAGACATCCCGCCATTGACCGAATCGAAGCGGCGCAAGCGGGGACAAGTAAGGCTGACCCAGCGCGCGGAGCTTATTCAGATGAAGCAGGATAAACAATAAGCCGATCATGAGCCCGAAGCCGCCGAGCAGCGCGGACATGAGCATCAGCGGAAAGCGCAGAATGCGGAGGCCGATTGCAACGCTGTACTGCGGAACCGCGAAGGAGGCAATCCCGGTCAGCGCAACGATGATGACCATAACAGGCGAGGCAATGCCTGCGGTAATCGCCGCTTCGCCGATCACGAGCGCGCCGACGATGCTGACTGCGGAGCCTACCGGCCGCGGCAGCCGTACGC
>JAEWJS010000002.1 GCA_023386495.1 Bacillota bacterium | reverse complement strand
CGCTTAGCGACCACGGCTCCCGGCCGAGCACATCGGCCGGGAGCCCGCTCGCCGCAAGCGCTGCGGCGATGCGGTTCTCCCGCTCCGCAGGCGCGCTGCCGTACGGCTGCATGGCATAGTGCAGCTCATCGCGGCATGTGCGGGCGAACCACTGCGATTCCGAGCGCTGCATCGCAATGCCGAACCGCAGCAGCGTGTCCCGCTGCAGCTTCCCGTCCTGCCACAGCGGCTGCCCCTCCACTGTAATCGATCCGCCGTACGGCCGGCGAAGCCCGGCCATCGTCTCGAGCAGCGTCGTCTTACCGGCTCCGTTCGGTCCGACGACCAGCGTGACGCGGCCTGCCGCGAATCGCGCGCTCACCTGCTGAAGCAGCACGGATCGACCCACGCCGTCTGCCCGAACCGTCAAGTCCGTGATCGACCAACTCCGCGCCGTCATAGCCCCCTCACCGCCTCTGCCAGCTCCTCCGGCGTGAACGGCAGCTTGGGCAGACGATAGCCCAGCCGCTGCAACGCAATGGCTGTCTCAACCGTGTACGGCGGCTCGCAGCCCAGCAGCTCGCACGGACTGCTCCCGTTCAAGCCGTTCAGCACGCCCGCTTCTCCCTGCCCGTCATCCTGCACCCGACCTGCCGCTCTTGCTGCGGCCGAATCGGCCTCGGACGTCGGCAGGAAGAATGCCTCGGCCGGACCGTCGTAGAAGATCCTCCCGGCCTGCAGCGCCACGATCCGATCCCCGCTTCGCAGCTCATCGAGCCGATGCGACACCCATACGATCGTCTTGCCCTGCGCATGCAGCATGCGAGCCCCTTCGTAGATGACCCTCCGAGAATCGGCGTCCAGCATCGCGGCAGCCTCATCGAAGAGCAGCAGCTCCGCGCCGCTTGCCAGGCAGCTTGCAGCTGCCAGCAGCTGCTTCTGCCCGCCGGACAGCTCGACGATCGATTGGCCGCGCATCGCCCAGAGTCCGCAGGCCCGCAGACTGTCCTCCGCCTTGCTGAGCGCCTCCCCCGCGGGCATCCCCTGCTGCTCCAGCCCCAGCAGCAGATCCTCCCACGGCGTCGAGCCGATGATCGCCGCCTCCGGGTCCTGCGTGACGAACGGCAGCGGCTCGCTGCCCGCGAACCCCCTGTTCATCGTGCCCGCCAGCAGCGCCTCCCCGCGCGCGATCATGCCCGTGTGGCCTGTCAGCAGCTTGGCCAGCGTGCTCTTGCCGCTGCCGTTCGGGCCGGCCACATGCACCCATTCGCCCGGCTCGAGGACGAGCCTCCGGAACGCTAGCAGCATCGACTTATGGCCGTCCTCCTGCTGCACCTCTGCAACAAGATCGAATATTGCTAACGACTGCTCCTTCAAAAAAATTCCTCCAACCCTCTTCACGCCGTGCGCTTGCTTATGATAGAATCCTTTTTAGTTAACCGAATGATAATGATAGGTTAACAAAGAAAAGGAGCGTATGCAATCATGTCTTTGAACGTTCGTCATCTCGTCTATACCGCCTTATTCGCGGCACTCTTCGTGGCCATGAGCGCGATTAAGATTCCGCTCCCGTTCACCCCGGTGCCCGTGTCCATGCAGAACTTGGCGCTCATGCTTGCCGGCGCTTTCCTAGGCGCCCGATTCGGCTTCTACAGCATCGCGATCGTCATCGTGCTGACCGCTGCCGGCTTGCCCATGCTGCAAGGCCAAGGCGGACTCTCGTACCTGATGGGCGGCACCGGCGGTTTCCTGGTCGCATTCCCGTTCTGCGCGCTGCTCGTCGGTTATTTCGCCGGCAAGCTATTCGCGACTAACCTTCGGAGAGAGAATCCGGTGCTCTTCTACATCCTGCTCTATCTGATCTTCGAGGTGTTCGGCTCTCTCGCCAGCTACTTGATCGGTGTACCATGGCTTGCCGCGGTGTATGACTTCTCGCTCGCGAAGTCTTTAGCCGTAGGTTGCTACCCGTTCCTGCTAGGCGACGCGGCCAAAGCCATTCTGGCAACGGTCATCGTCGGCGTGCTGTACAACTACGTCCCGATCATAGGCGCGAAGAATGCGGACACGCGCTCCGGCATCACGATTCATAACGGTAACGGAATTTAGCCCCCATAACGACGCAACGGCCTCGCCTGGCATGCTTCATGCCGGGCGAGGCCGTCTCTTATGCGACCCTTAGTCGCTGCATTCCTCTGGCGCTTCTTCGGAGCCGTCCGTCTCCACGTCCAGCTTCTGCGCGACCGTATCCCGAATAATCGAGACGACCAACTGCAGCAAATAGTTGATGTCGCTCTGGCTCTGCTGGAATTCGTTCACGATCGGAATGCCGTCCAGCTCATCCTGCAGCGTCGCGATTTCGCCCTCGATCTTGTCGACCATCTTCTGGTTCTGGAACGATTGGAAGGCGACGATCTCCTTCTGCTTCTTCTTGATCGCGCTGATCAAGCCTTGGATCCGATCATTGTTCTTAATCTGCAGCTCCGCTCTGCGGTAATGCTGCACCTCGCTGGAGGTAAAGATCATCTCCGCGATCTCCTTGGCCTTGGCCATGATATCCTCGCGGACGATGATATCCTTCGTGTCGAACTTCGGTACGCTGCACGCGTGATCATGGTCATGATCGTGGTCGTGCGCTGCATGCTCTGCCATTGCTAATCTCTCTCCCTCTGCAACCAATCTATGAATCGCTATGTCGTTGTGTTCGTTTGTTGTTCATGCCGTATGCTTACGAGACCGCTTCAACCTTCACTGGGCCGATCGGCTCCGCCTTGATATACCAGGTCAACGCTTCCGTAACCTTCACCATGACGAACTGCCCGATCCATTCCTTCGGCCCTTCGAAGTGCACCAGCTTGTTCGTCCGCGTGCGGCCGGCCAACACCGCCGCGTTGTTCTTGCTCTCGCCCTCGACCAGCACCTCGACAACCTGTCCGCTCAGCGCTTCGTTATTCCGGCGGCTGATCTCGCCTAGCAGCTCGTTAAGCCGATAGAGGCGCTCCTTCTTGACGGACATCGGCACGTTGTCCTCCATCTCGGCGGCAGGCGTGCCCGCTCGCGGCGAATAGATGAACGTGAAGGCCATGTCGAAGCCGACCTCGCGCACGAGCGACAGCGTATCCTCGAACTGCTCGTCCGTCTCGCCGGGGAAGCCGACGATAATGTCGCTGGTCAGCACCGCGTTCGGAATGGCGCGCTTGATTCGGCCGACCAGGTCCAAGTAGCTCTCCCGCGTATACTTGCGGCTCATGCGCTTCAGCACTTCCGTGCTGCCCGATTGGACGGGCAGGTGAATATGCTCGACCAGATTGCCGCCGCGGCCCAGCACCTCGATCAGGTGATCGTCGAAGTCGCGCGGATGCGAGGTCGTGAACCGGATTCGCGGAATGTCGATTTTCTGGATATCCGCCATCAGGTCCCCGAACCGATAGTTCCGGTCCTCGAAGTCTTTGCCGTAGGCGTTGACGTTCTGGCCCAGCAGCGTAATCTCCTTATAGCCCTGACGCGCCAGGTCACGCACCTCGGCGATGACGTCCTCCGGCCTTCTGCTGCGCTCCTTGCCGCGCGTATACGGCACGATGCAGTACGTGCAGAACTTATCGCAGCCGTACATAATGTTCACCCATGCGCGCATGCCCTCCCGCTTCTTCGGGAGATTCTCGATGATGTCGCCTTCCTTGGACCACACCTCGACGACCATTTCCTTGCTGAGCAGCGCGTCGTGCAGCAGCTGCGGCAGCCGGTGGATGTTATGCGTGCCAAAAATCATATCGACGAACGCATGCTTCTGCAGAATGCGGCCAACGACAGACTCCTCCTGCGACATGCAGCCGCAAACGCCGAGAATGAGCTCCGGCTTCTCCAGCTTCAGATGCTTCAGATGGCCGAGCTCGCCGAATACCTTGTCCTCCGCGTTCTCGCGTATGGCGCAAGTATTGAGCAGGATGACGTCCGCCTCACTGCGCTGCTCCGCCGCCGTATAGCCCATCTGTTCGAACAGGCCCTTCATGACCTCGGTATCATGCTCGTTCATCTGACACCCGAATGTATAGATTAAGTACCGCTTTCCCTGCCCTAGCGTGCGCAGTTCCTCCGGAACGGCCGAGTCGTAGACGACCTGCACCTCTTCCTTGCCGCGCTGCTTCTCTTGGCGATAGTTCGGCTCGGAGACGATGTGGATGTCGCGGCCGCCGATGCGAATCCGCTTGCCATGCTCGTCGTCGGAAATGACCTTGGCGCCGGAGAAGTCGAAATATTTGCTGTAGTCCTTGGTTTCGCTCACGGTTAGATCGCCACCCGCCTCATACACGTCAATAATCGACTAGAATCCTGTAAATTATAGCATGAATAGGCCGGTGCCGCTACCGCGAGGGCGTGAGCAATTGCTGGCTTTAATCGATAATTTCTGCGATGTCGCCCGTCTTGGCGCCTGCGGCGTTCGCTTCATCCGTATCGATATGCATGTCCAGCTTGAATTGATCGGATACGCGCGCCACGACGTTCTCGAGCACCATGCCCCGCTCGCCTGACAGCCGAACCTTCAGCAGCTGCTTATCGGCGATTCCCCACTTGGCCGCATCCTCCGTGTGAAAATGAATGTGCCGCGCCGCCACGATGACGCCTTCATCGATCGTCACCTCGCCTGCCGGTCCCTTGATCGTGATGCCGGGCGTACCGGCGATATTGCCGGACTCTCGTACAGGCGCGTTCACGCCGATCGCGAAGGCATCGGTGCGGGAGATTTCGAGCTGGGTCGATTTGCGTGCAGGTCCCAGAATGCGCACCTTCGGAAAGCTCCCCTTCGTACCGATGACCTCGACCGTCTCGTTGGCCGCGAACTGTCCCGGCTGCGACAGATCTTTCATGACGGTCAACTCGCTGCCTGCGCCGAACAGAATCGCGACATGCTCTTGGGACAGGTGGATATGGCGCGCAGAGACGCCGACTGGTATTTGCTTCATGGATGGTAGCCTCCTCAATCATTGTGCTTGTCTACTATACTGTACCCTAATCCGTTCACGGGCAAAAGTGATGTCGATCACAGGTCGAGGTCCGCCGGATAATAAAGAAGCATACGGCTGTTAGGCCGTATGCTTCCATGCAGGCATGAACCGATTAACGGAACTCCGCGACCAGCTTATCGAACTGGCCGGCGTCCATCGTCAGGTCCTGCTTGTGCAGTCCTTCGGATGCGTAGCCCGGAATGAGCTCGCCGTACGATTTGCGTTCTTTGTTCTGATAGATAAGACCCGTAAGCATGCCGTTCGTCTCCATGATCTTGTTCATGGCAGCCATGCGGTTCGACGGATCGTAATCCGGGAATTGCTCCAGGTTCACGATGTTCTCCTTGAACCAGTCATACGTATTCACCTTGTTGAACGTGACGCATGGGCTGAAGACGTTGATCAGCGAGAAGCCCTTATGCTGCAGGCCCTGCTCGATGAGGCTCGTCAATTGCTTCAGGTCGCTCGAGAACGACTGGGCAATGAACGTAGCGCCGGCCGACAGCGCGATTTCGAGCGGCGACAGCGTCGACTCGATCGAGCCTTCCGGCGTCGATTTCGTCTTGAAGCCTTCTGCGCTTCGCGGCGATGTCTGGCCCTTCGTCAGGCCGTAAATTTGGTTGTCCATGACGATATACGTGATATCGAGGTTACGGCGGATCGCATGCACCGTGTGTCCCATGCCGATCGCGAAGCCGTCGCCGTCGCCGCCCGATGCGATGACGGTCAACTCGCGGTTAGCCAGCTTGACGCCTTGCGCGATCGGAAGCGCGCGGCCGTGAATGCCATGCAGGCCGTATGCGTTGATGTAACCGGAAATCCGACCGGAGCAGCCGATCCCGGAGATGACCGCGAGGCTCTCCGGCTCGAGGCCGACGTTCGCTGCCGCGCGCTGAATCGCTGCTTGCACGGAGAAGTCCCCGCAGCCCGGGCACCAGTTCGGCTTGACGTTGTTGCGGAACTCTTTGAATGTCGCCATGTCTTAGTTCATCTCCTTGCAAGCTTTATGCACTTCAGATGGCAGGAACGGATTGCCGTCGTACTTCAGGAAGCTCTTGATTTTCTCGCCTTGGCCGACGTGCAGCTTCACTTGCGCTGCCAGCTGGCCTGTTGCGTTGTTCTCGATTACGATAACCTTCTTCGCGTTCGTCACGTATGGCGCGAGCTCCTCTATCGGGAACGGTGCGATCTGGCGAACCGTAATGTGGTTCGTCGTGATGCCGTCGGCCGTCAAACGTTCTCTCGCTTCGTCGATCGTGCCGCCCGTCGAGCCCATCGCGATGATGAGCAGATCAGGCGCAGCATGCGGCGCGTCTACGCGAATCGCGTCGCGGATCGACAATCCGTCGAGCTTGCCAAGACGCTTATCCATCATCTTCAAGCGATTGAGCGCGTTCTCGGAAGGACGACCTTCCTCGTCATGCTCGACGCCTGTCACGTGGTGAAGGCCGCCCTTCACGCCAGGGATGACCCGCGGCGATACGCCGTCTTCCGTGAATTCGTAGCGTTTGAACAGCTTGTTGTCCTCGAGCGCAGGCACTTCCGATACCAGCTTGCCGCGCTTGATCTCGACGGAGCTGTAATCGAAAACTTCGCAGGACTGCTTGCCGAGCGACAGCTGCAAGTCCGTCATCAGGATGACTGGAACTTGGTACTCCTCGGACAGGTTGAACGCTTCGATCGTGTCGTAGAAGCAGTCCTCGATCGAGGCCGGCGCGATGACGATCTTCGGAATCTCGCCGTGCGTGCCGTATACCATGGCGTTCAAGTCGGATTGCTCCTGCTTCGTCGGAAGGCCTGTCGAAGGTCCGCCGCGCTGGGTATCGACGATGACGAGCGGCTGCTCCGTCATGCCCGCAAGGCCGATTGCCTCCATCATGAGGGACAGGCCGGGTCCTGCGGATGCCGTCATCGTGCGCACGCCTGCATAGTTAGCGCCGATTGCCATCGTGACTGCCGCAATCTCGTCTTCTGTCTGTACGACCGTGCCGCCGAACTTCGGCAGCTTCTTGATCAGGTATTCCATAATTTCCGATGCCGGCGTAATCGGATACGCCGACATGAGGCGGCAGCCGCCGGCTACGGCGCCGAGGCCGATCGCTTCGTTGCCGATAATGAAAATTTTCTCTTTGCCGTCCGGTTCGCCGAGACGGAATTCGTCCAGCGGACCGCCTGCTTGCTCAAGGACGAAATCGGCGCCGCGCTTAACGGCTTCGATGTTCTTCTCGACGATCGCAGGGCCCTTGCGGCCGAATTCTTCTTCTACTGCTTTATTGAATACTTCAAGAGGCAAACCAAGCAATGCCCAGGATGCGCCGGAAGCAACCATGTTCTTCATGAGCGACGTGCCGAGTTCCTCGGCGATCGCCGTGATCGGTACAGCGAAAAGACGCGCATTAACGCCCTGCGGTACGGATGGACCGAACTTGGCATCCGCGACGATGACGCCGCCTGCGCGCAGTTCATGCGCGTTCAAATCGATACTCTCTTGGTCGAATGCGACGAGGATGTCCAGATCATCTGAGATCGCCCGCTTCGGCGTCGTACTGATGCGAATCTTATTGTTCGTATGTCCGCCCTTGATGCGCGAAGAAAAATGGCGATACCCGTACAGATAATAGCCGAGACGGTTGAGTGCCGTGGAGAAAATACGGTCCGTACTTTCTACGCCCTCACCTTGTTGTCCCCCGATCTTCCAAGACAATTGACTGATCAAAATGTCCATCTCCTCAAAGTTGGTGCGTGCCGTTAGATGTAATTCAAAATATCGCTTGTGATCACGAAGTAAATTCATGAAGCATACTCGGCATCGAATCTTGAACGCTAGCGCAAATTCCGGTGCTCATGTAGATCTGTCTACACTCCGCTCCTCAATTGCTACTATCATCCAACCTTCTCGGTGCTGACAATCGATCATTTTGAATTTTCATCAATAATTCGACACAATCTTGCAGATAAATAATTTCTTTCACTAGTCAAATAAATTTTATGACTCCGGGACGTAAATATCAAGGGATTTGATCGGATTTCAAACATAGTTCTTTTCGATCGAATTCATATCAAAACGAGAACGGACCATGCGAAACCAGGCTTGTTACTCGAATGATCGAGACTATGCGCTTTGCGTCGGCAGATGTCGAAGCAGAAATGACCATAGATTGTCCCTTGCGATCCCCTTCGCGATCCGTGTGCCGTAACGCCGATCCAGCTGTTCAAGCAGCATAGGCGTCTCCGTCGGATTAGCGAGCCGATCGATATGGGTGTCAATGCCATCGAAATCTGAGCCCAGCATTAAATGACGCTCGCCGCCTAGGCTGCAGACCCGCTCAATATGGGGCAGCAGATCCTCCAGCTTGACGACCGCATCGCGCTTAACGAACCATGGCACGTAGGTCATGCCGATCAACCCGTCCCGAGCAATGATCGCACGAATTTGCTCATCCGTCAAATTACGCGGATGATCGTGGATGGCGCGCACGTTCGAATGCGAGGCGATGATCGGTCTGACGCTGAGGTCAGCCGCCTCCCAGAACCCTTTTTCAGCCAGGTGGGATACATCGATTAGTATGCCCAGTTCGTTACAGAGCTTAATCAATTCCCGGCCTTGCTGCGTAAGGCCGCCCTGCCTCGGTTCCAGCACGCCGTCGCCGGCCCAGTTCGCGTGATTCCATGTGATGCCGATCGATCGCAAGCCCAGATAATAGAGAATCCGCAGCGATGTGAGGTCGCCCTCCAGCCCTTCTGTGCCTTCCAGCGACAGCATGGCCGCCATCTTCCCCTGCTTGCTAGCTTCGATCAGATCCTCGGACGTTCTCACGAAGGAGATTCCCGGTTTCGTTAGGATGTGCCTGTAGAACAGGTCTACGGCTTGCAGTACCCGATCGAACTTCTTGGGCATATGCTGCGGCAGATAGATCGCAAAGTTTTGCAGATCGGCCCCGCCGGCCTGCAGCCGCTCGTATGTAACATCCAACTTAACCGCCCCCTCTCCGGCGAAATGTTCGGCCTCGCCTGTCAACAGCTTGCTGAGAACGTCGCAATGGAAATCCGCCCATCTCATCAAGATTGCTTCACTCCCCTCTCTTATACGTACCATCCCGCATTTGGACGCAACAAAAAAGACCTGCCTCGAAATAAACAGGTCATGTATGCCGAATGTGCTGCTATCCTTGTGGCCGCGGCGTGGATTAACGCGGCTCAACGATCAATTTAATGGCCGTACGATCTTCCCCATCGATAACGATATCCGTGAAGGCCGGAATGCAGATCAGATCCACCCCGCTTGGCGCAACGAAGCCTCTCGCAATCGCTACGGCCTTGATCGCTTGATTCAATGCGCCTGCCCCGATTGCCTGCAGCTCGGCAGCGCCTCGTTCGCGCAACACCCCCGCCAGCGCCCCTGCAACAGAATTTGGATTGGACTTTGCTGAAACTTTTAATACCTCCATAGAAAGTACCTCCTCGGGGAATGATGGATGGAATCCACTACTCATCATATTCGCGAGGGGACAGAAAATTCCTGCTGCTTAATGCGTCATTTCACTAACTTTTCCGAATTGCGCGACAACTTTCGCCTATTTTTAACATCCCTTACATGAGCAGCCATTCGTCTTCGGTCAGCCGGATCTTCTTAATCGACGTCGCGCGGCCGGAAGACTCGTCCAGCTCGGCCAGCAGCCCGTGAAAATGCCATTTTCCTTCGTCAACCGTGAAACGTGCCGGCAGCTGGGTCAGGAATCGATGCTCCACGGCATCCCGCTGCATGCCGAGTACGCCCTCCTTGGAGCCTACCATGCCGGAATCCGTCAAATACGCGGTACCGCCAGGCAGTATCGTCTCGTCATTGGTCTGCACATGGGTATGCGTCCCTACGACGACGGAAGCTCGGCCATCCAAATACCAGCCCATGGCGATTTTTTCCGATGTCGCTTCTGCATGAAAATCCACGAAGATGCAAGATGTATGCTCTTGCAGCTCCTCGATCAATTCATCCGCCTTCCGGAACGGACAATCGATCGGCGGCAGGAAGGTTCTGCCCTGCAAATTGATCAATCCTAATGTTTTGCCGTTTGCCCGAATAACGGTGCTGCCTTGGCCGGGTGCGCCGGGCGGATAGTTGGCCGGTCGGACAAGCCGCGGCTCGTCATCGATCCATTCGAATATATCCTTGTTATCCCACGTATGATTGCCCATCGTAATGCCGTGCACGCCAAGCTCGAAAAATTCGCGTGCGATCGGCCCCGTGATTCCCCTGCCTGCTGCGGCATTCTCGCCGTTCACGATGATCAGATGAGGATTGTGCTTGCTCTTGAGCGACGGCAGCACCTGCTTGAGCGCGCTGCGCCCGGTATTGCCGACAATGTCGCCGATGAATAATACTTTCACTTCCTTCATAACCCCCTCTATCTAAAAAAGAAAAGCGGCTGTCAACCAGCCACTTTTCATTCTGCCCTGTCAGGGCGATTATTTTGCGTATTCCACTGCGCGTGTCTCGCGGATAACCGTTACCTTGATATGGCCCGGATAGTCCAGCTCGCTCTCGATCTTCTTCGTAATGTCGCGCGCGAGTCGGAAAGCCTCCGTATCGTCGACCTTCTCCGGTTGTACCATGACGCGAACTTCGCGTCCCGCTTGGATTGCGTACGATTTCTCTACGCCGTCGAACGATTCCGAGATGGCCTCCAGCTTCTCCAGACGCTTGATATACGTCTCGAGCGTCTCGCGGCGTGCGCCGGGACGTGCTGCAGACAACGCGTCAGCCGCGCCGACGAGCATCGCGATAACCGAAGTCGCATCGGTATCGCCGTGATGCGACGCGATACTGTTGATGACGACCGGATGCTCTTTGTACTTCTTAGCCAGCTCGACGCCAATCTCGACGTGCGAGCCCTCTACCTCGTGGTCGAGCGCTTTGCCGATATCGTGCAAGAGTCCTGCACGACGCGCGAGCGTAACGTCCTCGCCCAGCTCGGCTGCCATGAGGCCGGTCAAGTAAGCGACCTCCATCGAGTGCTTCAGCACGTTCTGTCCATAGCTTGTCCGATAGCGAAGACGGCCCAGGATCTTGATCAGGTCAGGATGCAGGCCATGCACGCCAACCTCGAAGGTAGCTTGCTCGCCGTATTCGCGAATCCGCTCATCCACTTCTTTACGCGATTTCTCTACCATTTCCTCGATGCGTGCCGGGTGGATACGGCCGTCCGCAACGAGTTTCTCAAGCGAGGTACGCGCGATTTCGCGGCGAATCGGATCGAATCCGGACAAGATGACCGCTTCCGGTGTATCGTCGATAATTAGATCGATACCGGTCAATGTTTCGAGCGCGCGGATGTTGCGGCCTTCGCGACCGATAATGCGTCCCTTCATTTCCTCGTTCGGCAGCGACACGACGGATACCGTCGTTTCGGCTACGTGGTCAGCGGCACAGCGCTGAATGGCGAGCGAGATGATGTCGCGAGCTTTCTTGTCGGCTTCTTCCTTCGCCTGCTGTTCCAGCTCTTTGATCATCTGAGCAGTCTCATGACGCACTTCTTGCTCGACGTTCGTGAGAATGATCTGCCTTGCATCCTCCATAGACAGGTTGGAGATCCGCTCCAACTCTTGGATCTGCTGTTTATAGATCGAATCAATTTGCTCCTGCGTTTCCTCGATCCGTTTCTCTTTGTTGGCTACCTGTTCTTCTTTGCGTTCTAGTGCTTCGAGCTTCTTGTCCAATGATTCCTCTTTTTGCTGAAGCCGTCTTTCTTGCCGCTGGATTTCATTGCGGCGTTCGCGGGTTTCCCGCTCGGCTTCTGCGCGGAGCTTATGGACCTCGTCTTTTGCTTCGAGCACGGTCTCCTTCTTTAGCGCGTCCGCTTCTTTTTTAGCGTTTTCAACAATCTGACTGGCAGCTTGCTCCGCACTGGAAATTTTGGCTTCGGCAATCGACTTTCGAACCTTATAACCTACCCCAAAGAAAATCGCGCCAACAACGAGAACGATCGGGATCCAGATTACAGCGTCGTTCATCTTTCTCACCTCCTCGTTGTCACCAAAGCAAAAGCTTAGGATCGTATTCGGTTTTTAGCCGGCTTTTAGACCGATCTTACGTTTCATGTCGAGAATGATCGATTCGAATCAATTTTTGGAAGGAAAATTCATTCGAAAGGAAGGAATACAGATTTATTTTATCTTTATGCAAAATCAGTTGTCAAGCCACGTTCCATCATCGAGCGGCTCCTGATCCTGCGTAACCGAACGAATCGCTTCGCGGATGATCTCGCCGGTATAGCCTCTCCGCATCAAAAACTGAGCCAGCTTATGGCGCCGTTCGTTCGGCTCTCCCTTCAGCAGCTTCCACTTTTTGCTTGCGGCCTTCAACGCCGCTGCCTGCTCGGCTTCCGGGTCAAGCGCGTCAATCGCTTCCGCGGCCGCCTGTCTGTCGATGCCTCGCTGCTGAAGCTCCTGCCTGATTAGCAGCCTGCCCTTCGCATGTCCGGCCCGCTGCTTGGCGAAGGCCTGCGCATAATCGGTATCGTCGATGTAACGCTCGCGCTCCAGCCTGTCAGCGGTCTCCCGGATCGCCTCTTCGTCCAGCTCCTTGCGGGCAAGATAGCGCTCGATCTCCTTGCGCGTGCGCGGCTTGGCGCCTAAGTATGCGAGAGCTGCCGCATAGGCGCGGTGCTTGCCGTCCGCCGCTTCGATATGGACAAGCTCTGTGGCGTCCAGCACGGCGTCTCTTACGAGCCTGAAGCGGACGAGCGTGTCTTCATGCACATTGAGCGTCGACGGTCCGTCAGCACTGTCCAGATGGACGAGATAACGGCCTCTCTGCTTCGCGTGCCGCTCGATCGATACGACTGTGTAATTCATAGCACGCCTCCTTGTCTGCAAAAAAGGCACCTTCTGTTAAGAAAGGTGCCCTGCGGATAGAATCGATACCGATGCCCCTAGCGGCGCAGCATTAGTCTAGCTCGTTAAACTCGTCCTCATCCTCGTCGTCCTGGCTGAACGTAGCCGGGTTCGCGTCCACGGACAAGCTGCTCGCAGCGCGAATCTGCTTCTCGATCACGTCAGCGACATTCGGATGATCCTTCAAGTACTGCTTCGCATTCTCGCGGCCTTGACCTAACCGTTCGCCGTCGAAGGAGAACCATGCGCCGCTCTTCTGCACGATATCGAGCTCGGTGCCGATATCGATCAAGCTGCCTTCCTTCGAAATGCCTTCGCCGTACATGATATCGATCTCAGCCTGCTTGAACGGAGGCGCTACTTTGTTCTTCACGACCTTGATCCGTGTCCGGTTGCCGACCATGTCATTGCCTTGCTTGATCGTCTCGATGCGGCGAACGTCCAGACGCACGCTCGAGTAGAACTTCAATGCGCGGCCGCCGGGAGTCGTCTCCGGGTTGCCGAACATAACGCCGACCTTCTCGCGAAGCTGGTTGATGAAGATCGCGATCGTCTTCGACTTGCTGATCGCGCCGGATAGCTTCCGGAGCGCCTGCGACATCAGACGCGCCTGAAGGCCGACGTGCGAGTCGCCCATATCGCCCTCGATCTCTGCCTTCGGCACGAGTGCCGCGACGGAGTCCACCACGATGATATCGACCGCGCCGCTGCGCACCAGCGCCTCCGCGATCTCCAATGCCTGTTCGCCGGTGTCCGGCTGGGAAAGGAGCAGTTCGTCGATGTTGACGCCAAGCTTGCTTGCGTACAGCGGGTCGAGCGCATGCTCGGCGTCAATGAACGCCGCTTGTCCGCCGATACGCTGAACTTCCGCGATTGCGTGCAGCGCAACAGTCGTCTTACCGGATGATTCCGGTCCGTATACTTCGATGACGCGGCCGCGAGGCAGGCCGCCTATGCCCAGAGCAATATCTAATGCGAGCGATCCGCTTGGCACAGTCTCAACCTGCATGCCTGCATGCTCGCCTAGCTTCATAATCGAACCTTTACCGAATTGTTTCTCGATCTGGCGCAATGCCATCTCTAGTGCGGCGCGACGATCTGCCAACAGAACCACATCCCTTTTCCGATATGTTTTCATTCTAAACCATTTCAAGATGGTTGCCAAGCTTTTTTTCGAACATACATTCGCATTTTTTTCTGGAGGGTGTCCAGAAGTCCACTGCCCCAATAAACATAAAAAACCGCAGCAAAGTAATCTTCGCTACGGTTCTTCCGTTATCTTCCCCATTATAAGCGCAAATGGTCTATATTTACAACACTGTTCACGATTTCGTCATATTCTGTCAATGGCCCGCCATAGCCAGTACAGCGCTTGCTTCGCCGCGCGGATCCGAATCATGGACCGGCCGCCGGACAACTGAAGCTCATGCACGTCCGTCGGTCTCCCCCGCTCGGCGATCGCGATGTACACCAGCCCGACCGGCTTGCCCTCCGAGGTCGCAGGTCCCGCGACGCCGGTCGTCGAGATGCCGTAATCGCTGCCTGCGATGTTCATCACGCGTTCCGCCATCGCGGCAGCCGTCTCCCGGCTAATCGCCCCCGGCGCTCCCGGACCCTCGAGCTGCGCGAGCGGGATGCCGAGCAGCGCGTGCTTCATTGCATTGGTGTACGTCACGACGCCGCCCGCGAAGGCGTTGCTGCTGCCGATGACGTCCGTCAGCAGCTCAGCCAGCAACCCGCCTGTGCAGCTCTCGGCCGCCGCGGCCGTCCTGTCCAGATTACGCAGCTTCGCAATGACCGCCTGCTCGATCGGCACGTCCTCGCGGGCGTAGATGAACTGCCCGACCAGCTCCTCGACGCGGGCAACCGTCTCGTCGATCCGCCGATCGGCCTCTGCCGCGTCCCGAGCCTTCGTCGAGATGCGGATCGCGACCTCCCCTTCCTTGGCATACGGGGCGATCGTCGGGTCGGATTGGCTGTCGATCAAGCCGAGGAGCGCATCCTCCAGCGCGGATTCGCCGATGCCGGCGAATCGCAGTACGCGCGAGAAGAGCGGATCGCGATCGCCGAGCTGTGCGCGGAGCCATTCTTTAGCCGGACCGTCGAACATCGGCTTCATCTCTCGCGGAGGTCCCGGCAGCAGAATGTAGCGCGTGCCGCCCTCTGCCAGCGCGTTCCCGACAGCCAGCCCCGTCCGGTTCGGAAGCGGGTCGCAATCCTCCAGCATCAGCGCTTGCCGCCGATTGCTCTCCACCATATGAATGCCGCGTGATGCGAACATTTGCTCAATCTTGGCCATCGACGGCTCGTGCAGCACCAGCCTGCGCCCGAGGTAGGCGGCGAGCGCATCCTTGGTCAGATCGTCCTGGGTCGGCCCGAGGCCGCCCGTGAAGATCAGAATATCCGCCCTCCCCCGCGCAATCTCGATCGCATGCCGCAGGCGCTGCTCGTTGTCGCCGACTACGGTCTGGAAATACACGTCGATTCCGATTGCAGCGAGCCCCTGGGACAAGTACTGTGCGTTCGTATTGACGATCTGGCCGAGCAGCAGCTCGGTGCCGACCGCGATGATTTCCGCTCTCATGGCTTGGTTCCCTCCTCGATTCTCCTCGACCGTTATCCGATCGTCTACAAAAAACATCATTCCGGTGAAGGAATGATGTTCGGCCTGTCATGCGCTACTGCACAGGTATAATATTCTTGTTCTTGACGAAATAGTCGACGCCCGAATAGACCGTAATTAACGCCGCCGCCCAGCTCGCGATAAGGTCGAACGGAATGTCGAAGAGCGCGAACGGGAAATTGTTCAGAAGCAGCGCGATAATCATCGTGATCTGAACCGCCGTCTTCCACTTGCCCCACTTGCTGGCGGCAATGACGCTGCCTTCGAGCAGCGCCACTTGCCGCAGCCCGGTTACCGCGAACTCGCGGCTGATGATCACGATCACGATCCAAGCATCCACCTTATCCATCTCGACGAGCGAGATCAGCACTGCGGCGACCAGCAGCTTATCCGCCAGCGGATCGAGAAGCTTGCCCAGATTCGTCACTTGCTTGTTCTTGCGTGCGATGTAGCCGTCTAATCCGTCCGTGCTAGCCGCGATAATGAAGATAAGTGCCGCTACGATCTGGTTGTACGTAATCGAGAAATCCTCAAAATGAATCGGCTCGAGGTCCAATTGGATTAAGAGGAAAAACATGATGATCGGTACCAGAAAGATGCGGACTAACGTAATGCGGTTGGCGAGGTTCAAGCGACTCCCTCCCCTGACAGATCGAATTCGTATGCATGCGTGATGCGAACCTTCTGAATCTCGCCGATCTCAGGCGTGCAGCCGCTGATGAAAACTTCTCCGTCGATTTCCGGCGCATCGTACGGCGACCGTCCGATGTAGACGTCGCTCCGGCCGTCATAGCGCTCTACGAGCACCTCGATCGTCTTGCCGATGTATTTGCTGCCGAGATCCTTCGCGACCTCGCGTTGAATCTCCATCAGCGTATTGGCGCGGAATTCCTTCACGTCATCCGGTACTTGGTCCGGCAGTCGGGAAGCCGGCGTATCCTCTTCGCATGAATAGGAGAAAACGCCCAGCCGGTCGAACTTCATCTCGCGCACGAAGTCGCACAGCCGCTCGAAGTCCTCTTCCGTCTCGCCGGGGAAACCGACGATGATCGAGGTACGGATCGCCGCTTCCGGCATGCGGGCGCGAATCTTCGCGATGAGCTCGCGCGAATCGCGCTGGCGGCCCGGCCGTCTCATCCGCTTCAGGATCGAATCCTCGCTGTGCTGCAGCGGCATGTCGATATACTTGCAGATCTTCGAGTTCGATGCGATCGTCTCGATCAGTTCGTCCGTGAAGAAGCCGGGATAGGCGTAATGAAGCCGCACCCATGCCAGCCCTTCAACCTCGCTGACCCGGTTGAGCAGCTCCGGCAGCATGAACTTGTCGTACAGATCCGTCCCGTAATTCGTCGAATCCTGCGCGATCAAGCTGACCTCGCGCACGCCTTGCGAAGCAAGCTGCGTAACCTCGGCCACGATCGATTCGATTGAACGGCTCCGGAACTTGCCGCGCATGATCGGGATGCTGCAGAACGTGCAGGCATTGTCGCAGCCTTCCGCGATCTTCACGTAAGCCGTGTAACGCGGGGTAGACGTCATTCGTGGCAGCGCCTGCTCGTAATCGAACACGGGATTGCCCACTTTGACCGGCTTCTTCCCGCGCAGCGCTTCGTCTACGACATCCGTAATATTATGAAAATCCCCGGTACCGACGATGCCGTCGATCTCGGGCATTTCTTCCATGAGCTGCTGCTTGTACCGCTGCGTCAAGCAGCCGGATACGATGAGTGCCTTCAGTCTGCCGGTCTCCTTCAAGTCTGCCATGTCCAGAATCGTATTGACCGACTCTTCCTTGGCCGCATCGATGAAACCGCAAGTATTGACGATGATAACCGTCGCTTCCTCGGGCGCCTCTACCAGCTCGTAGCCTCTGCCATGTATAAGCCCGGACATGATTTCCGAATCGACGAGATTCTTCTCGCAGCCGAGCGTGACCACTTTGACTCTTTCCGTCATGCTGTGTCCTCCAGACCGATATCCAACTATCCAGACAAGTATAATACAAGGCTTCGCGGCATGTCAAAAATGGAAAAGCCCCGCCAGCCGCGTCAAATACGGCTTTGCGGGGTCAATAATGGCTATCCCTACCGATAATTCGTGAATTGAAGTTCGACGCCTAGATCCGCCCCGCGAAGCATCTGCATGACCGCTTGCAGGTCATCGCGGCTCTTGCCGGTCACGCGAATCTGATCGCCTTGCGTCTGGCTCTTCACCTTCAGCTTGGAATCGCGAATCAGGGTGTTAATCTTCTTCGATGCGTCTTGATCGATCCCTTGCTTCAGCTTAATGCGCTGCCGGACGGTTCCGAGCGACGCCGGCTCGATCTTGCCGTAATCCAGGTTGCCGATCGGCACGCCGCGCTTGATCATCTTGCCTTGCAGAATATCGATCACGCTCTTCAGCTTGTATTCGTCATCCGAAGCGACGACCAAATCTTCCTTCTCGATCTTGATGCTGCTCTTGCTGCCCTTGAAGTCGAAGCGCGTCTCGATCTCACGCTCGGCCTGCTGGACGGCGTTGTTCAGCTCCTGCATGTCCACCTTAGACACGATATCGAATGAACTCTCCGAACTCATTGCCTGCACTCCTTCGTTATCCTAATACCGCAGATTATACCTCACACAACGCTGACAAGGCAAATTCAAGCAACGCAAAAAAGGCATCCTGGGATGCCTTCTCATTCGAACGATCTCCTTGTCCGATCGCTCACGGGTATGCGGAACATGTCGAGAATGCCCAGCACGATATGCGCCAGCCCAAACCCGACGAGTCCGTAGCCCCAATTGCTCGGCGTCAAGTACCAACCCAGGAGGGCGACGAGAACGCCGAGTATCGTAACGATCCAGCTAGCAGTCATGGCATAGCTCCTCTGCATGGAAGTATTGCTCCTATGCATAGGTTAACCCGCCGATGCCTTCTTATACGATTGTTAGACTGCTATTGTACGGCAGAATCGACCGACGCCGCAGCCGGCTCGATGATGAACCGTTTGCGCGTTTTGTTCCCGTCCTCCAGCAGCACGCCGTCAATGCGGATCTCGACGTTCGCCGTAGCGCCGATGTTGAGGAATACCGTGCCCTCGAGCTCTTTGGTTATAACCTGCGGTCCGTTCTCTACCTTATAATGATGGATGTCGCCGTTGCGGTTGTTCGCCCGCACTTCGATCCAACTGTCCTTGCCTTCCGGAATCGTGAATTCATACTTATGTATGCCTTGCGTGCTGATCGTGAACTTGTCCGTCGTGCTGTTCACGGCTTCCACGAACGTCAGCTCAACTTGCGGCGTCGGCTCTTCGACTACCGTGGCAGGCGGCGTACCGTCGTCACCCGCGGCCGTATTCGGAGGGTCGGTCTCGTCCGCGCCGTCACCGGATACCGTCTGGTCGTCCGGCTCGCCTTCCGGGAGTTCCGTCTGATCCGTAATGAGCGAGCCGTCATCGGTCACATCCTGATTGGTGCCGTCTTGATTGTTGATCGCATACACGTACACCACGACGGCAATCAGCGCGAGGAAGGACCACATCAACAGGCGGAACCCCCATTTGCTCCACCGGTCGGAAGCATGCGCCGATGCCCTGCGCTTATTCATCATTGGCTGCTCAGGGACCGTTTCGGACACGGTGGCCGGCATATCCCTGTGATACAGCCGCAGTACCTCTTCCGCGTCCAGCCCGACGGTCTCCGCGTAATTTTTGACGAAGGCCCTCACATAGAAGTTACCGGGCAGCACCTTGTACTCCCCTTCTTCGATCGCCTCCAGATAGCGCTTCCTGATCTTCGTCATCTCCTGGATATCATCCAGCGAGTATCCTCTCTGTTCGCGAGCCTTCTTGAGGAGATTGCCCAGATCCGACATGTCCTCACCTCCTGAGTTTGGTGTCAATTATAGGTCATCGTAGTTCGTCGTGAAGGTCTCGTATGTAATCTCTTCATCCGGCGTGTTGCGAAGCTCGATGATGCAGTCGAAGTCGCTGTATTCATACTTCGATTCCCGAACGAAAATATCCGGATGCTCGATCACCTTCGTCGAAGACATCGCCATAATATCCTCGATCAGCGCAGCATGCTTTTCGTTGGAGCGAATCGTGCTTACGATGCCGTCAATAATGAAGATATTGTTCGGATTCATCTCTTCCTCCGACATCTGGCTGCGCACGGTCTGCCTCAGCAGCGTCGACGAGACGAACGCCCAGCGCTTATTGGAGCAGACGCTTCCCGCGATGATCGATTCGGTCTTGCCCACCCGCGGCATGCCGCGCAGTCCGACGACTTGATTGCCTTCCCGCTTGAACAGTTCCCCGAGAAAATCGACCAGCATCCCCAGCTCATCCCGCGTGAACCGAAACGTCTTGCGGTCGTCGGAATCGCGCTCGATATACCGCCCGTGCCTGACGGCCAGAATGTCGACGAGCTTCGGCGGACGCAGCGCATTGACGGTAATGTTATCGACCTTTTTCAGCATCTTGCCGAGCAGCTCTATCTTCTCGTCGTCATCCGTCTGCAGCAGCATGCCGCGCGTACGGTCTTCGACGCCGTTGATCGTCAGAATGTTCACTTCCAGCATCCCGAGCAGGGACGCGATATCGCCCAGGAGACCCGGACGGTTCTTGTGGATCTTGTATTCCATATACCATTGTTTATATTCCATGAAGCACCTCATCGGTGGAAGGATTTAGGTAGGAATGATTGCTCACCGTATATCTTTTTCTACAATATTCGCCAATCTCCTGCCGATCCTCGTTGAAATATGGCAGAAAAGCCCCCAGAGAGTCGGAGGCTTGTCTGCCAAACGTGTTTACGCGTTGTTTTCCGCCAATTTGACCATCAAGCGTGCAATCGTCTTGCGTTCCTCGGTATCGCCGACATCCCACAATTCCTTAAGCACGCGCTCTTCGTCGTTCTTCGGATCAACCTTCTGATCCAAAAATTCGCCGATTTCGTAAGCGAGCTTCGAGATCGTCTCTTCGCTGAGACCAATCTTCTTCGCTGCCTCTACGCGGTCGCCCAAAAATTGCTTCCAGTGATCGAATTTCGTTAGAACGGTTGCCATGCCTTTCATCCTCCTCGCGGTGTATCTTGATTGTGATTAAGGAATGATCAACAGTTCTATTGTGGACAGGAACGGCCTTTATTATGCGACGAATAATAGCGGTGAAAAGTTTCAGTCCGGCAAGGTTACGTCAGCCATCCGCCGTTAGGGCTTATAATTTGCCCGGTAATGTAGCTCGACTCCGGCAGCGCCAGAAAATAGACGAGCGAGGCGATCTCGTCCGGCTGCGCGAGACGGCCTGCCGGTATTTCCTCCTGCAGTGCCGATACTTCGCTCGCATCCAGATTGCCCAGCATCGCGGTATCGACTGCGCCGGGCGCTACCGCGTTCACCGTCACGCCGGAAGGCGCAAGTTCCTTGGCCAGCGCCTTCGTGAAGGCGTTCACGCCGCCCTTCGTCGTCGAATACAGCACTTCGCAAGAAGCGCCGGACAGCCCCCAGATCGAGGACACGTTAATAATGCGGCCGTAACGCTGGGCGATCATGGACGGCATGAAGATCTGCGAGCTGAGGAACAGCCCTTTCAGGTTAACGGCCATGACATCCTCCCATACTTCGTCGGTGACGTCGGCCAGCATGCCGTAATGGGACACGCCTGCATTATTGACCAGAATGTCCGGCACCATGCCGTGCTGCTCCAGCTTCTCTTTCATCCGCTGAAGCTGTTCGCGTGACCGGATGTCCGCAGACACCGTCATGACATTCGCCCCGAGCCGCATGCACGTTCGTGCCGTCTCGTTGGCGGCTTCATGCGAATGCAGATAATGAATGACGATATTCATTCGCTCCGCCGCGAAGCGGGAAGCAATCGCGGCCCCGATGCCGCGGCTGCCTCCCGTAATAAGCACCGTCATGTCCTGCAGCGGCTTCATGCCTGCCCCTTGTTCGCGACGATCGACACCGCCATCTGATTCCAATCGAAATGCTCGCGAAGCCGGGCGTTCGCCTCATCTAGACTGATCGTCTCGTACAGCTCAAGAAGCTCGAACAGATCGCCGCCCCGGAAGCGGTATCGCGTGAATTCGTTCGCAATCGATTCCGGCGAATTCAGCATGCGCAGGTAACCGCCCAGCCGTTTGCGCTTGGTCCGTTCGAATGATTCGGCGTTCAGCCCCTTCTCGAGCGTCGCGTCGACGGAAGCCCGGATGCGGCGCAGCAATTCGTCGGGATCCCGCGTGTCGCCGCCGAGCACCGAGAACGCGTATTGCATGCTCGAATTATACTCGTTGCCGAATCCGTCGGAGATCAAGTTATCGTCATACAAGCTTTGGTACAGCTCTGAGCTCGGGCCGATCAGCGCTTCAAGCATCAGCTTCGTCGTGACTTCCCGCCTTAGCAGCTGCTCGACAGTGTTCGGCACCGTCTTCTCCTTGAACCCGAACATGACTTTGGGCAAGGATACAGGCAGATTCGTCGTCAGTCTCGCCTGCCTCACGGCCGTCGGCTCCTCATCGAAAATGCGGTTAATGGCGCCCTGCTCAGGGAAGCTCTTCCCGGCTTGGTTGTCGCGCACCAGCTTCATGACCTCATCGGGTTGAACGCCGCCGACCACGAACAGCATCATATTCGACGGATGGTAGAAGGTCTCGTAGCAGCGGTACAACGTCTCCTTGTCGATCCGGTAGATCGACTCTACGGTGCCCGCGATATCGATATGAACGGGATGGACGTGATACATCGCGGCGATCAAGCCGAAGTAGACGCGCCAATCCGGGTTGTCCTTGTACATATTGATCTCTTGTTCGATGATGCCCTTCTCCTTGTTCACGTTCTCGTCCGTGAAGTAAGGATTCTGCACGAAGTTCACGAGCGTGGCGATATTGTCCGGAATGTTCTCCGTAGCGGAGAACAGATATACCGTGCGGTCGAAGCTCGTGAACGCATTCGCGGACGCGCCCTGCGAGGCGAATGTCGCGAAGATGTCGCCTTCCGGCTCCTCGAACATCTTATGCTCGAGAAAATGCGCGATGCCGTCGGGCACCCGGATCGGCCCGCTCCCTGCGACGGCAAAATGATTGTCGACGGAACCGTAGCGCGTTGAGAAGGTTGCGTACGTCTTCTGAAAGCCTTCCTTCGGCAGCACGTAGACCTCGAGCCCATTCTCCATCGTCTCGCGATACAGCGTCTCTCGGACGCCTGGGTACTGTATGGTCTCCATTACGCTTGCGCCTCCTTCTCGTCACGCAGGAAATAGATCGTATCCAGACTTACTTGGCCTGCTACCTGCATGATATCATCCTTGGTGACGCGATTCACTTCGTCCAGCAGTTGCAGCGCTTCGCGGGTTCTGCCGGACAGAATCGCGTTGAAGTCGAAGCCGATCATCTCGGCTGCCGAGTCTTGGATTTCGCGCAGATGGTTGGCGATCATCGCCTTCGTCTGCGACATCTCCAGCTCGCCGATATCGCCCTTCTTCATCGATTCCAGCTGCTGCTTAATGATGGCGACCGCCCGCTCGTAATGCTGGATCTCGATGCCGGACTGAATCGTCAGAATGCCCTTATGCCCGTCATATCGCGAAGCGGCATAGTAAGCCAGACTCTCCTTCTCGCGGACGTTGATGAACAGCTTGGAGTGCGGGTATCCGCCCAAGATGCCGTTGTACATCAGCGCGGCAGGGTAGGCGTCGTCTGCGTAGCTGACGGCAGACCGCAAGCCCATGTTCAGCTTGCCTTGCCCGACGTCCATCTTCTCGACGACCGTCCTCGGCTCGCGTGCCGCCGGCCGGTGCTCCGAAGCCGCATAGCCTGCAGGCTCGCCGGCAGGAAGCTTGAAGCTGTTCGCGACGAGCTCGCTCACCTGGCTAAGCGACGTATCGCCCGCTACATAGAGATCGAAGGAAGCTTGGCTAAGCCATTGGTTGTAATGCTCATGCAGGGATGCTGGCGTAATCGCGTCAAGATCGGCAATGCGTCCTAACGCATGCAAGCGGTATGGCTCGTCGGCGCACATCTCCTCCAGGCAGCGTTCGGCTGCGTAACGAACCTTGTCGTTCACGATCGCTTCCAGCCGCTTGCGCAGCGTGGTGGACTCCGCACGCACGTATTTATCCAAGAAGACACCGTTCTCCGTCGCAGGCAGCGTTACTACTTCGCCCAATAATCGGAGCGCGTCCTCGAGCAGCGATTGCTTCGCAGAGACGAATTGATCATGGATGACATCCATTCGGAAGCTGACGATTTGGGCATCGCCGCGTTTCATGACGTCGAAGCCGAAGCCTGCGCCGTACATGTCGTCCAGCCGCTCGCGGAACGCCCGCGTCTCCGGCGTGGATGCCGTTCCCCTCCGCAGCACGAATGGCACCAGCGCGGTCTGGGTAACCGTGTCCTCGCGCAGCGGCACACCTGCATATAACGCAATGGCGTAGGTCTTGAAGCGCTTCGTAGGAAGCACGTGAATACGCAGCCGGCCGATCTGGCCGCGTTCGAATTGGCTGTCGTTCAATCCGTTCAACCCCTTTCCATAATCCCCCATGCAATCTCGCTTACATTCTAACTGATTCGAAAAGGAAGAAGCAACCGAAGGCGAGCTCTCCCGCGCTAGCCGATCGTCTTCGCCGGCTAGTCGGCTGCTGCTGCCAGGTTGCTTCTTCTGCTCTCGCTGCCTTATGCCTTACATGCAGAAAACATGTTTGCCGATCGTCTTCACTTGCGGACGCGACCAGATCCACTTGGACGTAGCCGTTACCGGATTGAAATAGTAGATGCACCCGCCGGACGGATCCCAGCCGTTAATCGCGTCTTGCACGGCCCGCTTCGCGTTCTCGTTCGGCGTCAGCCAAATCTGGCCATCCGCGACGGCCGTGAAGGCGCCTGGTTGAAAGATGACGCCTGAGGCCGTATTCGGGAAGCTCGGCGATTTGACCCGATTGAGGATGACGGCCGCAACCGCGACTTGCCCCTCATACGGCTCGCCTCGCGCCTCTCCGTACACCGCATTCGCCATTATTTTTAGGTCATTGGCCGTCAGTCCCAGATTGTTCGTCTTGGCAAGACTGGTACCGCCGGCTTGATTGCTGCCCCCTTGCGCCGCTCCGCCGCCTGCAGCCCCTGTACCGCCGGCATTGCCGGCTCCGGTATTGGCCTGCGGTACGTCCGCGGCGGTCGGACGCCAATTTTTCGTCGCTTCCCATAGCTTGACCTTCGTCTTGCCCGCGACGATGCCATCCGACTTCAAGCCGAATTTCCATTGGAACCAGGTTACGGCGTTTTTCGTCTTCGGGCCGAAGTCGCCGTCCACCTTGCCGTCATAATAGCCCAGATATTTTAACCTTCCCTGAAGCTCGACCACATCCTTGCCCGAGGAGCCCAGCGTTAACGTCGCGTTGCTGAACGTTGCGCTCGATAATCCGGTGCCCATGTGCTGCAGCGTGAATGCGCCGAACAGCAGACATACGATAACCGTCGTCGCGAGTAGAAGTCTTGTTCTCATGCTTATCGATTCAGCCTCTCTATCGCATAGTGATACGCCTGACTGGGCGAATGTCTCTAGTATGCGAAGGCCTTTGGCATCATATGCACGAAACGCCTCCCGAATGGGAGGCGTTAGGTCAGGAGCTTATTTTGTTGTTGGCTTGATGCTGATCGATGGACATCAGCACTTCCCGCGGCTTGCTGCCCTCGTAAGGGCCGACGACGCCGCGCGCCTCCATCTGATCGATCAGCCTAGCCGCGCGCGTATAGCCGATGCGCATGCGCCGCTGAAGCAGCGAGACGGATGCCTGCTTCGCTTCGAGGATGATCGTGACCGCTTGGTCGAACAGCTCGTCCAAGTGATCGTTGTCGTCCGCCGGCGAATCTTCGATCTCCGGCACGAGGTCTTCCTTGTACTCCGCCTGCGCTTGTTCGCGCGCGAAGTTGACGACCGTCTCGACCTCTTGATCCGACAAAAATGCCCCTTGCACGCGAATCGGCTTGGACATGCCGACGGGCAGGAAGAGCATGTCGCCCCGGCCGAGCAGCTTCTCGGCACCGACCATGTCGAGGATCGTCCGCGAATCGACCTGCGAGGAGACGCCGAAAGCGATACGCGACGGAATGTTCGCCTTGATGACGCCCGTGATGACATCGACCGAAGGGCGCTGCGTCGCGATGATCAAGTGGATGCCGGCGGCCCGTGCCATCTGGGCGAGACGGGTAATCGCGTCCTCTACGTCATTCGCCGCGACCATCATCAGGTCGGCGAGCTCGTCCACGATGACGACGATATAAGGCAGCAGTGCCGCTGGGTTATCCTTCTGCAGCGTGTTATAGCCTTCGATGTTACGCGTTCCCGACTTCGAGAACAGCTCGTAACGCTTCTCCATCTCCACGACGATCTTCTTGAGCGCAAGCGAAGCCCGTCTCGGATCGGTCACGACTGGAGCCAGCAGATGCGGGATGCCGTTATAGACGTTCAATTCGACCATCTTCGGGTCGATCATCATGAACTTGACTTCATCGGGCGCAGCCTTGTACAGAATGCTGGTAATGATCCCGTTAATGCACACCGACTTGCCCGAGCCCGTCGCCCCGGCGACGAGCAGATGGGGCATGCGGGCCAGGTTCCCGACGATCGGCTGGCCGGAGATATCCCTGCCGAATGCAATCGACAGCTTCGATGGCGCCTGCTGGAAGGCCGGCGTCTCCATCACCTCTCGCATCGTGACCATCGATACCTCGGTATTCGGCACTTCGATGCCGATCGCCGACTTGCCCGGGATCGGCGCTTCCATACGTATGTCTTTGGCCGCTAGCGCCAGCGCGATATCGTCGGTCAAGCTGACAATTCGGCTGACCTTCACGCCGGTCGCCGGCTGCACCTCGTAGCGCGTAACCGCCGGACCGCGGACGACGTCCAGCACGGTTGCTTTGACGCCGAAGCTCTCGAGCGTCGCTTCGAGCTTCCGCTTGGCCTCGGAGGAATCGGCCGGACCGGACTTGCCGCCCTGAGGCTTGGCCAGCAGGCTGAACGGCGGAAGCAAGTAAGGCTTGGACGGCTTCGGTTCTGCCGAAGCGCTGTCTTCGGCGGCTTCCGCAACCGACATCGCCGCGCCGCCGGCAACCGCGGCAGACGCAGGGGCTCGTTCCACCCCTTCGAGCTCAAGTTCGACCTGCTGCATGTCATCTACCGGCGCCAATGCTTCCGGCCAATCCTGCTGTACCGGCTTAGCCGGTGCGGGCTCCTCCCATGGCAGCTTCTCTTCCTCAACCGGCTGCGCTTGCTGCCAGTTCTCCATGCCTACGATCGGCGGCATGCCGTCGTCCTCCATGCCGTCATCTTCCGGCATCGCGTCCGTCTGCGGCGCCTGCGGAGCTTGCTCCGCCTGCTTGCGTGAGGGCGTCAGCCAAGAGAAGAACAGCGACTTCTTGCGCTCGGCCTGAGACGGAGGCGCGAACGGAATATCGTCGTCCTCGAGCTCATCGTCGTCGTCCAGAATCATGAGCGGCACTTCCTGCTCTTCTATCCGTCTGGCTGCTGGCGAGACGGATGCACGCGATGCCGCAGGCTTCGCTCCCTGTGCGCTGAACTTGTAGCGCAGCAGCTTCGCCAAGCGGCTGCCGCGCGCCTTCAAGAGACGCGCAAGATCGACATACGATCGGCCGGTAAGCAGCATGATCGCGATCGCGAACATGACGATCATGACGAACTTGGCGCCGAAATAGCCGAATAAGCCGAATAGAATCGCATATTGGATGGCTCCCGCGTACCCGCCGCTGATCGCCTTGTCCATCATGCCTTGCTCGGGCTGCGTCGGGAACAAGAGATCCCCTCGAATGTCGCTGGACAGCTGCGACATGATCGTCCCGCTCGTGATCGGCAGACCCGTCGGCCCCAGCTTGGCGTCGATCTCCGATATCGCGCTCATCAGCGTAAGTGCGAGAATGATCATAATGACGCCGGTCTTACGGTTGGACCAGCCGGTCGGCCAAGCGCGCTTAATCATGACCGCCAATCCGATATAGATGCCGACGAGCGGCAATACAAAATAAAATTTACCAAGCAGCAGTCCGAAAAGCTTGGACAAGGAGCGCCCGACGGCTGCTTCGCCGGACATCGCAATGACGGATGCCGTAATGAGCAGAATCCCGTACACCTCGTATTTCAACTGCGCGCCGATCGATTTTTTCTTCTTTCTTCGCTTAGCCAAATCGGTCACCTCTTATCGGATTATACCATAAGAGGACAGATGTTCCTATGGAAACGGCTTACTCCCGCGCGTCGCCGTAGAAGTATAAGCTGCCCGGCGACAGCTCGGGGCGCAGATAGTGATGGAGCGGGCATTCGAGCAGCCGCACGATTCGGCCTACGCCGGGATAGACCGGTTCAAGCTGCAGCCGCATTTCCCCCGATTGGACTTCTACCAGCGGCTTGTCGGCCGGCTGCGCCGACAGGCCGTCCAACACAAGCTCCAGCGGCATGATCGTATGGAGCGTCATTGCAGCGCACCTCCGATCGGAGCCGGCTTCCGCGCTTCGATCCGCACGTTCAGCTCGCGAATCGCGTCGCCGATGCCGCCGATCGAATCAATGAGCCCATCCTTCACGGCATCCTGGCCGATGACGGTCGTGCCGATATCGCGCGTCAATTCGCCGGTCTTGAACATCAATTCCTTGAACCGTTCTTCGGTAATGTTCGAATGCGACGTGACGAAGCGGACGACCCGCTCCTGCATCTTGTCCAGGTATTCGAATGTCTGCGGTACGCCGATTACCAGCCCGTTCATGCGAATCGGATGAATCGTCATCGTCGCCGTCTCGGCGATATACGATTTATCGCCGGCGACAGCGATCGGCACCCCAATCGAATGGCCGCCGCCAAGGACGAGCGTAATCTTCGGCTTCGTCAGCGATGCGATCATTTCTGCTATGGCAAGGCCGGCCTCTACGTCACCGCCGACAGTATTGAGCACGATTAGGATGCCTTCGATCTTCGGATTCTGCTCTGCCGCGACTAACTGAGGAATCAGATGCTCGTACTTGGTCGTCTTGTTCTGCGGCGGCAGCACGAGATGACCCTCGATCTGCCCGATGATCGTCATGCAGAATATAATCGACTCCGTCTGCGGCGCGGTCGTCTGTCCGAGCTGCTGGATCGTCTGCACGACGCCGCTCGCCTTGTTCTTGTCCTCCGATTGCGGTTCCTGCTCTTCCATTCGTCCTTGCCCTTGCATGATGATTTTCCGTTCTTCCGCCATGCTGCATCCTCCTTCGATTGTACGGCTCGTCATAGTATGAGGTGCACCAACGGATTTATGCAGAAAAAACAGCCTTGCGACCGTCCGATGCGGACGCGCAAGGCTGTTTCCAAGTGTATGGGTTTCGGTTCTGGCATTAAACTTCCATAATAATCGGCAGAATCATCGGACGGCGGCGGGTCTGCTCGTACAAGAACCGGCCAAGCGCGTCCTTCACGTTCGTCTTCAGCGATGCCCACTCGTTCACGTTGTCGCTCATCAGCTTGTTCAGCGTCGAAGTTACGATGCGGTTCGCTTCCTCCAGCAGTCCTTCCGACTCGCGGACGTACACGAAGCCGCGCGAGATGATGTCGGGGCCGGATACGATGGCGCCGTCTTGCTTGCTGAGTGTCACGACGACGACCAGGATGCCGTCCTGCGAGAGCAGCTTGCGGTCGCGAAGGACGATGTTACCGACGTCGCCGACGCCTAGGCCGTCGATCAGCACGTTGCCTGCCTGCACTTTGTTGCCTTTGCGCGCGGCACCGCCCTGAATCTCGACCGTATCCCCGTTATCGAGCAAGAAAATGTTCTCGCGCTCGACGCCGACGGATTCGGCAAGCAGCGAATGCTGGCGAAGCATGCGATATTCGCCATGAATCGGAATGAAATATTTCGGTTTAATCAGATTGAGCATGAGCTTAAGCTCTTCTTGGCTGCCGTGGCCCGATACGTGCACGCCGGATACGGAACCCGGTCCGTAGATGACGTTCGCGCCGAGACGGAACAGCTCATCCACCGTGCGGCCGACATACTTCTCGTTGCCCGGGATCGGCGTGGCGGCAATGATGACCGTGTCGCCAGGCAGAATGTCGACCTTCCGGTGCGTCGAGCGCGCCATGCGGGTCAGTGCGGACATCGGCTCGCCCTGGCTGCCTGTGGACAGGACAACCACGCGGTCTGCAGCCATCTTGCCGACTTCGTCAGGCTCGATGAGCATGCCTTCCGGAATGTTCAGGTAGCCCAGCTCCGAAGCGATCGAGACGACGTTCACCATGCTGCGTCCCACGACCGCAAGCTTGCGCTTCGTTGCCATGGCAGCATTAATGACCTGTTGAATCCGGTGCACATTCGATGCGAAGGTCGCAACGACGACGCGCTGCGTAGACTTGCGGAATATGTCCTCGAATTCTTGTCCGATCTTGCTCTCCGACGGCGTGAAGCCCGGACGCTCTGCGTTCGTGCTGTCAGACAGCAGCGCCAGCACGCCGCGGCTGCCGATAGCAGCCATGCGCTGCAGGTCCGCATACTGGTCATTGACCGGCGTATGGTCGAACTTGAAGTCGCCCGTATGGACGACGATGCCTTCCGGCGTGTCGAGGCAGACGCCGACCGAATCCGGAATGCTGTGATTCGTGCGGAAGAAGGTAGCGCGAATGGAACCGAGCTGTACTTCGGAATCCGCATTGATCAGAATCCGCTTCGTCTCGCCGAGCAGGCCAGCTTCCTTCAGCTTGCCTTCGATCAATCCGAGCGTAAGCTTCGTGCCGTATACCGGCACGTTCAAGTGTTTCAGCACATACGGCAAGCCGCCGATGTGATCCTCGTGTCCGTGCGTAATGAGAATGCCGCGCACCTTGTCGCGGTTATCCGTCAAATACGTAATATCCGGGATGACGATGTCGATGCCGAGCATGTCCTCCTCCGGAAACTTCAAACCGGAATCCACGACGACGATGTCATTCCCGTACTGGATGACATACATATTCTTCCCGATCTCGCCGACTCCGCCCAATGCAAAGATCAGTAATTTCTCTTGGTTGTTCTTCTTAGACAAGTAAATCCGTACCTCCTATAATTGTTGGACGTCGATCCAAACCTATTCATTTTTCAAAGATTTGCCGCACCCAGTCACTTGTAACACATTATACATGAAGAAAATGACAGAACACAAGCTTAAGGGTTAACCCAATGTGACACACAACCGCAAATCAGCGGCCCGACGCCGTTTTTTCGTCCCGTCCGACAACCCCTCTTGAAGCTATAGCTTCCCCAAAAACAGAAAAACCGATGCTCATGATCGGCACCGGTTCTTATCCGACATTCGCGCGCTCATCCCCATCTCAGATCAGTGGGCGAATGTAGGCTGCTTCCGCTTCGGTAATAGGAGCAAGTGGCAATCGGACGCCGCCTACCGGCATCCCCTTAAGGCCCAGTGCATATTTAACGGGCACGGGATTCGGTACGGGATGCGGGCAGTTGAACAGCCCTTTGAATACGGGTGCGCAGGCGAGATGAAGCTTGGCAGCTTCTTCGCTGCGGCCGGCCAGATGCGCTTCGATCATCTGTTTCATCTGCTTGCCGATGACGTGGCTGGCCACGCTTACGATGCCGTAGCCGCCCACGGCCATGACGGGCAGCGTTGCGCTGTCGTCCCCGCTGTAGACGCGGAAGCCGTCGGGCGCTCCCGCCACGATCGCGGCGATCTGGTCCGTCGAAGCGCAGTCCTTCGTGGCGGTGACGTTCGGCAGCTGCGCAAGGCGCAGCGTCGTGCTCGCATCGATGTTAACGGCGGTGCGTCCCGGAACGTTGTAGAGCATGACAGGCAGCTTCGTCGATTCGGCAATCGCCTTGAAATGCAGGTAGAGCCCTTCCTGGCTGGGGCGATTGTAATAAGGTGCTACGAGCAGCACGCCGTCTACGCCGCACTGCTCGGCCGTATGAGTCAGGTGGATCGAATGGGCGGTGCTATTGCTCCCCGTTCCCGCGATAATGCGGGCGCGGCCGGCTGCCTTCTCGACAACGAAGCGGAACAACGCTTCCTTCTCTTCGTCCGTCAGCGTCGGCGATTCGCCGGTCGTCCCCGCGACAACCAAGCTGTCGCTCAATTGCTCCTCTATCAAATAATCGATCAACCGCCCGGCGGCTTCCCAATCGATCTGGCCGTTCGCGTCAAACGGGGTAACCATCGCGGTGACCAATCTTCCGAAATCCATACTGACTCCTCCTGTGGTAGGTTCAAGCCGTTTCGTTGAACCCAAGTGACATCACTCGATCTATTATAACAGATGAAGACCGAATTTGGTGTGCAAAGCGCGAATTGCGCGCGTCATGTCGTCCATGCGCACGAGTACCCAGATCGTGGTATTGGAATCGGCCGATTGCAGGATCGAAATTCCTTCCTCGGCTAGTGCCTCCACGATGCTCGCCATGATGCCCGGCACGCCGTTCATGCCCCCGCCGATGACGGATACCTTCGCGCATCCGCGAACGGCAGCAGGCTCGTATCCCAGCTCCTGCAGCACGTCGACCGCCCGACTCGCATCGTGATCGAATACGGTATACAGACAACCGCCGGGTGTCACGTTAATGAAATCGACGCTGATGCCATGCTTCGCCATCGAACGGAACACGCTTAGCTGGACATCGCCCGGGACGTCGCCTGCCGCGACGGAGATCTGCGTAATTCCGCCGACATGCGCGATGCTCGTGACGTGCCGATCCTTGACGAATGCCCCGGCTTCCGATGAATCGGAGGCCACGAGCGTGCCTGGGTTATCGGAGAATGTCGATCTGACGCGCAGCGGGATGTTCGCTTGCGCGGCAATTTCCACCGCCCGCGGGTGCACGACCTTCGCACCTTGCCGCGCCATGTTGCATATTTCGACATAACTTACCTGTGCGAGGGGACGGGCATCCTCCACCTGCCTCGGATCGGCAGTGAGAATCCCGACCACATCGGTATAGATATCGACGCGTTCGGCCCGGAGCGCCGCGGCTAATGCCGTGGCGGACGTGTCGCTGCCGCCGCGGCCGAGCGTCGTCACGTCGCCATTAGCCGACTTCCCTTGGAAGCCCGTCACGATGACGATGCCACCCTGCTCGAGCAGCGCCAGGATGTTGCCCGGATCGATATGCGTGATCCGCGCCTTGCCGTACTGGTTATCGGTCGTGATGCCTGCTTGGCCGCCGGTCAGGACGGTTGCCGGAACGCCGCGTGCAGCCAGCAGCGCGCAGAGCACGTTCGCGGAGATGACTTCGCCGCATGCCGCCAGCATATCCTTCTCGCGAAGAGGTAGCGCGCCGGCTTGATCTCCGGCTAGCGACAATAACGTATCGGTTGCATAAGGATCGCCCTGCCTCCCCATGGCCGACACGACAACGACGATGCCGTATCCCAGCGCGCGCTCGCGCTCGATATGCTGCAGAACTCGCTGTCTCGACTCTTCTGACGCAACCGAAGTGCCGCCGAATTTCATGACCAGAATCGCCATCTGACGCTCATCCTTCCGTTCGGGAGGCATGAACGCGCTGCTTCAATCATCCGTAGAGCGTGCGGCAATTGCTGCTTCGTCTTGACCGATGGCATGATTCAGATCCCGTCCGGTCATCTGTCACGATGGTTATCCGATGAACTGCAGCTGCAGCATGCGAACATCCTCCGGCTCGTAGTCAATCACCAATTGCAGTTTCAGGCACGACAAGAGGCGTATCCGGATGCATCCGGAACGCACTCGTATTGTCGATGCTGACCGTGCCGTGCGCAGTCAGTAGTTGAAGCGTTCGATAAGTACAGGCTGCAATTGGCTGCCCTTAAGCGCCGACTCGCATGATTCCAGCAGCAGGTCCATTCGTGCGACAAGCGAATTCGGCTTCTGCTCGGGATTATCCTGGCCGAACGGGACGAAATAGACGTTCTTCGCGTTCAGCAGCTTCGCGATATTCGAGGCGTTCAATCCGAGACCGTCGTTGGTCGAGATCGCCAAGACGAGCGGCCGGCCGTTGCGCATCTGAGCTTTGGCCGCCATCAATACCGCGCTGTCCGTCATCGCGTTCGCAAGCTTGCTGGTCGTGTTGCCCGTGCACGGCGCAATGACCATGACATCCAGCAGCTTGGAAGGTCCGAGCGGCTCCGCCTGCACGATGGTCGATATGATCTCGTTCTTCGTAATCTCCTTCAATCTGCGCTGCCATTCCTCGGACGTTCCGAATCGGGTGTCCGTCGTCATGATCGTCTGCGTGACGATCGGAATGACGGATGCCCCGGCATCTACGAACCGCTGAATCTGCGGCATTACCTCCGCGAACGTACAGTGCGATCCGGATAACGCGTAGCCGACCGTCTTGCCATGCCAAAAACTCATTGCTCATCCCCCCGTAATCGTGAATCCTCCATGATCAACCGACTTAAGCAATCCGCTATAATACGTCCGGCTGTTTTGGGAGCTACGATTCCGGGTAACCCGGGGGCGAGCATCGCCTTGATTCCGCGCTTCTCCGCGAAGCGAAAATCAGTGCCGCCCGGTTTCGACGCTAGGTCGATGATGACGGCTCGCGATGGCAATTTGGCAATAATTTGCGCTGTGATTATCATAGTCGGAATTGTGTTAAAAAGCAAGTCAACATGGGCCGTGTGATGCAGCAAATCCTTGATGTAGAGCGGCTCGAAGCCCATCTCTTCCGCACGTGCGTAATGCTCTTCCCGCCTCACGGCGACCTTAACCTTGGCCCCCATCCCCTGCAGGGTGCGGGCAAGCGTGAATCCGGTTCTCCCAAGGCCGAGCACGAGCGATGCAGAACCGTGAATCGTGATGTCCGTCTGTTGGATCGCCATCATGATGGCGCCTTCCGCCGTCGGGATCGAATTGTAGATCGCAACGTCATCCCGCTCGAACAGTTCGACGATCCCGATATCGTAACGCGCGCACAATTGCTTCAGATACGGCTTCGCCATGCCCGTATAGACTTTGCAGTGTTTAGGCAGACGCGCCACGTATTCCTCGCGCAGCCGAAGCTCCTTATCGCTGAATACCGCGGTCACGACCCCTTCGTCATCCGTTCCGACCGCAGGCAGCACAAGCGCATCCGTCGCATGGAACAATTCCTCGCTGAGTTCTGCGCTTACGGCCCCGTCCAGCGGCGTATGAAGACCGTCGAATCCAACCATCACCACTGTCGCGTCAAGCTCCGCCAGCTTCCGTATGACCTCTAGCTGTCTGGCATCGCCGCCGAGCAGCACGACGTTAACTCCCGTGAGCACATCTTCCACTCCTTCCTGCGCTAGCTAGCTATGCTGCATCTTATGCAAGCGCCCAGAGCGTGGTGAATAACAAAAAGCCGGAGGGCTGTATCCCTCCGGCTGATTCGATACTTCTTATGCGGTTATTTGCCCGTATGGCCGAAGCCGCCCGCGCCTCGAGCCGTATCCGGCAGCTCCTCCGCCTCGGCTGTCTCCACCTGCGGCACGGTCTGGAACACCATCTGCGCGATCCGCTCGCCCCTCGCGATCGCAAACGGCTCCTGGCCGTGGTTAATGAGGAGCACCTTGACTTCGCCGCGATAATCGGCGTCGATCGTGCCCGGCGAATTCAAGCACGTGATGCCGTGCTTGAAGGCAAGGCCGCTGCGCGGACGAATCTGCGCTTCGAGCTCCGGAGGCATCGCCATGGCGAAGCCGGCCGGAATCAACCCTCGTTCGCCGGGAGCAAGAATGACCGGCTCCGCGACGGCTGCGTGCAGGTCGAAGCCTGCTGCCCACTCGGACATTCGGGTCGGCAGCGGAATATCCTCATTGCCTGTCAGTCTTTTAAACAGAACGCGATACAAGACTATCCCTCCCAATGGATGCAGCCGCTTTATCGTTCGTGCCTACCATCGCGACAGCGAACGGCACCGACAGAATCCGGTTCGTTACCTCGCGGATATCCGCCATCGACACCGCATCGATGCGCTGCAGCATCTCGTCGAGCGTATAATGGCGCCCGAGCATCAGCTCGTTCTTGCCGATCCGATTCATGCGGCTGCTCGTGCTTTCGAGGCTCAGGATCAAGCTCCCCTTGAGCTGCTCCTTGCCGCGATGCAGCTCGGCATCGGTCAATCCGGATTGACCGAGCTCGTTCATCTGCTCCAGCGTCAGGTCCAGCACTTCCTTCGTCTGCTTCGGTGCCGTCCCGGCATATACCGTGAAGATACCCGTGTCGGCGTACGAGGTATGGTACGAATAGACCGAGTAGGCAAGCCCGCGCTTCTCGCGAATTTCTTGGAACAGCCGCGAGCTCATGCCGCCGCCGACCGCATTGTTAAGCAGCACCATCGCGTACAGCTGCGGATCCGTAATCGAGCACCCAGGGAAAGATAGGCAGAGGTGATTCTGTTCGGTCTTCTTCTTGTGGAACAGATAATCGCCCCGGAAACTCGGCGCGAGCAGCGGTGAGGACTCCCCTTGCCGCTCGAACTTGCTGAAGTGCTTCTCGAGCAGCGCCAGCACGCTGGCGTCTTCCACGTTGCCCGCAATGGCGACTACGGTGTTATCGATCCGGTAATGGCCGTCCATATATTGCCGCAGGTCGTCCGGCCCCATCGCGATAAGCCGCTCCTTGAGCCCCAAGATCGAATACGCAAGCGAATGATCGCCGAACGCTGCCCGGGACGCTTCGTCATGCACTCTGTCGTCCGGCGTGTCATCGTACATCGCGATTTCTTCGAGAATGACGTTCTTCTCCTTGCTCAGCTCCTCCGGATCGAAGCGCGATTCGAAGAACATGTCCGCTAGCGCTTCGACGGCTATGGGCAGATGCTCGTCGAGCACCTTGGCAAAATAGCAGGTATACTCCTTCGAGGTGAAGGCGTTCACATTGCCGCCGATTCCGTCGAACAAGTCGGCGATATCCTTCGCGCTGCGGCTCCCCGTCCCCTTGAACAGCATATGTTCAATGAAATGCGAGATGCCGTTATCCTCCGGCGTCTCGTCGCGCGAGCCCGTCCGTACCCAGATGCCGAACGAGACCGATCGGCAAGTCGGAATGTTCTCGACGACCACGCGCAGTCCGTTCTGCAATGTATATTTATTCACCCAGCAGCCTCCTTGAAAATCAATGATTACACTATAGCAGAATCAGGCAATCGCCTCAACCGGCGCTATCGGCAATCGTCACTTGCTTCAACTGCCGCTCACTCGTTCGATACCCGCTTCTCCGACAAGGTGTCGGATACGGTGCCGAGCTTGAGATCCTTACTGCGGATTGCCGCGATCATGCCTGCAAGGGCATCCCGAGAAGACGCGGTCGGATGCATCAGCACGAGCGAGCCCGGTCCGACGGATCTGGCTATCTTGCTGACGATCTGCGCCGCTGGCGGCCGCTTCCAGTCCACCGTATCGACCGTCCAGAGAACCGTTTTGAGTCCAAGCTCGTATGCGGTCTTGACGGTCGTCTCGTTATAAGAGCCCGAAGGCGGCGCGAACCATCGGTTATGCACCTCGAGCGTCGCGCGCAGCAGCGTCTCGGTCCGCTCGATCTGCCGATGCTGCTGACTTTGCCCGAGCGCCGCCATATCCGGGTGCGTATACGCATGATTGGACATTTCATGGCCGCGCGACGCGATCTGCTTAGCCAGATCCGGGTTGTTCTTCAGCCAGGTCCCGTCCAGGAAAAAGGTGGCTTTCACCTTCTCCTTGTCGAGGGTATCCAGCATGGGGCCGATATATTCATTGCCCCAGGCCACATTGATCATAAGGGCGGCCATCGGCTTCTTCGGGTTGCCTCTGTAGATCGGATGCGCGCCCAGATCATCTAAGCTCACCTTCGGCTCAGTCTCGCGATAGATAAGCTTGAGCGGCGCGTCCGCCGGCTGTCCGAGCATCGCTTCGTAGGAACGGCCGATATCGACCTCCAAGCCGTTATAACCGGGAATCGCCTGCCAGACGCGATCTACCACGGCATCGACCGGCTTGATCCGCCGCTTCTCTGCTTCCGCTTGAATTCGAGCGAGCAGCGGATCGACGGACTCGCCTTCCGGATTGCCGGCTCTATCCGCGTATGCATCCATTGCCCGTCCACCCTGCTTCACGCTCTCCACGTAAACGCCGATCGGGCCGTTCCAGCCCGCCAGCGCCCAGACCGCCGCCATGCACACGGCCATCGCCGCCGCTTTTCCTCGCATTTCCCGCACCCTCTCCGACATGTTGCAATCATCTTATGAAGGAAGGGACAAGATTATGTACGCATGCAAAAAGAGACAGTCTGTCGGCTGCCTCTTCGTCTTCGCGTTATATTAAGCTTTGGTTCCTTCCGCAGGCGCCGCTAACGTCGCCTTATGCGAGAGGTTGATACGGCCTTGGCCGTCGATCTCGGTCACCTTGACCATGATCTTGTCGCCGATCTTGACGGCGTCTTCGGTCTTCGCGACGCGCTCGTTGGAGAGCTGCGAAATATGAACCAAGCCGTCCTTGTTCGGGAGAATTTCGACGAATGCTCCGAATTTCTCGATCCGCTTGACCGTACCCAAGTAGATCTCGCCGATCACGACTTCCTTCACGATGCCTTCGATAATGGAGCGGGCCTTCTGGTTCATCTCTTCGTTCGAGGAAGCGATGAACACCTTGCCGTCCTGCTCGATATCGATCTTGACGCCGGTCTCTTCGATGATCTTGTTGATGATCTTGCCGCCTGCGCCGATGACGTCGCGAATCTTGTCCGGGTTGATCTGCATGATGAGAATTTTCGGCGCGTATTGAGACAGGTTCTTGCGCGGCTCCTTCATCACTTCCATCATTTTGCCAAGAATATGCAAGCGTCCTTCGCGTGCCTGCTCAAGCGCCTGCTCAAGAATCGCGCGGTCGATGCCGTCGATCTTAATATCCATCTGGATCGCCGTGACGCCCTCGGCAGTGCCCGCAACCTTGAAGTCCATATCGCCGAGATGGTCTTCCATCCCTTGAATATCGGACAGAATCGAGAAATGCTCGCCGTCCTTGATAAGCCCCATCGCGATGCCTGCAACCGGCGCTTTGATCGGAACGCCTGCGTCCATCATCGCCAGCGTGCTCGCGCAGATCGAAGCCTGCGACGTCGAACCGTTCGATTCCAGCACCTCGGAGACGAGACGGATCGTGTACGGGAATTCGGATTCCGGCGGGATGACCTTGGACAGCGCACGCTCGCCGAGCGCGCCATGTCCGATTTCGCGACGTCCAGGCGCACGCAGCGGACGTGCTTCGCCCACGCTGAACGGCGGGAAGTTGTAATGATGCATGAAGCGCTTCGTCTCGGCCAGATCGATGCCGTCCAGAATCTGAACATCGCCCAGCGCGCCGAGCGTACAGATGCTGAGTGCCTGCGTCTGACCGCGCGTGAACAAGCCGGAGCCGTGCGTACGCGGCAGCAGCGCGACGTCGCAGTCGATTGGGCGGATCTCGCTGAGCGCGCGCCCGTCCGGACGGACCTTGTCATGCGTAATCAAGCGGCGTACTTCTTCCTTCACGATGTCGTACAGCACTTCCTTGACGTCGTCCATCAGATCAGGCGTGTCGGCATAGATCGGTCCGAAATGAGCAGCCGTATCCGCATTGACAGCATCGATCGCTTCCTGGCGGGCGTGCTTCTCCGGTATGCGGATGGCATCGACGAGCCTTGCGGAAGCGTACTCGCGAACGGCCTTGTTCACTTCACCGTCGACTGCATGCAGCTTGACAGCCATTTTCGGCTTGCCTGCGATGGCCACGAGCTCTTCGATCACGGCTACGATCTTCTTGATCTCGTCATGGCCGAACATGATCGCTTCTAGCATGACGTCCTCGGAAACCTCGTTCGCCTCTGCTTCTACCATCATGATGGCATCCTTCGTACCTGCGACGACGACGAAAATATCGGTGAGCGCTTCTTGCTCGATCGTCGGGTTAATAATGAACTTGCCGTCGATGCGGCCAACGATGACGCCGCCGATCGGACCGTTGAACGGAACGTCGGAGATCGCTAGCGATGCGGACGTGCCGATCATGGCTGCGATTTCGGGCGGGCAGTCTTGATCCACGCTCATGACGAGGTCGACGATTTGGACATCGTTGCGGAAGCCCTCAGGGAACAGCGGACGAATCGGCCGGTCGGTCAGACGGCTGGACAGGATCGCCTTCTCGCTCGGGCGACCTTCCCGTTTAATGAAGCCGCCCGGAATTTTGCCGACGGCATAGAGCTTCTCCTCGTAATTCACGGTCAGCGGGAAGAAGTCCAGATCTTTCGGTTCCGACGATGCCGTGACCGTACAGAGCACGACCGTATCGCCGTAGCGAACCGTAACCGCAGCATTGGCTTGCTTCGCCAGTCGTCCTGTCTCCAGGATCAGCGGGCGGCCGCCAAGCTGCATCTCAACACGATGTAACATAGTTTGCCTCCTTTATGTATCGTATTACCATTTCAACATTGTCTTAGCATACTCCTGCCGCGGACAGCCCGTCCGTCGACATATGGCAAAAAGCAACCAGGTGCCATATTGCCATCCGATTCGCCGGACGGCCTGACAGCCGGGTTGCTTTTGTCCCTGCATGATTATCGGCGAAGACCGAGTTTTTCAATCAGCGCGCTGTAGCGTCGAACATCCTTGTTCTTCAGGTAAGCCAGAAGCTTACGGCGTTGGCCGACCATCTTGAGCAGGCCGCGACGCGAGTGATGATCCTTCTTGTGCGTCCGCAAATGCTGCGTCAGGTTGGTGATGTTCTCCGTCAGGATAGCAACTTGAACTTCCGGTGACCCGGTGTCGTTCGCGTGCGTCTTGTGCGTGTCGATCACTTCGTTCTTGCGTTCTTGTGTGATAGCCATCCTTGTGTTCACCTCCATATTCATTAGAATCGCCTGTGGCCTCGTCGCCGTCGGTGAGGGCGAGCAACCAAGCCAAGGTTCCGTGGCGCGGCTAAACCGCAACCTGAACTAGTATAGCACATCCCCCACCAAGGATCAATTGTCATTACGATGCGGATGCTTATTCTTTACTCAGAACGTCGCGGGCGCGATCTGCGTCTACGCGGATCTGGGCGACTAGCTGCTCGACGCCGTTGAACTTCTGTTCCGGGCGGAGGAAGGCGATGAAGTCGATGCTCATCCGCTCCCCGTAGACGTCGCCGCTGAAATCGAACAGATGCGCTTCCAGCTTCGGCTCCGGCAGATCGTCGTGGAACGTCGGCTTCACGCCCAGGTTCAGTACGGCCTCATAGCTCTTCCCGCCTACCAAGGCTCTGACGGCATAGACGCCGAGCCGCGGCAGCATATAGTTGCCGTCCGGCTCCACGTTCGCGGTCGGAAACCCGATCGTGCGCCCTCTGCGGTCGCCGCCGACGACCGTTCCTTCGATCCGATAAGGCCGGCCGAGAAGCGGTGTCGCGCTCCGAACGTCGCCTTGCTCGAGCGCTTCGCGGATGCGCGAGCTGCTGACCTTCGTCTCGTCGAGCGCCTGAGGCGCGATGATCTCGACCTCAATGTCCGGCGCTCCGAGCTGCCGGAGCAGCTCAGGCGTACCCAGCCCTCGGCTCCCGAACGTAAAGTCGAAGCCGACAATCACGGCCTTAATGCCGAGCGGACGCAGCACGTTCGCGACGAAATCTTCGGCAGAGACAGCCGCGAATGCGCGGTCGAATTCCACGACATACGTAGCGTCGAGACCTAATGCTTCGAACCGGCGCAGCTTCTCTCTAAGCGGGGTCAACGCGGTTCCGTACCGTTCGCCGCGGCCGAGGACTTCCTTGGGATGCGGATGGAACGTCATCGCGGCGGCGCGCTTGCCCGAACGGCGCGCGGATTCAACCGCCTGTCCGATGACGGCTTGATGGCCGACATGCACGCCGTCAAAGTAGCCGATCGCGATGTGGCATTCCCGCTTCCCGCCTTCCGTGCCCAATGCTTCGAACGGGTAGCTCAGCTTAACGATTTCCACTGCTTACACCTGCAATTCGCTTATAAGATGGGTCGCTTGACCCTTAATTGAACACTTTCACGGGCCGCCAAGCGCGTAGTTCCAGATCGGCCTGGAATAGGCCGATGAAGCCTTGCTCGCCGTAGAAGCGGACCAATTTCCCTTCGCGATCAGCCGGAAGGGGTGCCGCTGTCAGCGACAGCTTCTGTCCCTTCAGCGCCTTATCCGCATTGCGCTCATCCAGCTGTGCCTGAGGCAGATAAAACAGCGCACGGTCGGCCGGCATCAGCTTCGCCGCGAGTTCGTTGGACGCTTGCAGCTTCCCGATCTCCTCGAGCGTCAAGCAGTCGCCTTCCCCGAACCCGGCAGACAACGTCCGCTTAAGTTCTCCCATCGCGGCAGGGACGCCGAGCGCAAGCCCGATGTCGACGCACAGCGTACGGATATAGGTTCCCTTCGAGCATGTGACAGTCAATCCGATTCGAGGCTCGGGAATGCCCAGTTCAAGAAAACGAACGTCAATCGAATGGATCGTTGCCTTCCTGGACTTGCGCTCGACGCTCTTGCCTTCACGGGCCAGCTCGTATAACCGTTTGCCGTCGATCTTGACGGCCGAGTACATCGGCGGCACCTGCTCGATCTCGCCCACGAACCCCGCAATTGCCCGCATTACGGATTCTTCCGTGATGTGAGCGGCTTCCGCGCGTTCGAGCACCGTTCCGGTCATATCCTCGGTGTCCGTAGCGATGCCGAGCTGAAGCACCGCTTCGTACGCCTTAGGCAGCTCCTGCATATATTCGACGACCCGCGTCGCCCTGCCGATACATAGCGGCAAGACGCCCGTAACCATCGGATCCAGCGTGCCGGCGTGACCGATTCGCTTCGTGCGCGTAATGCCTCTTACCTTGGCGACGACATCATGCGATGTCCATCCGGCTGGCTTCCATACGGCCAGAATCCCGTCTAGCTCCTGACTATCCTTCATGCTTGCAGCGCCTTTCGAACCGCTTCGACGACCGTCTCCATCGCGTCGGGCAAAGTACCGGATATCCGGCAGCCGGAAGCGCGTACGTGACCGCCGCCGCCGAACGTCTGCGCGATCGCCGCGACATCCGCTTCGCCCGCAGAGCGGAAGCTTACCTTCACGTCGCCCTTCTCCGTTACCTTGAACAGCATGCCGACTTCGACGCCGTCGATATTGCGGGCATAGTTGACTAAGCCTTCCAAGTCCTCGCCGACGGCACCGGTCTCCGCCATGTCGGCCGGTTCGATGTAGAGCCAGCCGATCTTGCCGTCCTCCGTGAAGCGCAGACGCGATAGACCGCATTGCAGAATGCGCAGCTGCGGCATCGTCATCCGCTCCTGCAGATGGTCGGCAAGCTGAAAACCGTTCACGCCGGCAGCCAGCAGCTTAGAGGCGATGCTCATGACATGGGGGCTCGTATTCGAATAACGAAAACCGCCCGTATCCGTGAGCAGTCCCGTGTAAATGGCATTGGCGACGTCGACGTCGAGCGGAATATCCGCAGCGGTAATCAGATCGAATAAGATCTCGGCAGTCGCCGCTGCATCGAACCGCAGCAGATTCGCCGCACCGTAAGCGTTGTTCGTCGGATGATGGTCGATATTCAGCAAGGCGTAGCCTTCGGCAAAAACGTTCCGCACAAGTCCGATTCGCTCGAAGTCTGCGCAGTCGACGGCAATGATTCGCTTGAAGGTCCGTGTTGGCGGCTCTATGGAATAATTCATGATAAGTTCGGAAGAACGCAAATAATCGAGACGACCAGGCACACTCCCCTCGTTGATGAGGGTGACGCGCTTACCCAGTTTCTCGAGCAGCCATTGCACGATTACCGTCGAACTGATTGCGTCGCCGTCCGGTTGAACATGGGAGACGACCAAATAGTCGTCTCCCTCGTTCATGAATCGGAGCGCGTCATCCAGCATGCGCCCATAATCCGTATTCCGCCCCGTCATACGTTATCCTGCCCGCGGCCGTTAATCTGTTCGAGCAGCGACTCGATCCGGCTTCCGTATTCGATGCTGCTGTCGAACTTGAAGATCAGCTCTGGCGTATGGCGGAGCAATACCCGCTTACCCAGCTCCGAGCGAAGGAAGCCCTTGCCGCGCGCAAGCGCTGCAAGCGTAGCTTCCTTCTGTTCTTCGCTGCCTAGCACGCTGAGGTACACCTTCGCTTGCGACAGGTCGCTCGTTACCTCAACGCCGGTCACCGTAATGAACCCGATGCGCGGATCCTTCAATTCCTGCTGAATGATCTGGCTAAGCTCTTTCTTGATCTGCTCGCCTACGCGGCCGACCCGTACCTTTGCCATGCTTCATCACCTCTCAACGGTTTCCATGATGAACGCTTCGATCGTATCGCCTTCTTGGAGGTCATTGAAGCCGACCAGCGTAATGCCGCATTCATAGCCTTGTGCGACTTCCTTGGCGTCGTCCTTGTAACGCTTGAGGGAGTCGATCTTGCCCTCGTGAACGACGGTACCGCCGCGAACGACGCGTGCTTCGGATGCGCGTGTCACTTTGCCGTCCGTCACCATGCAGCCTGCGATCGTGCCGACCTTGCTCACCTTGAACAGGTTGCGAACTTCGGCATGGCCGATAACGACTTCCTTGAATACAGGATCGAGCATCCCTTTCATCGCATGTTCAATCTCGTCGATGACCTTGTAGATGATCGAATGCAAGCGAATGTCAACCTGTTCTTGGTCGGCGTTCATCTTGGCCTGCGATTCCGGGCGAACGTTGAAGCCGATGATGATCGCGTTGGAAGCCGATGCGAGCGTTACGTCGGATTCCGTGACCGCGCCTACGCCGCTGTGCAAAATTTTGACGCGCACGCCTTCGACATCGATCTTCGCGAGCGAGCCCTTAAGCGCTTCTGCCGAGCCTTGAACGTCGGCTTTGATAATGACGTTCAGGTCTTTAATTTCGCCTTCTTTGATATGATTATACAGATCGTCCAGCGTAACGCGCGTATTGGCGCCGCGTGCGGACTCCCGATGCTTGATTGCGCGGCGTTCCGCGATTGCGCGCGCCTTGCGCTCGTCCTCGAACACCATGAACGGATCGCCGGCTTGCGGCACTTCCGTCAGACCCGTAATTTCGACTGGCGTCGAAGGTCCTGCCTCTTTCAGACGGCGTCCCTTGTCATTGACCATGGCGCGGATCCGCCCGAAGCAGTTGCCTGCGACGAAAGCATCTCCCACCTTGAGCGAGCCGTGCTGCACGAGAATACGAGCAACCGGTCCCTTGCCCTTGTCGAGCTCGGCTTCGATGACCGTACCGCGCGCACGCTTATTCGGGTTCGCCTTATAGTCATTGACCTCTGCCACGAGCAGAATCATCTCGAGCAGTTCTTCCAGGTTCGTGCGCTGCTTCGCGGAAATGTTGACGAAGATCGTCTCGCCGCCCCACGCTTCCGGTACAAGCTCATACTCGGTCAGTGCCTGCATGATTTTGTCGGGATTCGCGCCTTCCTTATCGATCTTGTTCACGGCGACGATAATCGGAACGCCTGCTGCCTTCGCATGGTTGATGGCCTCAACCGTCTGCGGCATGACGCCGTCATCGGCAGCAACGACGAGAATCGTAATGTCCGTCACCTGGGCGCCGCGTGCACGCATTGTCGTGAACGCTTCGTGACCCGGCGTATCGAGGAACGTGATCTTCTTCTGGTTGATCTCGACTTGATAAGCGCCGATGTGCTGCGTGATTCCGCCGGCTTCGCCGAGCGATACGCTCGTCTCGCGAATCGCATCGAGCAGCGTCGTCTTGCCGTGGTCGACGTGACCCATAATCGTCACGACCGGCGGACGCGTCTCCAGATCGGTCTCGTCATCCACTTCTTCGACCGTTTCGAACGTATCTTCATCTACCGGAAGCTTGATCTCGACTTCAACGCCGTAATCGCCTGCTACCAATTGAATTGTATCCAGATCGAGCTCTTGGTTGATCGTCGCCATGACGCCGAGGAAAATGAGCTTCTTGATGACTTCCGATGCGTCCTTATGCAGGAGCTTCGCAAGATCGCCCACGCTCATCTCGCCGCGTACGATAATCTTCTTCGGCGTATTGTCGATCTTCTCGCGGTGTACTTGCTGCTGACCGCGTCCGCGGTTGTTCTTGCCGCCGCGTCCGTTCTTGAAGCCGCCGCGTCCGTCTTCGAAACGGCTGTTACCGCCGCCCGGTCTGCCGCCGCCCGGCTTACCGCCCGGTCTGCCCGCTCCGCGAGAATTCGCGTCGTTGCGGCCTGCCGGCTTGTTATCGCCGAATCGATTAGCTCCCGGACGCGCTGCGCCGCCGCCCGGTGCGCCGCCAGGCGCGCTGCTGCGGAAGCCGCCGCCTTGGCCGCCTTGGGACGGTCCGCCGGACCGGAAGCCGCCTGGTGCGCCGCTGCCGCCTTGGCTTGGACGGGCACCTTGTGGTCCGCGGTTCTGGCCTTGGCCGCCTTGGCCTTGACCTGGGCCGCGGTTCTGACCGTAACCGCCTTGACCTTGACCTGGGCCGCGACTCTGGCCTTGGCCTTGCGGTCGCGCGCCGCCTTGGCCGCCTTGGCCCGGACCGCGATTCTGGCCGTATCCGCCGCCTTGCGGTCCGCGTCCTTGACCTTGGCCTTGTGGGCGCTGGTCACGCTGGCCGCCTTGCGGGCGGCTTGAACCGCCGCTGGATGCTGGGCTGGTGCTCGATGCTCCGGAACCTGCCGCATTTGCCGGAGTGCCCGATGTCGTTGTCGTTGTGGATTGACTCGTCGTTACGTTCATATTCCCCTGCTTTTCTTGGTTATTTTGGTTGGCTGTCTGCGGTGCTGCTGCACGCGTCAATGCATCGCCGCTGCGGCCGCCGCCTTGCTGCCCCTGCGGACGCGCTGCCTGCTGTCCGCCTGCGGGGTTGCCTGCCGGCTTCGCCGGTTGGCGTGCCGCATTCGTCTCTTGCGCACGCTTTGCGGCAGCATTATCCTTAATGTTCTTGAAGAACCCTTCCACCTTCTCGACCATGTTGTTCTCCATCACGCTCATGTGATTGTTAACCGGCATATCGAGACGCTTCAGGATCGTAATGATTTCCTTGCTGCTCATGTTGAGCGACTTGGCGTATTCGTAAACTCTTAACTTATCCTTGTTGTCCTGTTTACTCAATATTCTCCACCTCCGTTAGGTTACCGAGCTGCTGCCCTATCAGTCTGGCAAAGCCAGGATCAATGACGGCTGCGATGACCCGATCCGCCTTGCCGATCGCGGCCCCGAGCGTATAGCGGTCGAATGCTTCGACCAGCCGCACGCGATACGTTGCGCACTTGTCGCGATACTTCTTCTTCGTATTCTCCGAGGCATCTGTCGCCACGAATACGAGGAAGGCTTTCCCTTGCTGAACGGCCTTCAGCGCCGTTTCGTCGCCTGTTGCAAGCTTCCCGGCGCGCATGGCCATGCCAAGCCCTGACAATGCTTTATTCGTCATCATCGCCCCGTTCCTTAGCGGCGAGGAATTCCTCTTCGACTTCAATGAAATCCTGCTCCAATTGATCATAGATCGCAGGATCGACCGTTATTTTCAATGCCCGATCGAACGCCTTGCTCTTCTTCGCGAGCTTGAAACATGCAACCTTGCCGCATAGGTAGGCGCCTCGTCCCGCTTTTTTGCCGGTCAAGTCGATCGCCACGAGCTCATCCGGCGTACGAACCACGCGGATCAACGCCTTCTTCGGCATCATTTCTTGGCAGGCAATGCATTTGCGCAGCGGCACTTTTCTCGGCTTCATCGCTCATCCCCCCATGTGCTTGCGGTGCTTACGTTACTGCAGCTATCCGTCGTACGATACGGAATCCTGATGCATCGCGTCGCCCTGCGTGCGCGGACGATCGTACTCCTGCTCGGCTTGCGTCTCGCTCTTGATATCGATTTTCCAGCCGGTCAGCTTCGCGGCCAGACGCGCGTTCTGGCCCTTGATGCCGATCGCGAGCGACAATTGATAATCCGGCACGATGACGCGCGCCATCTTCTCCTGCTCGAACACGATAACCTCCAGCACCTTGGACGGGCTGAGGGCGTTCGCCACATATTCCTCTACGCTGTCTGACCAGCGGACGATATCGATCTTCTCGCCCTTCAGCTCGGTCACGATCGTCTGCACGCGCTGCCCCTTCGGACCGACGCAAGAGCCGACAGGATCGACTTCGCCATTGCGCGAATGCACGGCGATTTTCGAACGGAAGCCCGCCTCGCGCGCAACCGACCGAATCTCGACGACACCGTCGTAGATTTCGGGTACTTCGAGCTCGAACAGACGCTTCAGCAGACCGGGATGCGTGCGGGATAAAATAATCTGCGGCCCCTTCGTCGTGTTCTCCACCTTCGTGATGTACGACTTGACGCGGTCGCCGTGCTTGAACTTATCGTTCGGCATCAATTCGGTCAGCGGCAATACGGCCTCGACCTTACCGAGATCAATAAACAAATTACGGGTATCTTGACGCTGCACGATCCCGTTGACGATATCTTCTTCCTTGTCGATGAAGGCATTGTAGATCAAGCCGCGCTCCGCTTCGCGAATGCGCTGCGTCACGACTTGCTTTGCCGTCTGCGCCGCAATGCGTCCGAAGTCTCTCGGCGTTACTTCGATGTCCGCGATATCGTCGACTTGATAATGCGGGTTAATCTCGCGCGCGGCTTCGACCGAAATCTCGAGGCGCGGATCCAGCACTTCCTCGACGACGTTCTTGCGCGCGAACACCTTGATCACGCCGGTATGACGGTTAATATCGACGCGAACGTTCTGCGCCGTATTGAAGTTCCGTTTATAGCTGGAGATCAAAGCCGCCTCGATCGCTTCGATCAAGATGTCTTTGCTGATCCCCTTATCTCTTTCGATTTCCGACAGCGCCTCGATAAAATCCATGCTCATTGAAAACTACTCCCCCTCTCAACAATTAAAAGACGACGGCCAGTCTGGCGCTGGCAATCTTGGAATACGGCACGGCGTATTGCTTCTTGCCGATCGCGATGACAGCTTGTTCATCCTCGAATGACAGCAGCTTGCCCTCGAATTCCTTGGCGCCGTGAATCGGCTCGTACGTGCTGATATATACCTGCTTGCCAACCGCCTTAGCCATGTCTTCCGGCTTGCGAAGCGGCCTCTCCGCGCCCGGCGAAGAGACTTCTAGGAAGTAAGCGTCCGGGATCGGATCATTCTCGTCCAAGCGGTCGCTTATGTATTCGCTGATGCGGCCGCATTCGTCGATATCGATTCCGCCTTCTTTATCTACGAAGATGCGGAGGAACCAATTGCTGCCTTCCTTAACATACTCGATATCGACTAGCTCAAATCCGTTCTCGTCCAAAAATGGCTTAACCATCGCTTCGACGGCGGATCCAATTTTACTCATGCTCAAGCTATAAAGACCTCCCGTAAGGTTCAACCTGCGCAGACAAAACGTAAAGAGTGGGTTTCCCCACTCTTCTCCTGCGTGCCCTTTAGTTACAGCATTACCAGAAAAATTATAGCATAGTCGGACTCTTGTGACAATAAAGAAATGAAAACGCCGGATTGGTTTTCATTTGAAGGGAATGGGGAGGGCTGCGCTGCGAAAAATCGGATTCTCTCTCCAGCCGCTGTTGACTGCGTGTCCCCTCTGATCCCACGATGTGGTAGGGACACGCAGTCAAAGGCGCCACGTAAACTTTCCGAGAGAACCGTTTTTCTCCGCTGCGCTTCCCCGCCCTCCAAGTTCATCCCAACCTGGCGGCCGGGGCTGAACAGATTAGCGCGCGCCGCGCGCTTAAGCCGCGCTGGGCCGTTGCATCGCCTGGGGCGTGTGACGCTTGGAGCGTCGATGTTGTACGACTGCACCTTCTCTCACAACACAATATGGTGCCCACGCTCTGACTCACATTACATGCATCTCCCTGCTGCCCACGCTCTGACTCACATTACTTGCATCACCCTGCTGCTCTCGCTCTACGTCACATTACCTACATCACCCTTCTGCTCTCGTTCTTCCTCGCATTTACTCGATCACCTTGCTGCCCTCGTTCTACGTCACATTATCTACATCACCCTGCTGCTCTCGCTCTTCCTCGCATTGACTCGATCACCTTGCTGCCCTCATTCTACGTCACACAATCTACAACACCCTGCTGATCTCGTTCTTCCTCGCATTAACTCGATCACCTTGCTGCCATGCTCAGAGCCGCTTTCTTGCTTCCCTATACCGGCTCCCCCTTGCTCTTCCCCAGTCCACCGTCCCCGCTTTACTATCTCTAGTTCGGATTTGCCGAACTGCAGTGGATACTGATGGCAGGAATGCTCCTGTAGTTCGGTTTTGCCCACTTAGAGCACCCAATCGAGCAGACCTTCGCCAGATTGTCCCCTCCAATTCGACGAATCCGCATTACAGCACACCCTCGCCGAGCCGCCCGCCTCCAGTTCGACGAATCCGAACTACGTGCGTCATCTTGCTGTTCCCGTTCTCCCCCACTCTTCCTACATCCTCCAACTATTCCGCTCTATCCCCCGCCTTACTATCTCTAGTTCGAATTTGTCGAACTGCAGCGGATACTGATGGCGGGAATGCTGCTGTAGTTCGGTTTTGCCTGCTTAGAGCACCCAATCGAGCATACCTTCGCCAGATTGTCCCCTCCAATTCGACGAATCCGCACTACAGCGCAACCTCGCCGAGCCGCCCGCCTCCAGTTCGACGAATCCGAACTACGTGCGTCATCTTGCTGTTCCCGTTCTCCCCCACTCTTCCTACATCCT
>JAEWJS010000181.1 GCA_023386495.1 Bacillota bacterium | reverse complement strand
GCACACGGCACACGGCTGGCAAAGTGTATTCGACCGGCACAGATCCGAACAACATTAGTTGCTTTTGGGGCACTTATTTCTCAATAATTTACATCTTTCGCGTCAATAGTTGCTTTCGGAGCAACTAAAGCGGGGCATCATCCACCTTGTACCCCAAAATGGAACATTTAAGTGCCCGCAAAGCAACTATTGCTTCCATTAGCGCGTACCCAGGCCATTTAGTTGCTCAAAAGACACTTATCGCCGCTCAGCACCATAGAGGATGAGCTCGTCACGCCCTCCCATCCCCATCCAACCCAGCACAAAAAAGACGCCGCAGCGGCTAACCGCGCGACGTCCTCTGAAACACTATTTACCTGCGGCCGCCGACTTCCAGACGGTTCATGGCGCGTTGAAGCGCCAGCTCCGCGCGGCGGAAGTCGACCTCGTCCTTGCGCGCGCTCGTGAGGCGCTGCTCGGCGCGGGTCTTGGCGGCTTGCGCACGTTCCACGTCGATATCGTTCGGGAACTCTGCGCTCTCGGCGAGAATGACGACTTTGTCCTTGCGGACCTCGACGAAACCGCCTTGCACGGCTACGATCGTCTCCTTGCCGCCTTGCTTGATCTTCGCTGCCGAGATGCGCAGCGGCGTGACGAGCGGGATATGATTCGGCAGAATACCGAGTTCTCCCTCTACGCCTTTGACGACTACCATATTGACATCCTCGGCGTATACTTTACGCTCGGGCGTCACGATTTCCAACAAAAAAGTGCTCAAGTGGATCCCTCCCGCCTACGCTCTACAGCGTCTTGGCTTTCTCCACGGCCTGTTCGATCGTGCCTACATAACGGAAAGCAGATTCCGGAAGATCGTCGTGTTTACCTTCCAGAATTTCTTTGAAGCTGCGAACCGTTTCTTTGACCGGTACATAGATGCCCTTCTGGCCCGTGAACGGTTCCGCAACGTGGAACGGCTGGGACAAGAATTGCTGAATTTTACGCGCGCGTGCGACGGTCAGCTTGTCTTCCTCGGACAATTCGTCCATACCGAGGATCGCGATGATATCTTGCAGTTCCTTGTAGCGCTGCAGGATACGCTTAACGCCTTGGGCGACGTCGTAGTGCTCTTGGCCGACAACGTCAGGGGACAGAATCCGGGACGAGGATGCCAGCGGGTCAACCGCCGGGAAAATCCCCATCTCGGAGATGCGGCGCTCCAGGTTCGTCGTTGCGTCCAAGTGGGCGAACGTCGTCGCAGGTGCCGGGTCGGTATAGTCATCCGCAGGAACGTAGATCGCTTGGATCGACGTTACGGAGCCTTTCTTCGTGGAAGTGATCCGCTCTTGCAGCTGACCCATCTCGGTTGCCAGCGTCGGCTGGTAACCTACCGCGGACGGCATGCGGCCGAGCAATGCGGATACTTCTGAGCCCGCTTGCGTGAAGCGGAAGATGTTATCGATGAAGAGCAGCACGTCCTTGCCCTCTTCGTCGCGGAAGTACTCGGCCATCGTCAGACCCGTCAGCGCTACGCGAAGACGCGCGCCTGGCGGCTCGTTCATCTGGCCGAACACCATCGCGGTCTTGTTGATAACGCCGGAATCGCTCATCTCGTGGTACAAGTCGTTACCCTCACGGGTACGCTCGCCTACGCCTGCGAATACGGAGATACCGCCGTGCTCTTGCGCGATGTTGTTGATGAGCTCTTGGATCGTTACCGTCTTGCCTACGCCTGCGCCGCCGAAGAGGCCGATTTTGCCGCCCTTCGCGTATGGTGCGAGCAAGTCGATAACTTTGATGCCCGTCTCAAGAATCTCGGCTTGCGTCGAGAGTTCTTCGTACGTCGGAGCCGGACGGTGAATCGGCAGGCTGACTTCAGCCTGCGGCGCCGGTTGATTGTCGATCGGCGCGCCCAGTACGTTAAATACGCGGCCGAGCGTTGCTGAGCCTACCGGTACGGTGATCGGTCCGCCCAGATCGACGGCTTCCGTTCCGCGAACGAGACCGTCCGTGGAGCTCATGGCAACGGCGCGAACCATATTGCCGCCAAGATGAGTCGCTACTTCAAGCGTCAAGCTGACTTCCTTGGAGCTTGCCGTAGCGGGCTGCTCGATCTTGACTGCGTTCAGAATATCCGGCAGTTGTCCGCGTTCGAACTCAAGGTCGACGACGGGTCCCGTGACGGATATAACGCGTCCTTTATTCATCTTATTCCCTCCTGGTTCCTCATTAACTGCAGCGTCCCAGTGCGAGCGCGATTAGCTCTGCGCGTTCGCGCCTGCGACGATTTCCGATATTTCCTGCGTGATCGCGGCTTGCCGCGCACGGTTGAAGATCAGCGTATAGCTCTCGATCATCTTCTTCGCGTTCTTCGTTGCGCTTCCCATTGCGGTCATCCGCGCACCGAATTCGCTCGCCTTGGCGTCCAAGAGTGCGCTGTAGATCAGCGTCTCTGCATAACGGGGCAGCAGCACGCTCAGTACTTCTTCTGCCGAAGGCTCGTATTCGTAACTCGCGGTTGCCCCGCCGCCGTTCGCGCCGCCCATGTCGGCAAGCGGCAGCAGCTGCTTCTCCGTAGGGATCTGCGTCAGCGCGTTCACGAATTCGTTGTAGTACAAGTAGAGCTCATCGTAGACGCCCTCTTCGAACTTGCTGACCGCCATATTCGCGATATTCTTGATATCTGCGAACGTAGGCGAATCGGACAAGCCCGTCACTTCCTCGAGTACGGCCATGCCGCGGCGGCGCAAGTAATCGCGCCCTTTGCGCCCGATGACGAACAACACGTACTCGTCGGGCGATTGGTGGCGATCACGGATCGTATTCAGCATTTTACGCAGAATGTTCGCATTGTAGCCGCCCGCTTGACCGCGGTCGGAGGTGATGATGAGGTAGCCCGTCTTCTTGATCGCGCGCTTCTCCAGCAGCGGGTGTTTGACGCCCTTGCTGCCAGCCGCGATGCTTGCGACGACTTCCCTCATCTTCTCCGCGTACGGACGAGACGATTGCGCAGCCTCCTGCGCGCGGCGCAGCTTGGATGCGGCCACGAGCTCCAGCGCTTTGGTCAGCTGCATCGTATTCTGCGTGCTCTTGATCTTGGCTTTGATTTCGCGCATGCCTTTAGCCAATTGTTTCACCCGCCTTTGTTGCTCTGGGAACGCCCGCTTATGAGCAGCAGACGCCCCCCAAGCCTGGTGTTGGTGCTAGAGAGATTGAACTTACATTATTTGATCGCGTCGTATTAGACGGCGAAGCTTTTCTTGAACTTCTGGATCGCGTCCGTCAGGGCGCTCTCCGTCTCGGAGGTGAGGTCCTTCGTGTCGCGGATCGTCTGCGCGATCTGCGGCGCGTTGGATTCCAGGTACATATGAAGCTCGCGCTCGAAGCGGCCTACCGCATCGACCGGATACTCGTCGAGGTGGCCTTTGATTGCCGTGAAGATCGAGATGACTTGCTTCTCTACCGGCATCGGCTCGTTCACGCCTTGCTTCAGAATTTCCATCGTGCGGGCACCGCGCGTCAATTGCGCTTGCGTTGCCTTATCGAGGTCGGAACCGAACTGCGCGAACGCTGCGAGCGAGCGGTAAGCGGCCAAGTCCAGACGGAGCGTGCCGGCAACCTTCTTCATCGCTTTGATCTGCGCGGAACCGCCTACGCGGGATACCGAGATACCGACGTTAACCGCTGGACGCTGACCGGAGTAGAACAGGTCGGACTCCAGGAAGATCTGGCCGTCGGTGATGGAGATGACGTTCGTCGGGATGTACGCCGATACGTCGGATGCTTGCGTCTCGATGAACGGCAGTGCCGTCAGCGATCCGCTGCCGTGCGCTTCGTTCAGCTTCGCTGCACGCTCGAGAAGGCGGGAGTGCAGGTAGAAGACGTCGCCCGGGTATGCTTCCCGGCCCGGAGGACGGCGGAGCAAGAGGGACAGCTCGCGGTATGCGGCTGCTTGCTTCGAGAGGTCATCGTAGATAACGAGCACGTGCTCGCCCTTGTACATGAAGTATTCGCCCATTGCGCAGCCTGCGTACGGCGCCAGGAAGAGCAGCGGAGCCGGCTCGGATGCAGCAGCGGTAACGACGATCGTGTACTCCAGCGCGCCATGGCGGCGGAGCGTCTCGACTACGTTCGCAACGGTGGATTGCTTCTGGCCGACTGCGACGTAGATACACTTCACGCCATTGCCCTTCTGGTTGATGATCGCGTCGATCGCGATGGCGGTTTTACCCGTCTGGCGGTCGCCGATGATGAGCTCGCGCTGACCGCGGCCGATCGGAATCATCGAGTCGATGGCTTTGATACCCGTCTGCATCGGCTCATGAACCGATTTACGAGCGAATACGCCTGGTGCCGGCGATTCTACGGGACGGAATTCCGTCGTTGCGATCGGACCTGCGCCGTCGAGCGGCTGGCCGAGCGGGTTAACGACGCGGCCGAGCAGGGCTTCGCCTACTGGCACTTCCATGATGCGGCCGGTACGCTTGACTTGGTCGCCTTCGCGAATGTCCGTGTAAGGACCCATGATGACGACACCTACGTTATTTTCCTCGAGGTTGAGGGCCATGCCTACAACGCCGTTCGCGAACTCGAGCAGTTCGCCGGACATCGCGTTCTCGAGACCGTGAACGCGGGCAATACCGTCGCCTACTTGAATGACCGTGCCGACGTCGACGACTTGGATTTCGGATTTATATTGTTCGATCTGTTGCTTGATCAGCGTGCTGATCTCGTCAGGTCTGATACTCAATTCGCTCACCCCTATCTACAGTGCTTGAGTTTGTAACGTTTTTTCCAAACGCGCGAGCTTACCGGACAAGCTGCCGTCGTAGAGACGGTCGCCGATCCGCACTTGGATGCCGCCGAGAAGCGCCGGCTCCACCACTTGCTCCGCACGGATCGCCTTGCCGATGGTCTTGCTGAACTGTTGAACGATCTTCTCCAGTTCGCTATCGCTCAGCTGCTTCGCCGTATAGACGATTGCGTTCGCTTGGCCGGTAGCCTCGCCCGCGATTTTCGTATAGGCTTCGTACACGCCCGGAATATTCTCCTGACGGCCGCGGACGACCAGCAGTTCGACCGTGTTCAGCACGGCTTCCGAGAACTTGCCGCCGAGCGCATCCCGCAGTACGGCCATCTTGCGTGCCGTATCGATATTCGGGAATGCAAGGAACTTCAAGATTGCCGGATCTTGCTCCAGCGCACCCGCCAGGCCCTTAAGCTGCTGCTCGACGTCAGCGACGATGTTCTGCTGCTGCGCGATCTCGAACAGTGCCTTGGCATAACGCTTGGCTGCTATTGACGCCCGGCTCATGATGTCTTCCCTACTTCGTTCAGGTACTTATCGATCAATTGCTCTTGCGTCTGCTCGTCCACTTGCTTCTCGATAATCTTCGAGGCGATCAGTACCGACATTCCGCTTACTTGGCGGCGCAGCGCAGCAATCGCATTGTTCTTCTCATTCTGTATTTCCTTCACGGCATCGTCCTTCAGGCGCTTGGCTTCTGCCTGCGCAGCCGCGATGATATCTTCCGCTTGCTTGCTGCTGGACTTCCTTGCTTGCTCGATCATGTTCTGTGCTTCCTGACGAGCATCGAGGAGCGCTTGCTTCTGCTCCGCTACTTGCTGCTCTGCTTGCTGGCGGCTGGCTTCCGCATTCGCGATCTCGTCTTTCACCAATTGCCGGCGCTGCTCCATGACACTGAAAAGCGGGCCAAACGCATACTTACTGAGCAGCCAATACAGCAAGCCGAATGCGATAATCGCAATGACGGTTGATTCCCAATAAAATGACATCGATAACGCTCCTTTCCTGGTTGATTCTAAGGGCCCATGCATAGCCGAATCATACAAACAGAAGGCGTGGAGGCAATTGCCGTCCCCGCCTCGCGTAACTATTTACTTATTTCTTAAGCTGCAAAGAACATCAAGAAGCCGAGTACGACGCCGATCAGCGGAACAACCTCGACGATACCTACGCCGATGAACATCGTCGTCTGCAGCGCGCCGCGCGCTTCCGGCTGACGGGAGATACCTTCAACCGTCTTGCTTACGATCATACCGTTACCGAAACCTGCGCCGATTGCGCCCAGACCAACTGCAATAGCTGCTGCCAAAAATTCCATTTGTAAATCCTCCTCAAATTGTGTGTGATTGGTTATAACTCATTCCGACAGGCCGCATGCTGACCGGCCATATTCGAACTAAAAAAGGGATATTAGTGACTTTCTCCATGCTCCTCTTCATGCACGATTGCAGACGAGATGTAGACCATCGTAAGAATCGTGAAGAGGAACGCTTGAATGGCACCTATGAATATACTGAAGCCCTGCCATACGGCAAGAAGCGGGAACCCAACGAAACCAAGCATAAGGATGGTCGAGATCAGCAGTTCGCCGGCAAAAATGTTGGCGTATAGACGAACAGCCAGCGTAATCGGCCTTGCAACCTGCTCAATGAGGTTGAGCGGGAAGAACACCGGGTACGGCTGAAAATAGTGCTTCAGGTAGTGCTTGCGATTCTGCGTGAGGCCCAGATAGTGGATCAGGAAGAACACAACGGCCGCGAGACCGAGGTTGACCATGATATCGGCTGTCGGCGACTTCCACCATGCGACGTGAGCATGCCCGTCGTGATCGTCCACATACTCTTGCGTAATGACCGTGGAGCCGAACAATTCGAATTCCTTCGTGTGTTCGGTTACGATACCGAACGGCAGACCGAGAACGTTCGAGACGAAGATGAACATGATCAGCGTCATCCCAAGGGCGATGAACTTCTTAGCTTTGTCGAGCGGCATCGTGCTGGCAATCGTGTTGTGCACGAAGTCGACGACCCATTCCAGGAAGTTCTGCATCTTGGACGGATTACGGACAGACAAATTCCTCACCGATGCTCTCGCCAGCAAGAAGACGATCACGAAGGATACGACAATCGCCAGCAACGTAGAGAGATCAAGATTGAATCCTCCGACCTGAATGACGGGAAAAATATGCATTCTGTGTTTTCACCCCTTTCCATTACTACCCTTAATATTCTGTACCAGTGCTGTAAAAAAAACCATCACCTGGGCATAAAAACAACCTGCTAATGTCGCGGGCATCGAGAACTGCTCAGGAAAACGGTAAGCTACCATAACAGCCAGCAGAATCGTCGCAATCCGGCTCGCCAAACCCAGCCCGGCTCTCTTCCCGCTGTTCTCCATCACCAAGCGCGTAATAAGCTCGATGCGCCTGCGCAATAAAAACGCATTCATGAGACTTGCGATCGTTCCGAGGATGAGGCCGGCGGCCACTGTCCGCCCTTCGGGTGCAAGCGCCCACGCAGCCAACAATGCGGCTACGAAGAACATGGAGGAGCGAACGGTTCTGTTCAGGATGTCATTCATCGGAGCCCCCCAATACAGCCTTCACCAATGCCACGCATGCAAGGATACCGACGATCAGCCCCAACGTTAATCCGGTGATGATCCACCCGGATGTTCCGCCAAGATTGGCCCCAGCCCAATACCCCGCGAAAACACATAGGGCGACATTCAACCCCATCGCGCCGACAAGGCCGGCCGCACGCCAAGGATTGTCGCCTTTGCCCTTCTTGTCCATGGCTATACCCCTATCAATCCTCATATATTTTATCCGTGGCGAATAAGCTTTGTCAATTGATATAAATTCAAACATTCAGTGAACTAGATCACAGAAACCCTTGATTTTACTGGCTTTGCGCTCTCTCGCAACCGTACAGTATAACTGTATGCTGTACTGCTGCTGGCTCGCAGGCAACCTGTGAACATTATGTGAAAATTGCTAGGCTTGGAATGGATCCGGACGTTCGCCCCTGCCGAAGTGATGCAGGATCGCTTGGACGATCCGTTCGGAGGCTCTGCCGTCGCCGTACGGATTGGCCGCATTGCTCATCCGCTCGTAAGCGGCGCTGTCCGTCAACAGCTTGCGCGCATGCTCGTACACGTCCTTCTCCTCCGTGCCGACCAGCTCGAGCGTCCCCGCCTCGATGCCCTCCGGCCGCTCCGTCGTATCGCGCAGCACCAGTGTCGGCACGCCGAACGACGGCGCCTCCTCCTGCAGGCCGCCCGAATCCGTCATGATCATGTAGGCATGCGGGTAGAAGTTGTGGAACTCGAACACGTCGAGCGGATCGATCAGCTGCACGCGCGGATGATCGCCGAGAATCTCCTTCGCCGGTTCGACGACCGCCGGGTTCGGATGCACCGCGTACACGATCGCAACGTCCTCGAACTCATCGGCGATGCGTTTCACCGCGCGGAAGATGTTGCGATGCGGCTCGCCGATCGACTCGCGGCGGTGCGCCGTCATCAGGATCATCCGTTTGCCCTTCGCCCACTCGATGATCGGATGCGTGAACGAGTTGTCCACCGTGTATTGGAAAATGTCCGTCGCCGTATTCCCCGTCACGTAGATGGTCGACTCCGACTTGTTCTCCTTCAGCAGGTTGCCGGCCGACCAGGCCGTCGGCGAGAAATGCACGTCCGCAAGCACGCCGGCCAGCTGACGGTTCATCTCCTCCGGATACGGCGACATCTTGTTCCACGTGCGAAGGCCTGCTTCGACATGGCCGATCTTGATCTGGTTCAGGAAGGCCGCGTAGCTCGCGAGGAACGTCGTCGACGTATCGCCGTGCACGAGCACGATATCGGGGCGCGCCTCCTTCAGCACGGGATCAAGGCCGCTGATGACGTTGATCGTCGTATCGAGCAGCGTCTGGCGCTCCTTCATGACGTTCAGGTCGTAATTCGGGCGAATCTCGAAAAAGTCGAGCACCTGATCCAGCATCGCCCGATGCTGCGCGGTCACGCACACGATCGGCTGGATCAAGTCTTCGTACTTCTGCAGCTCCAGCACGAGCGGCGCCATCTTCGTCGCCTCTGGCCGCGTGCCGAACACGGTCATCACTTTTAGTCTTGCTGCCAATTTACCGTCACTCCTATATGTACTGTACTATTTGGTTCCAAAAAGTCTGTCCCCGGCGTCGCCTAGGCCCGGGACGATGTAGCCGTGCTCATTGAGACGCTCGTCCACGGCGGCGACGTAGATGTCTACGTCAGGGTGCGCGGCTTGTACGGCTTGTACGCCCTCCGGCGCGGCGATCAGGCACATGAGCTTCAGATGCTTGCAGCCTCTGGCCTTCAGCGCGGCAAGCGCGGCATTGGCGGACCCGCCCGTTGCCAGCATCGGATCGATCACGATCAGGAGGCGCTCCTGCGCATCCGTCGGGAGATTAATGTAGTATTCGACCGGCTGAAGCGTCTCCTCGTTGCGCTGCAGGCCGATATGGCCGACCTTCGCCGACGGGATTAGCTGCAGGATGCCGTCCACCATGCCGAGCCCCGCGCGCAGAATCGGCACGAGCCCGATCATCCTGCCGGATAGCACATAGCTCTGCGTCTCTGCCACGGGCGTCTCGATCGTCATCTTCTCGAGCGGCACATGGCGCGTAATCTCGTAAGCCATCAAGGTCGCCACTTCACCCACGAGATCGCGAAAATCTTTCGTGATCGTCTTCTTGTCGCGGATGAACGTCAGCTTATGTTGAATCAAAGGATGGTCGCAAATGACCAGTGTACCCATGGATGCTCCTCCTTGGCGCATTTGTCCGGCAGCATCGGCCGCCCGAACCCGCGTCATAATCTTGGTTATTATACCACTATGCGCCTTAATCTGCACAAGCGATTTGGGGGAACGGGGAACGTGCGAGGCGACGGGTGCTTTTCGGCTTGCCGGGCGGCAAAAACCACCAAGCGGGGAGCCGAATAGGCCCCCCGCCGTCATTCCTGCTATGCGCATCGCCTAAGAGCTTCCGCAGCCTCCAGAGCCGCAGGATGCGCCGCCGCCATCGCCGCCGCCCGAATCGGACGGCGAGCTGTCTCCGTGTCCGTGCGACCCGTTCCCGTCAGACTTGCTGCCGTAGAAGCCGCCGCTCCCGCAGCTCGCCCCCGCGCCGTCGCTGCCCGGCTTGCCCCGCTCGAGTAGATCTTCCATGTTCCGTTCATAGTCCATCGGCGCCAGCATCGAAGCGAATACGATCGCGCCGCCGGCGGAGGCGTAGTTGTCCGCGCCCCAGCGCGAACGCTTCGGGTAGGCGCGGCCTCCCTCGACGAGCTTGCGGCCCTCCGTCAGCTGCTGCCCGAAGCGACCGGCCAGCCATTCCACGACGTAAGCGAGCTCTGCATTCTTGTCCGCCGCCCGCATATTGAATCTCGCCTCGCGATACGCATTCGGCGTCTTGACGAGCGGCTCGTCCAGCATACTCCGGGACATCGGGAACGCGAAGAACCGGCCCCATACCCGTTCGCTGACCGGCGACGGCTTGAACAGCTCGCAGTAGACCCAATCGAACCAAGCCCGGTCATCCTCGCTGGGACGGCTCGCTTGGACATGCGGGGCGTGATGAATCATCGTGCCGCAGAAGCGCTCGCAGAACAGCTGGTATTCCCGCGTGAACACGAGCATTTCGTGCCAGATGTCGTCCGTCCGCGCGCCGTACATCTGCACCTGCCGCATAATGCCGCACATGAGAAAATAACGCTTCAGCTCGAACCATGTCCACTCCCACTCTGCCTGTGACATGCCGGGACTCCGTCCGCGCACGCGTGCCTCTAGGCGTGCCGTAAAGTCCGCATCCAGCGCCGCTTCCAGCCGCACCGCCGCGCCGTACGCCGGATGATCGTCCTGAATGCCCAGCGCAGCCGGAGGCTTCGAGCTCGGCACCTTCATGCCGCCCTTGCTCTTCGCGCCCTTGGCCGTCCGATAACTGTACGCAGCCGCGATTCCGATCGCGGCAGCCGCCCCCCACAACAAGATCCCCATCATCGCTCCCGCACCTCCCGTCATCCGTACCGCTCCATGCTGTCCGCCGTGCGGTGATTGTCTATTCTCAGAATAGCACACGACATGCCCCCTTCTACTTAAAATTCGCCTAAAATCGTCAGCGCTAAAGCGCCGCCTGACCAAATGAAAAAAGGCGCTGCTCGGCTATGAGGCCGGGCAGCGCCTTGGGGCGTGATCGCGCGTGCGATTAGTATTGCATGTTCGGGTAGAGCGGGAACTTCGCGGTCAGGTCGCGCACCAGATTGCGTGCTTCGGCCAGCTTCGCTTCGTCCTTGGAATTTTTCAGCGTGAGCGCGATGACCTTGGCGATTGTCTTCATCGCGTCTTGGTCCATGCCGCGGCTCGTGACAGCCGGCGTACCGACGCGGATGCCGCTCGTGACGAACGGGCTCGTCGGATCGAACGGGATCGCGTTCTTGTTCACCGTAATCGCGACGGAATCAAGCACATGCTCGGCTTCCTTGCCGGTAATGTTCAGGTTGCGCGTATCGATCAGCATCAGATGGTTGTCCGTGCCGCCGGATACGAGGTTGAGGCCCTCGGCGATCAGCGATTCCGCCAGCGTCTGCGCGTTCTTCACGACGTTCTCCGCGTAGGTCTTGAACGACGGCTGCAGCGCTTCGCCGAGCGCGACGGCCTTGGATGCGATAACATGCATCAGCGGGCCGCCTTGGGAGCCTGGGAATACGGCTTTATCGATGGCTGCCGCCCACGGCTGACGGCACATGATCATGCCGCCGCGCGGACCGCGCAGCGTCTTGTGCGTCGTCGTCGTCACGAAGTGCGCATGCGGCACCGGGCTCGGATGCAGGCCTGCTGCGACGAGACCCGCGATGTGCGCCATGTCGACCATGAACAGCGCGCCTACGTCCTGCGCGATTTGGCCGAGCTTCTCGAAGTCGATGATGCGCGGGTACGCGCTGGCACCGGCGACGATCAGGCGAGGGCGATGCTTGAAGGCCGCCTTGCGGACTTCTTCGTAGTCGATCGTGGACGTGTCTTCGCTGACACCGTAAGCGACGAAGTTATAGAGCAGGCCGGATGCGTTGACCGGGCTGCCGTGCGTCAAGTGGCCGCCGTGGGCCAGGTTCATGCCGAGCACCGTGTCGCCGGGCTTGAGCGCTGCCAGATAGACGGCCATGTTCGCCTGTGCGCCCGAGTGCGGCTGCACGTTCACGTGATCGGCGCCGAACAGCTCCTTCGCGCGCTTGCGCGCGATATCCTCGGCGATGTCCACGTATTCGCAGCCGCCGTAGTAGCGCTTGCCAGGGTAGCCTTCGGCATACTTGTTCGTCAGCACCGTGCCCATCGCTTCCATAACCGCTTCGCTGACGATGTTCTCCGACGCGATCAACTCGATGTTGTCGCGCTGGCGCTGCAGCTCGAGGCCGAGCGCTTTGACGATTTCCGGGTCTTGCTTACGCAGATTTTCCATGTTCATTGTCCTCCCCAATGTGTGGTATTCATCTATGTGCAGCCTTTCAGCCAATCAACGGAATCTGTAGTGGAGAAAAATACCACTAAATCATCGCTGTCCATCTATTCATCGGAATTTAGGTCAAATAGTACCACTAAAATCTTGTCAAAAATCGATTATCGCGAAGATGCGCCGAAATAACCGCAGGATTTCCCACTAAATTATTCAGTTACTGCTCGGGCAAGCGTATTAGTGGTAGAAAATACCGCTAAGCGCCTCCAAGACACTCGCCTGCGCTGCACAAGCGCCCTTCGCCGTGGCAGTTACTTGCAAGTACCGCGTCCTTCTCGTGCGCGACAGTTACTCGCATGTGCTGCGTGTCTCGTCCGCCGCTCCTTGCGACTGCTCTTCCAGCACGTACACGGCACGCGCCCCGCCGACCAGCTTCGGTCTGGCATAGGCCATCGTGACGTGCGCTTCGCCGATCGCGCGAATCGACGGCCGCACCGGCACCGCCACGCGGCGCAGATGCATGCCGATCAGCGTGTCGCCGATGTCGATGCCCGCATGCGCAGCGACGCGCTCGACGAGGCATGCGTCCGGCAGCTGCCGATAGGCGTAAGCCGCCATCGAGCCGCCGGCGCCCGGTATCGGCACGGCCGATACCTCGTCAAGGCCGAGCCGCTCGGCCGCCTGCCGCGATACGACGAGCGCGCGGTTCAGATGCTCGCAGCATTGGAACAGCGGCTCGAAGCCGATGGCCTGCCGCGCCACTTCCACGCCGGCGTAGATCGCAGCGGCGGCCTCCGTCGTGCCGGACGTGCCGATCCGCCGGCCCATGACCTCGCTCGTGCTCGTGCCGACCACGAGCAGCTGTCCGGCCTTCATGCCTGCGGCCGCCGCCAGCTCGCGCACGATCGTCTCTACATCTGCGGCGATTGCCGCATACCGAATCTCAGCCATGTTCGCTTCCCCCTCGGTGTCATGCAGTTGCAGTCAGCAGTTATCCGAATGCTATTCGTTCAGGCTAGGGATGAATCGTATACTTCGCTTCGAGCGCCTTCACCTTGCCCACGCGGCCGACATGCCGTTCGCCGTTCGAGAACGGCGTCTCCAGCCAGATGCGGACGATCTCTTGCGCCAGGCCCGGTCCGATGATGCGCTCGCCCATTGCGAGTACATTGGTATCGTTATGCTCGCGCGTCGCCTTAGCCGAGAACATATCGTGCACGAGCGCGCAGCGAATGCCGGGGATTTTGTTCGCCGCGATCGTCATGCCGATGCCCGTGCCGCAGATCAGAATGCCGCGGTCCGCCTTGCCAGATGCGACCGCGTCGCCGACAGGCACCGCATAGTCCGGATAATCGACCGACTGGTTGCAGTCGCAGCCGTAATCCTCTACTTCATGGCCCAGCTCTTTCAAGAGCGGCACGATCTCATCCTTCAGCCGATAGCCGGCGTGGTCCGCGCCAATTGCGATTCTCATAGCCATTCCTCCCGGTATAGTGGTTGTCCGACAACCGAACTTTTTGAACGTCAATCATAGTATACCTAATTCCAAGGGTTCAAGACGAAAAAAAGAGCATGACGCACTTGAATAGCGCGCAGCTCTTTGCCCAGGCGACCGGCCGTATGTTCCGATGCTCCACCGTGGTTGCCCACTTCCGTCGCCAGTTACATCGGATCCGTCTTTTCATTACCCAAATCATACCGGATCGGCGCGAGAAAATCAATCGTTGTTTGCGCCTTTATCCTTCCTTCGACAGCTTATCGAGCAATCGATCCACCGCTTCGCCGATTTCGTCGGCTGCAAGCCGGTATAGTTCCAGCGAGCCCCCGAACGGATCGGCGATATCGAAGCTCGGGATCCGCTGCTCCAGCTGCAGGAGCCGCTTGCGGTCTTCGTCCGAGAACGGCGTGCCGAGCGCCTGGCTCAGCTGCCACTCGGAGTAGAGCCGCTCCAGCTCTCCGATATCCGATAGCACGTCGCTGCGATTCTCTACGAATTCCTTGAGTGTATGCGTCTTGTCGAGCGCCTGCGGGAACCGTTCGATCAGGTTCCGCTTATGGCCCGTCGTCATCGCCAATATCAGGTCCGCCCATGCAACCGATTCCGCCGTCACCGCATTCGATGAACCGCCATGCGGGACCTGCCGGGATCGAAGCGTCTCGACCGCATGCGCGGAGATCGGCAAGCCGTCGACCGTCGACACGCCGGCCGAACGCACCTCAACCTGTACGCCCTTCGCACGCGCCCGCTCCCGCAGAATCGCTTCTGCCATCGGGCTGCGGCATGTATTGCCGGTGCAGACGAACAAAATCCGGGTCATAGCCGCACATCCCCCTTCTTATCCGATCCTGTCATGCATGCCGATCTTGCGGCACGCCACTTCTCATTATAGTAAAAACACCACGCCGAACGCGAACAGGATGACCCCGCCGCACGCTTCGCCGTATTCGCCCAGTCCGCGGCTCACTTTGCGGCCGAGCATCAAGCCGAGGATCGACATCAGTCCGCCGAACAAACCGAACAGCAGCACGGTCAGCAGCACGTCGGTCGCGAACATCCCCAGCGACACGCCGACGGAGAACGAGTCGATACTCACGCTGAGCGCAAATACTAGCATCCCCCAAAAGGTCCGGTGATCGAACGACTGCACCTCTTCGCCCCGCAGCGAGCTGTACACCATGTGTCCGCCAAGCAGCAGCAAGAGCGCGCCGCCGGCCCGGGTCGCGACATCGCCGAGCAGCGTGCTGAAATATTGGCCCGTATACATCCCGCCGAGCGGCATCAGCACGTGGAATAACGCGATGATGAAGCTCAGCTTCAGAATGTCCAGCTTGCGAATCCCTCTGAGACCGATGCCGATGCCCAGCGAAAAAGCGTCCATCCCCAGCGCGACAGCGATGACCAGAACCGTGAGCAGCTGGCCTGCAGCAATCGTTGCGATATCCATTCGATCTCCTCCGTATTCCGCAGCATTCTCTAACCATGCTATGCGGACAAGGAGGCGATCATGACGGGCTTGTTCGGTGGTCACGCGCCGACTCGATTGCGAGGCCGCCAGGCTGCCAGGCTGCCTAGCTCCAGCTAGACGCGCACGACGCGGCCGCCCGCCGCCTTGGCCAGGCGATTCATCAGCGCGAGGCCGATTCCTTCGGCCTCGACGCCCTCGGCCCAGATGCGTTCGACCGCTTGCTCGTCGAACGCGCGAAGCGCCGCGTACAGGCGCTGCGCGGCTTCCAGCGGCTGCGCGAGCCTGCCGCATGACTGGACGACATCGGCGGCATCGGCGTAAGCAGCGGCGTGCTCGTCATACGTGAGCACGCCCGTGCGCAGGCCGAGCGCACGCGCGGCAGTTGCCTCGCGCGCGATGTAAGCACGCACGGCGTCCGCCGCGCCGAGCGCGAGCGTCATCTCGCCGCGCGGCGCGTAGTGCGCGTACTTCATGCCGGGCGAACGCGGCGCTGGCGAATGCTGCTGAACTGCCGCGATGCCCCCCTCCACAGCAACATCCTCCGCTATTGTAGCCGCAGTCGCTTCGGCGGCCTCGCGACCGCCGGTTCCACGCTCCGAGCCTCCCGCCAGTTGCTCCGGAGCATCGACTCCCGCAGCTTGCAGCCCTTGCAGCCGCAGCGACTCGTCGAGCACGACCTCGCAGCCGGCGGCAGCACAGAGCTGCTCAACCGTCACGCAGCCCGGTCGAAGCACCCGGACGACCCCGCCGTCGACCTCGACGACCGTCGACTCCAAGCCGACCTCGGCGGGACCGCCGTCGACCAGCCCATCGATCAGGCCGTCCAGATCCTCGCGGACATGCGCGGCAGTCGTCGGGCTCGGCCTGCCGGAGCGATTGGCGCTCGGCGCCGCGACCGGACAGCCCGCTTCCGCGATGAGCCGCAGCGCGACCGGGTGAGCCGGCATGCGCACGGCCACCGTGTCGAGCCCCGCCGTTACGCGCGGCGACACCGCGCCCGGCTTCACGGGCAGCACGATCGTCAGCGGCCCCGGCCAATGGGCATCCATCAGCGCGCGCTCGATCGCGCCGCAAGGAAGCGCGATGTCTGCCAATTGATCGCGATGCGCGATATGAACGATGAGCGGGTTGTCGGAAGGCCTGCCCTTCGCTTCGAAGATCCGCGCCACCGCAGACGAATCGCGTGCATCAGCCCCCAGCCCATACACCGTCTCTGTCGGAAAAGCAACCGTGCCCCCTTCCCGGAGCACCGCCGCAGCCTGCGCGTACGCGATGTCTTTTGCGCCTGGCGCCGAATCGTGCATATCCCATTGTTTCGTCGTATGATGTTCCAACTGTACGCCCTCTTTTGCAGAATAGTGGACGCAATGTCCATGTGCCCAATATTATAGCACATTCGACCCGAATCGCTGACTAGACGCGCAAAGAGCCACCGCACGTTAAGTGCAATGGCTCCGGAGCTCCGAATTCCTAGCTGAACAGCTTGCTGAAAAACGCGCCGATCTTCTGCAGCAGTTCCCATAAGAAGAACTTCACTTCCGGTTTCTCCGGCCCCGATGCCGACTGCTCCTCGACATCTCCGGCTTGCTGCGCGACTGCCGCGGAGGCGGCTGCCGTCTGAACCGTTGTCGCCTCTCCGCTGACCGCATCCACGAAGCACAAGGGCGGGAACAGCACGCACCACCAGTTTTGTCCGTTCCCTGCGCCAAGCGTGATGCGCAGCGCCTCATAGTCGCCTGCGGGATAGACGGTGCCTCCGTACATTTTGGTCGGGAAGGGGACCGTATCGAGCTCGGCCTTGACCGCGTAGCCGAAACCGCGCTTCGCGAGTTCGTCGCGCACCAATTGTTCGATCGACGGGAGTCGGCTTGCGATGTCCTGACGAGCCTCATCGATCGTATGCGATTGCGTGGCGTAGCGTTGCATATCGGCGACGACCGCATCGCGGATGTGCCGTTTGACGGCCTGATCGGCCGGAGAATCCGAATTCGCGAGGATGCGGAGCCGAATCGACTCCTCCGGAATCGCGCCGCCAGCGACGGCAGCGTCCGACTTCATGCTTTCCCAAGACATAACCAGCATCATAATAGCAAGAATCAAATACCCGTAAGAAGCGCGATAAGGAAATTTATACGAATAGGAATAAGAATTAGGATGGCGGATGACCATGTCACAAGCCCTTCTTTCCGGCGCCCGTCGGCGCTTCAGGGTTGCGTCCCGGAACGGTTATGTCCCTAGTATGTCCGCTCTCTCAAACTTTAAACCTCCTAATCTACCGCTCTCGCGAAAAATAGTTTGCTAGACACTCCGGCTATCCTCCCCAGGCGTCTTCTGACCACTATCCCTTTCGATCAGGACTTGCCTCTCTCCGCACTCTTCTGGCCACTATCCCTTTCAGTCAGAGGCAATGCCTCCCTCCGCACTCTTCTTGCCACTATCCCTTTCGATCAGGCAATGCCTCTTTCCACACACTTCTCACCACTATCCCTTTCGGTCAGGTAATGCCCTCTCCGCATACTTCTTGCCACTATCCCATTCAATCAGGCAATGCCTCTCTCCGTATTCTTCTCGCCACTATCCCTTCAGTCAGGCAATGCCTCTCTCCGCACACTCTGACCACTATCCCTTTCGATCAGGCAATGCCACCTTCGCACACTTCTCGCCACTATCCCCTTCGATCAGGATTTGCCTTGTTCCGTAATCTTCTGACCACTATCCCTTTCGATCAGGAGAAAAATATTGCCCCTTTCCTGATGCGACGGGATAGTGGCCAGAAGGCGAACGAGAAACATACCTTCCTGATGCGACGGGATAGTGGTCAGAGGGCGCACGAGACTCATACTTTCCTGATGCAACGGGATAGTGGCCAGAAGACGAACGAGACACATACCTTCCTGATTCAATGGGATAATGGTCAGAGGGCGCACGAGACACATACTTTCCTGATGCAACGGGATAGTGGTCAGAGGGCGTACGAGACACATACTTTCCTGATGCGACGGGATAGTGGCCAGAGGGCGCACGAGACACATATTTTCCTGATTCAACGGTATAGTGGCCGGAAGATAAAAAAGAGCCTAACCGGATTCATCAACCGGCAGGCCCTTCTTGGAAATTATGTCGTGACCGCGATTACGTGTCGTTCGATTCCTGCGTAGTCTGTTACGATGCGGATGTCCGGCCAGTGGCCCGTCTCTCGCAGCAGCCGAGCAACCTCCTGGGCCTGGCCTTGGCCAAGCTCAAACGCAACGATGCGCGGAATCGCGGCGAGCGACGGCAACTGCTCGATCATTCTGCGATACGGATCGAGACCGTCCGCTCCGCCGTCCAAAGCGAGCCACGGCTCATGGTCGCGGACTTCGCGCTGCAATCCGGCGATGTCGGATGCAGGAATGTAAGGCGGGTTCGATACGAGTACGTCGATTTTGAGCCCTGCCAACTCCCCGGAGGCGAACACATCGTCGGCTATATCCACCGCCTGTGTTCCGCCGCTATCTGGTTGCGCCTCTCCACCTTCCACGTGCACCGCACCCTCATCCATCTGCACCCTACCACCATCCGCCGATGCTACTGGTGCCTCCGCCTGCGCCCCGCCGCCATGCGATGTGGCGGCGGGGCTGTCCGCTCGCGCGAACGGTGCGAGCAAGTCGCCCTGCGCGAACCGCAGGCGCGCAGCTACGCCATGGCGCGCGGCATTCCCGCGCGCCGTCTCCAAGGCGTCCGCCGACAGGTCGGACGCCGCCACGCGCCAGCGCGGACGCTGCGAAGCCAGCGTCACGGCGATGGCGCTGCTGCCCGTGCCGACATCGACGACCGTCGGCA
>JAEWJS010000128.1 GCA_023386495.1 Bacillota bacterium | reverse complement strand
CCCTTGGGGGCCTTCTTTCCACTTCGCCCATCGATTAACTGTCGCATCTGGCAAAAGTACGGACCGATGGGCCTTACTTTGCAGACTGCTGCTGCTCCTCGTTGGAAAGTACGCCCTTTGGGGGCCTTCTTTCCACTTCGCCCATCGATTAACTGTCGCATCTGGCAAAAGTACGGCCCGATGGGCCTTACTTTGCAGCCTGCTGCTGCTCCTCGTGGAAAGTACGCCCCTTGGGGGCCTTCTTTCGACTTCGCCCTTCGGTTAACTGTCGCATCTGGCAAAAGTACGGCCCGATGGCCCTTACTTTGCAGCCTGCTGCTTCTCCTCGTTGGAAAGTACGCCCTTTGGGGCCCTACTTTCCACGCAACCCTCTGTTCGCGGAGGGATCATGCTTGCTCTGAAATCCGCATCCCAACAGAAAGAGCACATTCGTCAGGGACGAATGTGCTCGCGGTACCACCCTAAATGCTATTGCAAGCCATGCAGCATGCTGCCGGCTGGCAATACTCGATTCGGTAACGGCTCTCGCCGGCAGCGGATACTGGTGCTTCGCTTCACCGCTGCAGCTCGCAAGGCGGGGATCGTTCCGACGCTGACGAGAAGCCTTGCAGCCTGGGGCTTCCTCTCTGTGCGCACCGTGCGGGAACGTCATATCCTTGGTCTACGCTGTTGGTTCGTTATAATTATGCGATCGATTTCGAATAACTGTACGCGATTCGCTCGGTATCTGTCAAGCTGCTATTTGCAAGCTAACTTAACCAATTCGATTACTCCTCGTAACCATATCGCCAACCGTTCTTGCCTACATCGGTTCTCGCCGACCTTCGCTTCTCGAGCTGCTTCGCCTTCCGCATCGAGCCCGATTGCTTGCGCTCCAATCGCGCCAGCTCCCGCTGCGTCTTCCGATAGCTCGCGAATCGGCCCGCATCGAGCACGCCGTCAACAATGGCCTGCTTCACCGCGCAGCCCATCTCCTTGTCGTGCCCGCAGTTGTGGAACCGACATTGTGCGGCGAGCGCCATAATATCTGCAAAGGCTTCGCTCCAGCCGCTCTCCGAATCCCACAGCTGCAGCTCGCGCATGCCCGGCGTGTCGAGGAACAGCGCGCCGCCCGGCAGCGGGAACAGCTGCCGATGGGTCGTCGTATGCCTCCCTCTGGCATCCTCCTCGCGAATCTGCTGCACCCGTTGCAGCCCTTCGCCCGCCAGCCAGTTCAGTAGCGTCGACTTCCCTGCACCGGAGGAGCCTGTCACCGCAGCCGTGCTGCCGGCCGACAGATAGGGGGCCAGCGCTCCCCTTCCTTGGTCGGTCAGCGCGCTGACCGTATGGCAAGGCACGCCGGGCGCGATGGCCTCGACTTGATCCTCATAGCTCGCCGGGTCATCGCATAAATCTGCCTTCGTCAGCAGAATGACCGGCTTCGCGCCGCTCTCCCATACGGCGATGAGATAGCGCTCCAGCCTGCGCAGATTGAAATCCTGATTCAGTGCGGCAACGATGAAGATCGTATCGACATTGGCCGCGATTACCTGTTCATCGACCATGCCGCCTGCTTCCTTGCGCGTCATCGAGGTTACCCGCGGCAGCACGGCATGAATCACGGCAGGCGAATGCGGCTCCTCCATCCTCGTTTCGATGAGTACCCAATCGCCGACCGCAGGGTAGTCGCTCCTGCTGGCTGCTGTATATTGCAATTTGCCGGATACGACGGCAATCCGTTCGCCGATCGCCGCCACGACGCGGTATTGATTCGAAAACTGCAGCGTTACGCGAGCCGGTTCGAGCGCTTCCTGCCTCGCTTGGTTCACCGATTGTGCAGCCTCGGCCCAATGATCGCGCCACCCGTATGCTGTTAGATCGTTCGTAGTTATCGTATTCATTCCTCTTCTCCGAATAAGTTGACAACGCGCAACAAGACCGTGGATCGGCTCCGCGGTCGACACAAAAAAATCCGCAAGAGACCTCTTCGGTCTCCTGCGGACGATAGCGCCATAGAAGGGATGCCATCGCATCCCGAATCTGTCGCCTATTCCATCCGAACTCCCGTAGAGACCGAAGCATATGGGGCAATCGATAATGGGTTGTTGTACATATGACATCAGCCTCCTTCCATAAGATACGTCCATTATATACCAGCCGCTGGCGCAATGCAATGTATGGCCGCGTAAATACATTCCATACACTATACCTTGACGCAGGGTGATGGTTTATACTATACACAACTAAACCGAGAGGTGGACGCACGATGCGAATTCAACAAATCGCGGAGCGGCTGAATATGACGCCGCGCGCGATTCGGCTCTACGAGAAGAAAGGCCTGCTAGCGCCGGAGCGCACCACCGACAACGGGTATCGCAGTTACTCGGAAGCCGACGCATGGCGCCTCCAGACGATCGCATCCCTGCGAGGCCTTGGGCTCAGTCTCGAGCAGATCGAGGCCCTTCTCAGCCGCTACGAGCAGGGCAGCTTCCAAGAGGCGCATCACGGACTGGAACTGATGCGGATGGAGATGGTCGCCAAATGGGTCGAACTGCAGCACGCCATCCGCTCCGTCGATGAATGGATCGCGCGTTCCGAGCGCAAGAACGCGCTCGATCTGCAAGACCTGTTCGAGCTCGCGGACGAGCTGCGCCGGGTACGCCAAGCCTCGGCATGGGAGGACCGGTGGGAATTCGATCGCATCGCCTCCCAATACGACCAGGCCGCCCAGACCCATGCCATCGGCCCTCTGGTTACGGCTGAGTTGTATGAACGGACGCTCGACTTCATGGCGGAGTGGATCGCGCCGCTGTCCGGTGAGCATGGTCTCGATATCGGCACCGGCACGGGCAATCTCGCTGGCCGCCTGCTTGGATCGGCACGGAACGTCACCATGTGCGCGGTCGACCAATCCAGAGAGATGCTGACCCGCTGCCGCGCCAAATTCCCCGAGCTTCGCACCAAGCTGGGGAATGCCATGTCGCTGCCCTACGTGGACGAGCAGTTCCATTATGTCGCGACGGCGTTCGCCCTGCATCACCTCGATCCGGCGCAGCAGCTGCTCGCGCTGCAGGAGATGACTCGCGTCGTTCGCCCGAACGGCCGAATCTGCATCGCCGGGCTGATGACGGACGAGAGCGCCCGCGCCGAGCATGCCGCTCTCCTCTCCGCCGACATCGCTTCAGGCAAGCATCCGACCGACCGGGCCATGCTGCTGCAATGGTTCCGCGAACGCGGGTATATCACGATTCAACACCGGATGAACGAGGCGATCCATATCGTCTTCGCCGTGCGGCGCAGTTAGCGATTGACCTTGACCTAAGGTCAAGCATTATGATCTTCCCGAAACCTATCCTACACATTCGAGAGGAATGATCCATGATGCCTGACCATGAACACATCTACCGGCAAGAAGCTAACCTGTACGATCGATTGATTGCCCGCGAGGATTACGAGGGGAATGTGAGCCGCATGCTTGCGCAGCTTATGCCGCTTGACTCCCATGCCGTCGACGTGCTCGATCTGGGCGCCGGCACCGGCAAGCTGACCACCATACTCGCGCCGCAAGTACGGAGCATTGTGGCCACGGATGCTTCGCAAGCGATGCTCGATGTCGCAAGCAGTAAGCTGCACGCATTAGGCTGCACCAATGGAACGACCGTCGTCTGCGACCACCGCTCGCTTCCTTTTCCCGATGGCAGCTTCGATCTGGTCACGGCCGGCTGGACCGTCTGCTACCTCACCCATACGAACGAACCGAATTGGCAGCGCAATCTCCGTTCGATCATGGCCGAGATTCGGCGCGTCCTTCGTCCGTCCGGCACGGTCATCCTGTTCGAGAACGACGGCACCGGCAGCACGATCCCTGATCCGCCGAGCTTCCTGACCGGCTACTTCCGCGAGCTGACGGACACCTACGGCTTCCGTCAGTCGTCGTTCCGAACCGATTTTCGCTTCGAGTCGCCCGAGGAAGCCGAGCAGCTGACGCGCTTCTTCTTCGGCGACGGACTGGCTGATCGCGTACGGGCCGACCGGCTGCAGGATGTTCCTGGCTGTACGGCCGTATTCGCGAAGACGTTCTAACGATCGAAGCATGATTGCTTTGCTAGATTTAGAGGTCCCCTTACTGCGCGGAGTGAGGTATACTATACCTAGCATGCAGCATGAGCGAACGCACAAGACTACCATTCGACGATAGGAGAATCGCAACAATGGATATGGTTCAACTCCCGATGGCGCTTATCGATGAAGATACCGATCAACCGCGCTACCAGTTCGACAACGATGCGCTGCTAGAGCTGATGAACAGCATTCAGGAGCTCGGGCTGCTATCGCCGATTAAGGTCAGAACGATCCCTGGCGGCCGCTATAAGATTATCTACGGCAACCGGCGCTACAAGGCTTGTTCGATGCTGGGCCTTGAGACGATTCCGTGCATCGTATCCCAGGCAACGGATGAGATGGAGATCTATCTCGAGCAGATTGCCGAGAATCTTACCCGCGAGGGCTTCTCCCCGATCGAAGAAGCGGAGGCCTTCGATAAGCTGCTTAACGACACCCGCTTCAAGAGCTCGATCAAATTTCTGTCCAGCAAGCTCGGCAAGCCCGAGAACTATATTAAGAATAAGCTCGAGCTGCTCAAGTTCGGCAATGCGGTGAAGAAGCTGATTGTCGGCGGCACGGCGATTACGAAGGATCGGCTGACGGAAGACCAGCTGATGCCGCTCAAGGATCTCCCGATCGAACATCGCGATCCGCTGGCCTTGATTGCTGCCCGCGATGAGCTTCCCGTCAGCGACGTGAAGAAGATCGCCAAGCTGTTCAAGGATGCGGGCATTCCGGCATCCGTGAAGGATAAGCTGCTCTACAAGGATGGCCCCGGTCTAATCGACACTTGGTCCACATACCAGCAGAACAAGGCTGAACGCGCCAAGCCAGCCGCCGAAGCGCCGAAGTCCCCTGCCACGCAAGCACAGGTGGCTTCCGATGCACCGGAAAATCACGCAGAACCGATCGCAGCCGGCACCGCTCAGCCGAAGGCAACCCCGATCGAACGCAGCCTGAAGACGCTGCTCGCATCGATGCCGGCGCATACGCCGCTCTCGGACGAATCCATCCGTGCCGTCTCCGGTATGCTGCCTGTGGACCAGGCCGCATTCCTTAAGGATGTCGATGCCCTGATTCGCATTCTGGAGCAGCATCTATCGGACTGGACGAAGCTCCGCGATCACGCGGCTACTTCGACAGCTTCGCGAGCAGACGGCTGACGCGCTGTCCGAGCTCATCGAGATTGATATTCGCCTGATCCAGCTTCATGTAGCCGTTCTTCACCATATCCAGAACCCAGGCCGGAATTTTCCGGCCTTCTAGGCTTGGGTAGAAGGTGCGATACGCCCATACCAGATGCGCCCACCGATTGTCGTCGCCTGCTTGGACATACTCCGACACATCGAGCACCTTCGCCCTGCCGTCTTGCAGCAGGACGTTCTTCAGATGAATGTCCCGCGGGTTCAACCCTCGGCTGCGTACAAGCTCGCGCGCTTCCTCCACATCTTGAATCGCCCGTTCGGGGACATGTACGCCTTCGATTAGGCAATCCGTGAGCGTGATGCCGCGCTCATGGCTGATCACGATGTAATTCGCGCCTTCGCCGTAGTAGACCGGAAAATACGGAATGCCGCGCAGCCGCTCGTACACTTGCCGCTCGATCTCTTTTTTACCGACTGCTAGATCCGAATAAACTTTATAAGCATACCCAGGGGCCTGGGCAGAAGTGAAGACAGCAGCGTCCGTTCCGATCCCGATGCAGCGCAGACTGTCCGGGACGCAAGTGACGGCCACTTCCTCGTTCCGCTCATTGCCGATGACGTTGACTTGCCTGAGTGCTTCATCTGCCGCTGTCCAGTTCGCGTCCATTCTCGTCCCTCCCGTACAGCAATGTTCTAGTCCATATACGCGGGCCGCACGCGATCGTGCCAACCGCAGCGCGTTCTATTCGAATCGCTATCCGTTATTCATTCTATTAATGTAGGAGGATTCCCATGAAATTCGATACGCTCATTCATCATAATGGCGCTATGATCATCCAGAGCTGGCTCCATCGGATGGAACAAGAATTTCCCGGAATCACTAGCACGATCATGCACCAAGACGCGGAAAAGTACATTGCGTTATTAGCCGATCATGATATCCCCTTAGATTCCCATCCGAATTCTGCCGTTATACATGCCATGTGCAGACAGCAAGCGGAACGCGGCACCCCGATCGAGCATGTCCTCCATAGCTGTCACCTGTGGAGAGAGATCATTCTAGACGAAATATGGCGGAACGGGATTGCAATGGACGACGCGGCAGCAGCCCTTCCCATTCTGCATAAACGAATAGACGAGGTTCAGCGCAAAATTGTCGAGCTGTATTGGGGCTATGCCCAGCAGATCATCAGCGACAAACAGAACACGATCGACTCGCTGCACCATGATCGGCTTAATCTAATCGGGAAAATGGCAGCTTCGATGGCGCATGAGATCAAAAATCCGTTGTTCGCGATTCAAGGATTCATCAAGTTGATCAAAAACTCGCGGGTACAAGCCGATAATGACCGATACTTAGCCATCATCGAGAAGGAGATTGACGGGTTATACGGCCAAATTACATCCTTCCTGCGCTTCTCCAGAAATTCCGGACAAGAAGAGCTGTATGAGGATTGCCGCAGCGTCGATCTGATCGAAGAAGTGCTGCATCTCGTGCAGCCGCGGGCTGTCGACGAGAACGTGGAGCTCACGGTTCAGATCGCATCCGAGACGCCGCTCTATCTCCAGAAGAATGCCATTCAGCAAGTTTTATCGAATCTGATCAACAACAGCATTGAAGCCCTACAAGCAGCCGAATACCCGAAGCGCGTCATCGTCCGCAGCTGGGATCAGCACGATATGCACTGCATCAGCGTCACCGACAATGGAGGAGGTATTCCGGAGAGTGCAGAGAAGTCCCTCTTCGAGCCCTTCTACACGACGAAGAGGAACGGAACGGGGTTAGGGCTTCCCATCTGCATGCAGATCATGGTGAAGCACGGCGGCGACCTTGCCTACGATTCACGTAACGGCGAGACGATTTTCACCTTGCGGCTCCCTATCGGTCAAGATCGCAAGCGTAACGACGGCACATTCAGCGCGATTACGCAATACGTATGAGCACAACCCGCGGCGGACGATATCGACCGCGCGGGTTGCGTTCCGCAGCTCTTCTATTCCGCAGCCTCAGCCCGCGTCAGATGGATGGCCTTCGTCTCGTTATCCCATGCAACGCTGTATCCCGACAGCACGGCCATATCCCGCAGCGGGATCATGACGCTCTGGTCCATGAGCCGCGATGGCGTCATCGCGACTACGGTGCCATCCACGACGGCCGTGCCCGCAAGCGGCTGGTGCGTAATGATTCGGCTTCCATTGACAGCCGTCACCAGCCCCTCCTGTGCATTCCAGTGAACGATGGCCCCGAGCAGCTCAAAACATTCGCGCATCGGGATATACACGCGCGAGTCGACGACCATCAGCTTTTTCTCCAGACGCTGCTCGCTGCCGTTAAGCACCAACATGCCTTCGTAAGAAGTCACAAGCGCATAACCGTGGTTCCCGGCAATCTCATCGAATGAAAGGGATGAATTCGTAATGATGACCGTTGTCTGCTTGGCGACCTGGCCGAACAGCCAGTGAATCTCGTCGTTATGCATTCTGATGCAGCCTGCGCTTACGTACTTGCCGATCGAATCGGCATTGTTATTCCCATGGATGGCGTACGTTGTGCCATACGTCTCCCCAACCTCCAGGCCCAGCCAGCGGTCCCCTAACGGGTTGCGAGGGTCTCCTCCCGGAATTTTCTCCTTGTAATACGGCCTGTTCTTGATCTTGTTCACGATCTTGAAGCTTCCCTCCGGCGTCAGATCATCCGTCTTGCCTGTCGCGACTGCAAACGTTCGGACGAGCTCGCCATCCCGGTAATACGCCATTTCGTTCGACCGCTTATTCACGATCAGCAGGTCACGCTCCTGTGCTTCGGCCATCGCCGCAGCAGGGATCGCCAGCGCACCGAACAGCAGGCTGGCTAGCAGCAGGATGCCGCCTTGTATTGCACGCTTGTACAGTGAATGACACCCTCCCTTCGAACACCATCTATTACCCAATATATGGCGGGAGAAATCGTCTTACCACTGCGACTCGCACATGCGGCGGTACCATTTTGTATGCTGAGGCAAAACCGTTTCGCGCGCTGTCGAGTCTAATAGATAGCAATCGCATGCATCACCCGTACAGTAGGAGGACAACGACGTTGACGAACAGAACGGAGTCGCTTGTGCAGGCAGCGCAGCGCGGCGACGACACCGCGTTCTACGCACTCATGCAAGAACATCAAGAGAAGCTGTATCGCATCGCCATCGCCTACCTGGGCAGCGATCCGGATGCGCTGGAAGCGATTCAAGAAACGACATGCCGCGCTTATATGCAGTTGCGCAAGCTCAAAGACAGCCGTTACTTCGGAACGTGGCTGATCCGAATCCTCATGAATTATTGCGCCGATGAGCGGAAACGGCGGAAGCGCATGCAGACAGGCGTACCGGCTATTGCGGACGAGCATGCACCCGCTCCGACTGCCTGGAATCCGGATGAAACCGCACGGCTCCGTGCGATCATGATCAGCGAACTCGTGAAGGAGCTGGAGCCCCGCTACCGGCAGGTCATCCAGTTGAAGTACTACCACGATATGACGATAACGGATATCGCAAGCGCGCTCGACCGGCCGGTAGGGACGATCAAGACCTGGCTCAACAAGGCACTGCAGCGCTTGCGGCTGCGGCTGGATAAGGAGGGGGACATCGATGCGTAACGATGAATGGAATGACACGATAGACGCGGCGGTCTGGGAAGACGTTCGGCAAGAGGTCAATCGGATCGAGGTGCCGCGCGAGAAGCTTGAGGCGGCCGTGCAGCGCGGTATCGCGGAAGCCCGACAACGACGCGCACGCCTTCGGCGTAAGCGCATGGGAGCAAGCGCGGCCTCCATTCTGCTCCTCGCATCCTTGTTATCGATTCGATACTCGCCCGTCGTCGCTGCTTACGCGGAAGATATTCCCGGACTCGATACGGTCGTGCATTGGATTCGCGGGGACAAGGGGATCGAGCTGGCGATCGCGAACGACTTCATGCAGCCGATCGGACTGGCCGAGGAAAATGGCGGCGTGAAGCTGACGATCGACGGCCTGATTGCCGATGAATCCCGCATCATTCTGTTCTACACGATTGAGGATAGCCGCGATCACGATGACCAAGCCGATATCATCGGTGTCGACATAACCGATGGCGACGGCAATCCTTTGCGGGAATACGGACTAGGCTATGGCATGGCGGATTACGGATTGAAACCTGAAGCCGGCCAAGGCCGCGGAACGATCGATATCACGTTCCAAGAAGGCGTACAAGTGCCAAGCGCGATTCAGCTCAGCGTGAAGCTCGAGACCGAAGAACAGGCGGTCTCATCCGCTGCGCTCTGGAAGTATTCGATTCCGATCGATCATGGCATGTTCGAAGGGCTGCGGGAGGTTATCGACATCCATGAGCAAGTGATGATCGAAGACCAGCGCATCACCTTCGGCAAGATGACTATACTGCCAACGCGCATCGCGCTCGAAGTGGCTTATGAGCCGGGCAATACGAAGCATATCTCCGAGTTCGACGATCTCGAGCTTGTCGATGAAGCGGGGAACGTATTCGGGAAGGTCACGAACGGCGTCACAGGGACTTTGAAGGATGAGCATCACAGCATCCTCTACTTCCAGAGCAATTACTTCATGAAGCCGAAGGAGTTGTATCTGCGGGCCAGCAGCATGAAGGCGCTCGACAAGGATAAGCGTGAGGTGCTCATCGACTTGGAGAACGAAGCGCTGCTCGCGAAGCCGGATGATCGGATCAGCTTGGCCGGCATCGAGGAAGAAGGCGACGACTTCGTGCTGCACTTTAACCTGGTGAATTCGGATCCACGCGATGCGCTTAGAAGCTACGGGGTATTCTCCAGTATGTTCCGTGATGCGGCAGGCATCGAGTATCACTCGGACAGGAGCGGATTCTCTTCGTCGGAGATCCAGTATTATATCCCTAAGAGAGACTACGAGAGTCCGATTGCATTGAAGATCGATTATTATCCGTCCCGCATCGAGGGCGACATTCTGCTGCGGGTGAAATGAGAAGAGAGCCGGCTGCCCCTGCGAGGTGGCAACCGGCTCTTCTTATCCTACCAGGAACATCGCGACGACCGTCGTCACGCTCAGACCGATCAGCACCGGCTTCACGTTGCGCCTGGCCAGCTCGAACGGGCTGACGCCGCAGATCGCCGCTGCGGGAATGAGCGCCCACGGGATCAGCGTGCCGCCGCCGACCCAGATCGCCGCTACTTGGCCGAGCGCCGTCAACACTGCAGTGCCCGAGCCGATCGCCGTGCCGAACAGCTGCGCGATCGAACCCGCGAGCGAAATGCCCGAGAACCCGGAGCCGTCCAGGCCGGTAATCGCGCCTGTCACGGTTAACGTCACGGCACCGATTGCGCCGTTCAATGGCACCTCGTCAGCCAGCGCCAAGCCCAAGTCGTTCACGATGCCATGCGAGGCTTCCGGCAGCCGATTGCCGAACAATTCCGTGAATGCCGCATCGCCGAGATAGAAGAATGCGGCGATCGGGATGACGGGGCCGAATACTTTGAAGCCGAAGACGAAGCCGTCGATGAGATAAGACGTCACTTTCTCCAGCCCTTTGTTGCGATGGGCAAGCAGCGTCACGGCAATCAAGATGAGTACGGCCGTGCCGCCTACCAGCGCGGTTGCGTCGCCCCCTTGCAGATCAAGCACGAACATCGCCGCCACGTCGATCGCGAACAGGATTGGGATGACGATGGCAAGCAGTCTTCTGTAACGCGGCGCAAGAGCGGTATGCCCGGCATGATCCGAGCCGCCGGTCAGCCCCAAGCCGCTCCCTGACGAGCCGCAGGCGACCAGTCCCTCGCGCCACGTACCGCTGCGCTGGTCGCGGCGCATCATCCAGAACGCGACTGCCGTCGTGACCGTACCCATGACGATCACAAGCGGAATACTGGCCGACATGACGCTCGTCACGGGGAGCCCCGCAGCGTCCGCCGTTAATTTGGGCGCGCCTTGAATAATGTAATCGCCGGAGAGCGCGATGCCGTGGCCGAACAGATTCATCGCCACGGCCGCACCGAGCGGCGGCAGCCCTACGCGAATGGCGACAGGCAAGAGTACGGCACCGATCAAGGCTACCCCCGGCGAAGGCCAGAAGAAGAACGACGTGACCATCATGATGAGTCCGATGCCCCAGTATGCCATGGTTGGCGTACGGATGAACCGGGTAAGCGGTTCCACCATCGTCTCGTTAATGCCTGTACGGATCAACACCTGGCTCATGGCGACAATGATCGAGATGATCATGATCGTCCCCATCAGCTCTTTGGTCGCATAGATGAACGAATTGAATACGCCGCTGACCGATCCGGACAGCGTCTCGGTCGCCAGGAGGCCTAACAAGAAGATGCCAGCGACGCAGATCATCGTCGTGTCGCGGCGCCTGACGAGCAGCCCGATTATGAACACGATGAATACCAGGTATACCCAATGTAAAGCGGTTAATTGCACACCGATCATGAGCCTCGCCCCTTATCCCGCCTAACTAGTGCTTCATCTTATGCATGGGATTGGGCAGGCGTGCAATGATGCGAATGCGACTTACGCAATCTTGCTGCTACATTCCGGATTGCGGACAATCGTGAGACGCTGGGGTTATAATGGATAGGCGGAGGTGATCGCAATGACGTACTCGGGACCCCTGACAGACGAGATCTGGCAGGCGATCGTGAGCAATAATGCCGCATATGACGGAAGGTTCTTCTACGCAGTCAAGACAACCGGGATCTTCTGCCGGCCGTCCTGCCGCTCGAAGCCGCCTAAGCGGGACAATGTCCGGCTGTTCGAGCATGCCGAACAGGCGCTAGCTGCCCGCTACCGCCCATGCAAGCGCTGCAAGCCGAACGGCCTGCGTCTTCCCGACGAAGAATGGATCGGCTTGCTAACCGCCTACATCGAAGAGCATTACCAGGAAGCATTAACGCTCCAGACGCTGGCCGAGATCAGCCATGGCAGCCCTTACCATCTGCATCGGACATTCAAGCGGATCACGGGCCTGACGCCGGCCCTCTATCTCCAACGGCTCCGTATCGACAAGGCGAAGGCACAGCTCGTGGAGACCGCGCATCCGATCGCCGTCATCGGCATGCAGGTCGGCTTGCCTAGCACGCCGTATTTCGTCACGCTGTTCAAGAAGCTAACCGGCAGCACGCCGGCGCGTTATCGCCAATTGGCCGGTCGGATCTAGCCATGGCCGGCTAGCTATGCGCTTAGTCGCCTCTTCAGAGCTCTCCGCACAATCCACGTGAAGATCACGAACGACAACGCGGCCGATGAAGCCCCTGCCGTGAAGACGGCAGCGTAGCCGGTATGCTGCGACATCCAGCCCAATACAATTGCGCCGATGCCAAGGCCCAGGTCGAAGGCCGTCATGAATGCCGCATTCGCGACCCCTCTTCGCTCCGGCGGCGCTAACCGCAGCGTAGCGGCTTGGAGCGCAGGCGTCGTCGACCCGAAGCCGATCCCGAACAGGACAGCGGACGCCACGACGACAGCGATCCCTTCTGCCTGGCTAAGCAGGATAAGCGATCCAATCGTAATGATGATGCCGGGCATGATTACGCTGCCTTCGCCGCGCCTGTCGGACAACCGACCAGTCAGCGGACGGATCATCGTCAGCGTAATGGCATACACGAGGAAGAACGTTCCGGCGTTCACGCCGAGCTGCCCGGCGAAGAGCGGTAAGAAGGTCGTAATGCCGCTGTAGGCAATCGATAAGAAGAAGATCGCCGCTGTCACGGGGAGCACGGAAGGCTCATAGAACCCGACTCGCTGTCCGCCTCCCGCAGGACGGGCCTTCATGCGGGTCGTCACTGCCAGCACATAGGCAACCACGGCAAGCGCGGAGCCGAATTGGAATAGCGTACCGAACGACCACCGTTCCATCACCCATAGACCGAGCAGCGGACCGATGGCCATCGCCAGCGTCGTCGACAGCCCGAACCAGCCCATCCCCTCTCCCCGCCTTGCAACCGGTATAATATCCGTCACGGCCGTGCTAATCGCCGTCGTCGAGCTGGCCCAGCTCATGCCGTGGAACACGCGCAGCATGAACAGCGCCGCGATGGCACCTGCCCATTCGTAGCTATAGAGCGTAACCGCGAAGGCAACAAGCCCCCATAGTATAAAAGCCCTCCGCCCAAATCGATCCATTAACCCGCCGACGAGCGGCCTGCAGACGACGGCAGACAGCGTGAACGCCCCCATCACCAAGCCGACATCCGTCTCATTGCCGCCGATCTCTTTGACATACAACGGCAATGTCGGGAGCAGCGAGTAGAAGCCGGTGAACAGCACCAGCATGGCACCCGTCAGCTGCACGAACGGTCGGCTCCATAATCGTTCCTTCATCTATAATCCTCGTTTCTCTGCGGTATCCTTCTATTGTGGTCTCCCGGTCGTCCATTGACAATGGATACAATTGATAACCCTCGTATTGCCGCTTGGTTAGCGCCTCGCCGGGCATAGTCGGGAAAAATATGAACGTTTTTAGAAAATTTACGCTTTTCGTCGATTTCTACGAAAAATTTAAGACACATTTAAGATTTATTCGTTATAATACGTACATAGTCAATTGTAAGGAGAGGTGTTACAGATGCGAACCATGATAGCCCTTCATAATAGACACATTCCCGTTTATTTGAACGAATCGAACAATAAGAAAGCGCTGGAGAAGCTCGGCGAAGTGCTTCAGCATAAGCTAGAGACCGGCAAGACCGCGCTCAAGAATTGCATTCGCTCGCTGATCAGCGTCGAAATCTCGGGCAGCGAAGCAACGCTGCACGCGATCAACGAGAAAGATACGCTCACGATCTCGCTCTATTAATCGAGAAGAGAGAGAGATACACGGTTCGAACGACAGCACCTCATCAGCTCGGCATCGCCCCCATGTGGCTTGCCGGGCTGTTCGCATTGCATGCCGCTCCCATCAGCTCGGCATCGCCCCTCACGCGGCTTGCCGGGCTGTTCGCATTGCACGCCGCTTCCATCAGCTCGGCATCGCCCCTCACACGGCTTGCCGGACTATGATATTTAACAATAGTGTACTAATGTACAACTATTTCAAGAGATCATTGAACACTTACTGTAATAGTGCAGAAAACTACAACTAAATTTGAATAATTCGCCCATTTATCTAATTGAGCTGAGAATAGTGGTAGGATTTGCATCTATTCACTCGCAAACGGGGTTTGCGGGGATAATAGATGCACTTTACTACGTTATTCCATCTCGCGGAGGATCATTTGCGGTCCATGTGCTGCTGGTCCAAAGCGAGCGATTCGCCGGCGTCCATCTGACCGCCTTCCGAGTCGCATGCCCCGGACCGTGCTGCGTCACGGCAAGCCAATCACCCGCTCGATCGACGAACGTCTACATTTTTGCTCGATAACGGACAATCACCTTTGTTATAATGGAACTCGACTTTAATGCAACTGCCATTCCCGCCTAGCGCGACAAGGAGTTCATGCGATGACCGTACCCGAAACCGAATCCCAATCTGAAGCCTATCCCCCCGCCTCCGCCACGCAGCTGCCGCCGGCCTATATCGAACAGATGCGCGATCTGTTAGGACCAGACGAAGCGGAAGCCTTCTTCCAGAGCTATCGCGAGCCGCGCACGTACGGCCTGCGGTTGAATCCTTCGAAAGTGTCGGCCGCATCATCGCCGCTATTCCCCTTCATGGCGCAGCAGTTCGGCCTCATGCCGGTCCCCTGGTGCGCGACGGGATACTATTACGACGGGAGCACGAGGCCGGGCAAGCACGTATACCATGCAGCAGGCTTGTACTACCTGCAAGAGCCCTCCGCCATGTCCTCGGCAGAGCTGCTCGCGCCGCAACCGGGCGAGACGGTGCTCGACCTCGCGGCAGCGCCTGGCGGCAAGACGACTCAGCTTGCCGGCATGATGCAGGGTACCGGCCTGCTCGTCGCCAACGAGATTCACCCTGCCCGCGCCCGAATTCTGAGCGAGAATGTAGAGCGCATGGGCATAGCGAACGCGATCGTCACGCAGGCCGCGCCGGACGAGCTGTCCGTGCGATTCCCTGCCTTCTTCGACTGCATCATGCTCGACGCCCCTTGCTCCGGCGAAGGGATGTTCCGCAAGGATCCGGAAGCGATCCAAGAATGGTCGCCGAAGCATGTCGACATGTGCGCGGCTCGGCAGGCCGACATTCTAGATCATGCTGCCCTCATGCTGAAGCCGGGCGGTCGTCTCGCCTACTCGACCTGCACGTTCAACCGCTCCGAGAACGAGCAGGCCATCGAGGCCTTCCTCATGCGTCATCCCAGCTTCACGCTTGCGAAGAGCGAGCGCGTCTGGCCGCATCATAGCCGCGGAGAGGGCCATTATGTCGCGCTGCTTCATAAGAACGGCGCGACCTCGCTATCAGACGGCAATCACGCGCAGCATGCCGCCCATCGCAAGGCAAGCCGAGCAGAAGCGGCAGCGCTGGCTAGCGACATGAAGCTGTTCCGCAGCTTCGCGGACGACGCGCTGCCCGGCATGCCTGCGCTCGGCGACGGCGAGCTCGTGCGGTTCGGCGACCGGCTGTTCTGGCTGCCGCATGACCGTGACGGCCGACTCGCAGCCGGCTCGCTGAGCGGCCTGCGCGTCATTCGCCCCGGTCTGCACCTCGGCGATGTGCGCAAGGGCCGCATCGAGCCCGCCCATGCGCTTGCGCTCCACCTTCCGTCCTCTAGCGCTTCCTGGGTGCAATCCTATGCTGCCGACGCTCCCGAGATCGCTGCCTATCTTCGCGGCGAGTGTCTGCCGGCGCAGAACGGATCCCGCGGCTGGGGACTGATCGCCGCAGACGGGTATCCGCTCGGGTGGAGCAAGGCAAGCGGCGGGCAGGCGAAGAATCACCTGCCAAGAGGTCTGCGGCGGCCGTAACGCCGCAGTACGCCCAAAACGACGCCACCCGGGCATTCATCCAATCGCATAACACCTTCCGACATACTATACTGTATACCGGATGACGGGGCAGAACCCATAGAGCTAACAGCCCGCAGCCGGAAATACATGTTCAGGAGGAATCTACATGTCCGGTGTTCATGGTGGATTTACGTCGACTGGTGTAATCTTGGTACTCTTCATATTGCTGGTCATCGTCGCTCGCGGTATCCTGTACTAATTAGCGGCTATGCATCGAGAAGCGCCAAGGGGCTCGCTGACCCCTTGGCGCTTCTTGCCGTTCGCTATTCATCCCATAAGTACGCATGCAGCGCGGCGGCTACCCCGTCCTCGTCATTGGACAGCGTAACGGCATCGGCGGCCGACTGCACGGCCTCAGGCGAGTTGGCCATCGCGATCCCGAACCCCGCATATTCAAGCATGCCGACATCGTTATAATAGTTGCCGATCGCGAGCACTCGGCTCCGGTCCACGCCGCGCAGCTTCGCCAATTGCTCCAGCGCATGGCCCTTGTTCGCCTCGGCCTGCTGCACGTCAATGAAGTGATCGCCGCTGCGAATTCGCTGCAGTCCAGGCGGCCAAGCCTCCCAATCGGCCTGCACCTTATCCATGACGTCCATCTCGCCGAATACGGTCAGCTTGACCAATCCCTCCGGCAGCCGGTCATCGGCAGCGCGCATGATCGGCGTGATCCGGTAATTCGCGTACATCGCTTCGACCTCCGGAGCCGCGCTCTCGATATAGAGGTCGAATGCCGTATTGACGTCATAGTGGACACTGTTCTCCCGGCAATACGCGATATAGGGCTCCAGCAGCGCGGCCTCCATCGGGTAGTGATGCAGCAGTTGCCGCTTCGCGGCATCCACCGTGGCAGAGCCGTTATGCGTAATGATCACGCCGGTAAGCCCCAGATCCTCAAGCACCGGGAAAGTGTTCGACGGTCCTCTTCCCGTGCAGAGCACGATTTCGGCACCGCTCTCGGCAGCTTGCCTCACGGCTTCCCGCGTTCCTTGCGTGAGCACATGCTTCTCGTTGAGCAGCGTGCCGTCAACATCAAGCGCGACGATATCGTAACGCCGGTTCATTCGCTTCCCTTCCTCTCCTGAAGCCGCTCCAGCTCTTCGGCGGTCAACGCTCGATATTCGCCGAGCCCGAGTGCCGGGTCCAACTGCAGCGTCCCCATCGACACCCGCTTCAGATACGTCACCTTATGGCCGACGGCTTCGAACATGCGCTTCACCTGGTGGAACTTGCCCTCTTGAATCGTCAGCCGGATCGTCGAGCTCGGCGGCTGACCTTCCGCTGACTCGACGTGCAATACGGTCAGCGCCGCAGGCATCGTGACATAGCCGTCATCGAGCTCGACGCCTGCCAGGAATGCCAGCCGGTCCTTCTCCCCGACCTGTCCGCGCACGACCGCTTCATAAGTCTTATCCACATGCTTGCGCGGCGACAGCAGGTCATGCGCCAGCTTGCCGTCATTCGTCAGGAGCAGCAGCCCCTCCGTGTCCTTATCGAGCCGCCCTACGGGAAAAGGGTTCAGCACGCGGTCATCCGCATCGAGCAGGTCGAGCACCGTACGTTCGCGCGCATCCTCCGTTGCCGAGATGACGCCTTGCGGCTTGTTCAGCATCAGATAGACAACCTCGCGATAGACGACCCGCTCGCCATCCCATTCGACGACCTGCGCATGCGGATCGATCTGCATGCCGGAATCCTTCGCGCGCATGCCGTCAACGGTCACGACGCCTTGCTTCACCGCTCGCTTAATCTCGCTTCGCGTTCCGTAGCCCATATGGGACAGCAGCTTGTCCAGCCGCAGCTTACTTGCCATTAGTTCCGCCTCCATCCTGGTGGTTCACAGTTTTCACACATTCATAATTTTCTATAGCAGCTTACTTCATGTATAATAGAGAGGAATGCGTTCAGAAATTATTCACTTATTGGGGGTACATCGTCAAGCATGAAAAGAATGTATATCTATGGAGCTATCGTCGTCGTATTGTTCGGTCTCATATTCATTCTTAATCAGCAGAGCAAGAACGAGCTGTACGATAAGCCGGTCTCGCAGCTGAATGCCGCCACCAAAGAAATTCTTGACGATCCGAACTACCAGAACATCATCCTGCCCAAGGAGCTGGACAGCATCGTCAAGAGCGGCGAACCGACCTTCGTGTACTTCTTCGCTTCCAACTGCGAGCACTGCCGCGCCACTACGCCGCAGTTGAACCCGATTATCGACGAGCTTGGCATGAACGTTCCGCAGTTCAACCTGATTGAGTTCACGGAATACTATCGGAAGTATAATATCGAGTACACCCCGACCCTCTCTTACTTTGAAGGCGGGCAAGAAATCGCTCGCAAGGTAGGCGGCATGCAGCCTGAGGGCGGCGGCGGAACAGGCTTCACCGCAGCCGAGATCCGCGCGTTCCTGCAGAATCCGAAGGCCGAGGCTGACGCATCATGACGAATGATCGCTCCATGACACCAGCCGCCCAGGGCAAGCGCCGCAGCGATTGGCTGATCGGCGGCTTCATCCTCGTCGTCATGGGCCTCATTCTGCTGGCCGGATGCGGCAAGGGCGGCGACAGCGGCGGCGAGCATGCCGGTCACGTCGGCATGGATACCGATGACGAACGATACGAGACGACAGCCAGCTATAAGGCGCTGCCGTCCTTCCTTGCCGATTACACCGATCACACCTCCGAGCTGTACGCGGCCGTGGGCGAGCACGAGGATATTTTGCGCCAGCTGAACTGCTATTGCGGGTGTATGACAGCATCCAATCCGCATGATTCGCTCTACCGCTGCTATGTGAGGTCCAAGAATGCGGACGGCATCGAATGGACCGACCACAGCGCGAACTGCGGCATCTGCAAGATGGAGCTGGAAGAAGTGATCAAGCTAACGAAGGAAGGCAAGAGCGCGGACGAGATTCGCGCAGCGGTCGACGCCAAGTTCAAGCCGGCCGGCCTCTAAGCTTGCCAACGGATACCTGAAGCCCCCCGACCCGCTCGCAAGCGGTTGTCAGGGGGCTTCTTCTAATCCGCTATTTACCCGAATGCATTCGCTCTTCGAACGGAATGGCTGCCAATAGACCGACCTGACGCTCTAGCTCGGAGTCCAGAACTCGGATATCGAAGGATCGGAAGACCGGCGGCCCGCTCCCGTCCGCTTGCGCCTGCCGAAGCGTGTTCAGCGCATGGCTCGCATCCGCCTTTAGCGCCTTCAGATCCAGCCCATGCATGGCGTCGCCGGCCGGCTCCAGCTTCTCGAGCGCGGCCGTGAACAGCTTAACGGCACCGGATACGTTATCATTCTGCCAATGATGCAGCCCGACAGCTGTTTGCAGCAGACCTTGATAGAATCGATTCCGGCCTTCCTCGAGCCACAGTTCCTCCATCACCTCATGGCATTCGAAGTAGTCGCGGTCCGCATTGAAGAGGACGATGAAATGTACGAACTTCTCGTCGTAGATCATCTTAGGCCTGCCCGTGCTTCTTCGCCCTGGCGATCGAGAGCTGGATATCCTCTGACAATTGCCGGATGCCGAAGACGTCTTCCTGCTCCCACAGCTCGTTGAATTTCAATTGATACTGCGCAGCCTCGCGGACCCTATGATAGAAGTACAGGTCCTGAATGCCCGACAATACCTTCGAGACGACATTCGAGCTCTGCTCGAATCCGCGCTGCGCATCCAATATTTCCTGCCTGATGCTGGACATCTCGGTATCGAGCAGGAATGCGGCTTCCGCCGCCTTTTTGAGCCGGGCACGAACGTCATCCGGAAGACTCTCTTTGTACTTATAGTTCAGCGAATGCTCGATCGTCGCCCAGAAATTCATGGCCAGCGTCCGAATCTGCACCTCGGCCAGCACCTTCTTAAGGCCGAGCGCCGTCTGAACCGGGTATTCCACGATCATATGGAAGCTCCGGTAGCCGCTGTCTTTGTAATTCGTAATATAATCCTTCTCGTAGACGAGCGTTAGATCCTTGCGCGTCCGTATCGATGCGGCTACCGTGTGAATATCTTCGACGAATTGACACATAATGCGTATGCCCGCAATATCCTCGATGCCCGTCTCGATCCGGTCCATCGGGACGTTCAGCCGCTTCGCCTTCTCCAGAATGCTCGAGATGCGCTTCACGCGGCCGGTTACGAACTCGATCGGCGCATAGAATTCCCTGGTCTTCAATTCGCTGCGCAGCGTCTTGAATTTGACCTTCAGTTCCTCCACAGCCTGATCGTAAGGGATTAAGAACAGATTCCAATCACGACCATCCATGTCGCCGCCTCCTGACTGTTACGTGTGATGATCCGCCCCGACAGCCTCTTGCACGCTGCGGAAGCCGTCCTGCCGCAGCAGCAAGTCCAAGCCGTCCGCGATCTCACGCACGATACTCGGTCCCTCGTAGATTAATGCGGTATAGATCTCGACGAGCGAAGCACCGGCGCGAATCTTATCGTATGCGTCCCGCGCCGAGAAGATGCCGCCGGAACCGATGATCGGCAATCTGCCGCCAGTCTGCTTGTACACGGCGCGGATCACCTCGGTTGAACGCTGCTTCAGCGGCGCTCCGCTGAGGCCCCCCGTCTCGCCCGCGCTCGCGTGCGTCAAGCCGTCGCGCGATATCGTCGTATTCGTCGCGATGATGCCGTCCACGCCGCTCTCGAATATCGTCGCGACCGTCAGCTCGAGCTGCTCGTCGGTCATATCGGGCGCGATCTTGACCAATACCGGCTTCGGCTTGCTCCCGCCGATCTTGCGAGCCTGCTCCGCCAGCTCCGCCTTAACCTCCTGCAGAAGCTTGCGCAGCTCGTCGCCATGCTGCAGGCTGCGCAGGTCCGGCGTATTCGGCGAGCTGATATTGACGACGAAGAAGTCGCCGTACGGATAGAGGGCCTGCAGGCAGGCGCGGTAATCCTCGTGCGCCGATTCGTTAGGCGTCAGCTTATTCTTCCCGATGTTCACGGCGATCGGCATGCCATGCGGCCGAGTCTTCGCGAGACGCTCAGCCATCGCGGCGACGCCCTCATTATTGAAGCCCATCCGATTGATCAGCGCCTCGTCGGCCGGCAGCCTGAAGAGGCGAGGCAGCTCATTGCCCGGCTGTCCCTTCGGGGTCACCGTCCCCACTTCCATGAACGCGAACCCGACGCCTGCGAAGCCGTTCACGGCCTTCGCGTTCTTGTCCAAGCCCGCGGCCAGCCCGATCGGGTGGCGGAATCGCAGCCCGAACAGCTCCATGGCAAGCGATGGCCTCGCATCCACGCCGTACATGCCGCGCATGAGCGGCAGGACGCCCGGCACCTTGGATGCCGTATGCAGCCCGTCTATGACGAGATGATGGGCCCGCTCCGGGTCCATTCGAAATAGAATAGGCTTACCAATCTTACGATATAACATATCTGTCAACTCCGTTTCGCAGCTTTTGCTCTACGGAACAGTTTAGCTTTTTCCCGTCCAAAAGGGAAGCGTATGCGCAAAACGTTCATGAAACGCGGTACATAAGGCGCTGCTGGCTGCGCTTCGTCTCGGAATAACGTTCCGGTTGCTAGCCTCTTCGAAAACGATTACAATGGGCTTAGAACGAGAGGAAAAGAGGATGATGAATATGAGCACCGCACGCAGAAAACCGCCGACACTCAAATCCAAACCGAAGGAGGAAGTGAACCGGAAGGCCATCATCTGGGTCGGAGCTGCCTTGGGCATTGTCGTTGTCGCCATGGCGCTGCTAATCATCTTTACGAATAACTGAAATTAATTCAGCCATCGATACACTTTACCGGGGTTCGTCTCATTCTGTCTAGGCTCCAGCTTGAATCGCTTCGCGGGGTCTGTCACAGTATCGGGAAGAACCCCTTTTGCGATGGTTACTTTCGTGCCGATCGGCGTCATATCGAACAATTCCTCGACGTCTTCCTTGAGCATCCGCACGCAGCCCAGCGACTCATCCTTGCCGATGCTGTCCGGCTCGTTCGTCCCATGAATCGCATACAGCGTATCGGACAACGTCATGCCCCTGCTGCCAAAATCGCCGTCATCGCGGCCGTTCGGATTTCTCACCTTCTCGCTAATCCGGAATGTCCCTTCCGGCGTCTTGCCGCCCCCCAGCCCGACCTCATAGCTGCGAATGATGACATCCCCGCTCACCAGCGCCAACCGATGATTGTCCTTGTCTACGATAATCTCTAGCGGCGCATCAGGCAGCCCGTCCTCGATGCCGGCGTTCCAGCTAGGATCGACCAGCGAATCATCTGCTGCTTGAGTAGGTTCGCCGCCTTGTCCGGGATTGCGATTATCGCCGTCAGTCGCGCGCTTGGCTTGCGCGAGTACATACGGGAATGATTGTGCCATGTACGGCGTATCCCCCGCTAGGAGATTCTCAGGGTAAGGCCTGACGAGCTGAGCGAGCGAACTCGGCCAATCGCCGTGAATCTGCCGATAGCTGCGCATCGCGCTCTGGAGCACCCAGTGCTGCTCCTTCTCGTCCGTCCACTCGGACACGAGCGAATCCGCCGTGCTTGAGTCGCTAGGCGTGCAAGCGCATGTGGCCGGATCATACAGCTGTACCGTTGCTTCGCCGACCGTGGAAGTACGTTCCACGGACAGCAGCAACTGCCGGCGTCCCATCCATTGCTGCCAAGCCTCTGCTTGTTCCAATCGGACGGCAATGCCGTATGCCGGCTTCGCCTGACCGTATAGAATTTCGGCCAGCGCATTGCCGATCGGTGCTGCCGCGGCCGACTTCACGAATACCACTCCGACTCCTATGGCCGGCGTCCGGTCTGCAGGCGGCGCTGCCGCTCCGTCATCGGCGGCCTCACCCTCTCGCACCCCTTCGCGAACCTCGACAATCTCGGCGGATTCCCAAGGCGACGACGGCGCGAATACCGTCAAGGCCAAGAGAAGGAACGCCAGAGGCAGCGCACGCTTCACGATGCCGCGCACGCTGCGTCTGCGGTTCCATCGCTCGATCGCCTGCTTCGGCGTCGCATCCGTCAGCGGATGCTTCTTCAGCTCGAAAGCTTCATAGACGTCCCCGGATTGCAGGAAGCAATAATTCGCCTTCGCTTCCTTTCCTTGCAGCATATATTCTTTCCCCAGCAGATACCATGCCATTCGATTGTCCGGATGCTGCTTCACGTATTGCTTCAGATACACGGTTTCGTCTCTCTCTTCCAAGTTAATCCCCTCCGGACTTCCCATATCTATCTTATTATCGGCAAGAAGGCCGCCCGGATTGAACCGGACGGCCTAATAAAATGGAATAGATGGGATAGGATTGCAGTTTACTCGGTTATCAAACGGTCGCGGAGCAATACGGCTTTCTCAGCGCTTAGCCATTTGACGTCCAGTTCGATCTGCTCCGCGAAGAAGCGGACCGGCAGATAGAGACGCTCTTGCTGAATGAACGGTGCTTGCGGCAGCGTTAAGGCTGCGCCAGTGGACGATTGAACCGCCGTCTTGCCTTCTTCGATCTTGTACCACTGCTCGCCCAGCGTCAGCGTCGTCACGCCGTCAGCGCCGAAGTCGACCGTATAGCCTAGCGTCTCGCTGATTACGCGTACCGGCACGAACGTCGTACCGTTCACGATGATCGGGTCTGCATCCGTCGCGAGAATCGCGTCATTATAGATGAGATCTACCTTGGCGCCAGCCACACCTTGCGGCACCTGGTAAGGCTTCACCACGCGAACGCGGTTATTGCTGTAATCCGCGACGACGATCGAACCGTCCTTCAGGACCGCAACATCATTCGGCATGTTGAATCCGGCATATGCGGCAACGCCGTTCTCCTTGACCGTCTCAACCGGAACGCCGGCCACTGTCACGACTTGGCCGTCCTTCAAGTAGCGGATCACATGGTTCTTCGAATCGGCGATGAGCACGCCGCCGTCCGGCGTGACCGCCAGCCCCTTAGGTGCGTGGAAGCTTGCTTCCAGCGCCGCTCCATCCTTATATTCGCCTTCTACATAGGGAACGGAATCGCCTAAAGCACCGCTGCCCGCTACGGTCGTTACCGTGCCAGCCGCCAAGTCGATGTAGCGGATGCGCTGGTTGCCCGTATCGCTGACGTACAAGTTGCCCTTCGCATCGATCGCCAGGCCGCTAGGCTCGTTGAACAGCGCTTCGGACAGCTTGCCGTCCTTATAGTCGCCGGCAAGCTCGGCTTCGCCCGGGAACACCTCGATCGGCCGTTCCGCAATGGCGTTCAGCGTCGTCACGACGCCGTCATTAATGCTGCGAATCGCATGGTTCAGCGTATCTGCCACATAGATCGTACCGGACGCGCTCACAGCGACATCCAGCGGCGAGTAGAAGCGGGCATCCGCTCCCTTGCCGTCTACTGCGCCGATTATGCCGTCTCCTGCAATCGTAGTGACGGTCCCGTCTGCAGCGATTGCGCGAATCGCGTTGTTATCGCTGTCCGCCACAATCGTGCGGCCTTGCTGGTCGATTGCAATGCCGGCCGGTCCTTGGAAGGACGATTCGTCGGCCTTGCCGTCCAGCAAGCCGCCGAGCATGAAGCCGAAGTCATCGATACCGATCTCGATGCCTGCGACTGTAGCGGACTTGCCGCCGGCGATCGCGCGAATCTGCTGGTTGCCGGCATCGGACACGAGGATCGTGCCGTCTGCCTTAACGGCTACGCTCGCCGGTCCGCGATAGGTCGTCGTACGCGCGTCGCCGTCATCCGAGCCAAGCTCGCCGTTGCCGGACAAGGTCTCGATCTCGAAGAGCGGCAAGTTCTTCAGGACGTGATCTTGATTGTCTGCGCCCCAAGCCGTAGCGGTCGGAATAATCAAGCTTGCGGCGAGAGCCGCCGTAACGGCTCGTCTAGTCATTGGATTCATGGTCTGGCTCCTTATCTTGTTCATAGAATATCCGTCTTACGATACGGTTGCTTTAAGATCCAGCGTGACAGGCGAGGCATCCGTAACGATGTTACCCGTGCTGTCTACCGGCGTGAGCGTCAGCTTGAACGAGATATTGCCGGAACTTGCAGGCAGCTTCTTCAGTACGAACGGCAGCTTCACGACAACGTTATTGTTGACCGTTACGGCACTTCCCGTGTATTTCAGTACTGCGTAGTTCAGCACATCATTGCCTGCGTTCTCCTGAATGAAGAAGTGATCGACCGAATCGATCGTGTAGTCCGCAGGTGCTTCCCAGCCGGACGCCAGTTCGACCTTGAACGGATTCGTATCCAAGTTGCGGAACGCATTCTTTGTGCCATTCAGGTGATCATAGAACAGATTGTAGTCGAAGCTTACCAGCGTGTCGTCATACTCTACCGCAAGCTGATAACCGATGATTTGCTTGCCGCTGCCGAAGTTGCTGAGACTCACGTTCAGGTGAATCGGCGAATAGAGATGGCTGTTATTCACGCCGTTCGCAAGCGTCGGATCATCGAACGACAAGCCGGCCTTCGGCGCAGGCGCGCTCGGCGTGCTCCCCGTATCGCTAGGGGTCGTAGCCGGCTGTGTAATCTTGGCCTGCTGCTGCTTCTTCTCTTCCTCGCGCTGCTTCTGCGCGGCTTCGAATCGAGCCTTCTCTATGTCGCTTAGTTGGTTGCGCAGTTGCTCGAGCGCCTTATTCGCCGCTTCCGTCATTGCTTTCTGGTTTGCTTCTTGGATCCGTTTCCTTTCCTCTTCCATTTTATTTAAGAGCGAAGCCGTTCTCTGCTGCGCTTCCATCAGCTTCCGCTGTTCAGCGGCAATGCGCTGCTGCGCGGCCAATTGGGACGCTTTCCGCAGATCCTCGAGCGCCGGATCGACGCCAGCCGTTTTATCGATGGTTTGGACATTCGTTAGATCGATCTTCTTGTTCGGATCTGTTATCTGCTTGTTTGCCTCTTCGATCAGCTTATCCACGGTCGCTTTATTAA
>JAEWJS010000101.1 GCA_023386495.1 Bacillota bacterium | reverse complement strand
CCACATGGCAGTACCGAATGCGGCCCGCGGAGCCGTATCTGAGCCGGTAGTCCGGCTAAAGGACGTGACCAAACGGATCGGCAGCCGAACGATTATCGATCGTCTGACCTTCGACGTCCCGTCCGGCGAAGTATTCGGGTTCTTAGGACCTAACGGCTCAGGCAAGACGACCACGATTCGAATGATGGTCGGCCTGATGAAGCTGTCGGGCGGAGAGATCACGATTAAGGGCCATAGCATCACGAGCGAGTTCGAGAAGGCGATTCGCCAGGTCGGCGCGATCGTCGAGAACCCGGAAATGTACAAGTACATGACCGGTTACCAGAACCTGCTGCACTATGCCCGCATGATTCCAGGCATCAGCCGCCAGCGCATCGATGAGGTGACGGCACTTGTCGGACTGACAGGCCGCATCCATGATAAGGTGAAGACCTATTCCCTAGGCATGCGTCAGCGGCTAGGCGTGGCGCAGGCCATCATGCACAAGCCGTCGCTGCTCATCCTGGACGAGCCGACCAATGGGCTCGATCCGGCAGGCATACGCGAATTGCGCGATTATTTGCGAGTGCTGGCCGAGGACGAAGGCATTACGGTATTCGTCTCCAGCCACCTGCTGTCGGAGATGGAGCTGATGTGCGACCGCGTCGCGATTATTCAGGCGGGCAAGTTGATCGACATCCGATCCATCCATCATACGCAGGACGATGCTGCCGCATCGCAAGTCGTGTTCGAGGTTGACCGTCCGGACGACGCGGCAGCGCGGCTGGACGGCATGAGCGTGCTCGTGGACGGCAAGTCGCTCACGGTGGCGGTCAACCGCGAAGGGGTCGCAGACATCAATGCGCGCCTCGTGGCGGCAGGCATTCGCGTGTACGGCATACGCGTGCAGACGAAGTCGCTGGAGGATCAGTTCCTGGAGATGACCGGAGGTGAGCCGATTGTTTGATTACATGCAGCTCGTCTTGAACGAGAACATGAAGATCTACCGCCGCGTGCGGACGTGGATCATGCTGGGCATTCTGCTGCTGCTGGCAGCAGCGTTCACGTTCCTGCTGATGGCGTTCGAGACCGTGGAGCCTTCGATGTGGGACGTGATGCAGATGGAGGCATCCTTCCTGATCGTGTTCGTCACCGTCTTCGCGGTTGTCGTATCGGCCGAGAGCGTGGCCGGCGAGTTCTCGACGGGCACGATCAAGCTGCTGCTCATTCGGCCGTGGACGCGATCGAAAATTTTGTTGTCGAAGTACATCTCGCTGCTGCTGTTCGCCGCGTTCTTCACGGCCGTGCTGTTCGTGTTCACGCTGCTGCTGAATCTCATCGTGTTCGGCACGGACGCCTCGTACAGCTTCCCTGGCAGGGACGAGGGCCCGCTGCAATTCATGCTGACCTTCTACGGCTACAAGCTGGTGGAGCTGCTGATGGTCGTGACGATGTCGTTCATGATCTCAACGGTGTTCCGCTCCGGCGGACTTGCGATCGGGCTGTCGATCTTCTTGCTGCTCGGGGGATCGACGCTGGCAGGCATTCTGAGCGTGTTCGATTACGAGTGGCCGAAGTACGTGATCTTCGTGCACATGAATTTGACGCAGCATCTGAACGGCACGCCGCTGATCGAGGGCGTGACGCTCGGTTTCTCGCTAGCCGTGCTTGCCGTCTATTATCTCTTCTTCATTGCGCTCTCTTGGTTCGTCTTCAACAAGCGGGATGTCGCCGCTTAACGTGACGAATGGTATACGATGTTAAACAAGAAGCCTTGCAGGCTGACCGTCGATGACGGTTCGCTGCAAGGCTTCTTTGTGCTGATGGGTTAGCGGATAGTACACGCCATCTCCTTGAACGATTCGCGAGCTGCGGTTATCGTCGTCTCGATGTCCTGCTCCGTGTGAGCCGCGGTAAGGAACCAAGCCTCGTACTTGGATGGCGCGAGGCAGATGCCGCGGTTCAGCATATGACGGAAGAACGAAGCGAACAGCTCGCCGTCGGTATCCTGCGCTTCCTCGTAGTTCGTAATCGGATGCTGGCAGAAGTGCGTCGAGAAGGCGCCGCGTATGCGATTGATCGTCAGCGGAATGCCTTGCTTGTCGGCGGCATCCTGCAGGCCAGCGGCTAGCCGAGCAGCCAGCGCGTCCAGTCGATCGTATAGCCCCGGATCGCGAAGCACCTCCAGGCAAGCGATGCCGGCTGCGATCGATGCGGGATTGCCGGCCATCGTTCCGGCTTGGTAGGCGGGACCGAGCGGCGCAACCTGTTCCATGATCGACTTGCGGCCGCCGTAAGCGCCGATCGGGAGGCCGCCGCCGATAATTTTGCCGAGGGCGGTTAGATCCGGCTCGATCGAAGCGTGGGCTGGGAAGGCCGCATAGGTCTGCGCCGCGCCGTAGTGAAAGCGGAAGGCGCTGATGACCTCATCATAGATGACAAGCGAGCCGTTCGCTCTCGTCAGCCTGCAGAGCTCCTCGAGGAACCCAGGTGCCGGCATGACCATGCCGAAGTTGCCGACGATCGGCTCGACCATGACGGCCGCTACATCGTCGCCCCAGCGCTCAAGCGCGGCTTTCAGGCTTGCCGGATCGTTGAAGGGGACGGTGATGACTTCCTGGGCGATGCTCGTCGGGATGCCGGCGCTGTCCGGAATGCCGAGCGTCGAAGGGCCGGAGCCTGCCGCGACGAGCACGAGATCGGAGTGGCCGTGGTAACAGCCGGCGAACTTGATGATCTTCGTGCGTCCCGTATAGGCGCGTGCGACACGAATGGTCGTCATGACAGCCTCGGTGCCCGAGTTCACGAACCGAACCTTGTCCATCGAGGGGATCGCTTCCTTAAGCATCCTCGCGAGCGTGATCTCCAGCTCGGTCGGCGTGCCGTAGAGCGTGCCGTTCTCGGCCGCGCTTACGATCGCAGCCGTAATATGCGGATGCGCGTGGCCTGCTATGATAGGGCCGTAGGCGGCCAAGTAATCGATATAGCGGTTGCCGTCGACATCCCAGAAGTAGGCGCCCTTGGCGCGCTTCATGAATACGGGAGCGCCGCCGCCGACCGCCTTGAACGAGCGGGAAGGGCTGTTAACCCCGCCGACGATATGTTGAAGCGCTTCTTGATAGAGAAGCTCGGATTGCGTTCTTGCTTGTGGTTGAGGACACATAATAGGCGATGCCTGCCTTTCGTCTCGTTGGAATAGGAGAAGGTGACCCCGTTCGAATGCAGGGTCACCTTCTCAAGATAGCTTATTATGCGAATCGCGGCAACCGGCGCGCTAGGCTGCAGGCTGTTCCGGTTGGGTTGGATCGGCAGCTGCATTGGATGAACCTGCGCTGCCATTATTCGTCGACGCGCCGCCAGTATCGGAGCTGTCTGCGCCGCCTGCCGCGCCTGCCGCTGCGCCAGTGGATGCGCCTGATGCAGGAGGCTTCACGGTGCTGGCCGGATCGGCAGGCTTCGTCGGCTCAGTCGGGGCGAGGGGGTCTAAGACCCCTTCCTCCGCCGGTAAGCCGGCATCATTCGTGCCTTCGTCGTTCGCATCGCCGCCATTCGAGCTTTCGCTGTTCGCGCCGCCTTCCTGCGCGGGCGATTCTGTTCCGCCCTCAGGTATGGTCGGTGTCGGTGTCGAAGGCGATTCAGGCGTAGCAGGCGCGATAGGCGTCTCCGTGCCGTTGGAGCCGCCTTGGGCAGGCTTCTCGGTGCTCTGTCCGCCGGAGCCCTTCGTGCTGCCTCCGCTCTGGCTGTCGTCAGCCGGCGGCGGGGTCTCTTGCTCAGGCGCCTTGGCAGGCGGGTCATCGTTCTTCGCCGGACGGCTCGGCTGGTCCGAATTGCTGCGCGCCGGCTGCTTGACCTCGATCTCCGGCGCAGGATCAGCCGAAGTCGCCGCCAGCACGTCCTGCACGTACTTGCGCAGCGCGTCCTTGTCGCGTACGCCGAGCACGGATGCGCCTCCTACACGCTCGTCGGAGATCAGCTCCATCGGCGGCACCTGCGCGGAGCCTGCCATCTGGATTTTTAGCCCGAGCTGACCGAGCTTCATCATGTCGGACACCTTCATGTTCGTCTCGATATGCGGCTGTATGCTCTCCAGAATTTCCTTCATCCGCACGAGGTTCCACGTCGACTGCAGCTTCTTTACGACGGCCTTCATGAAGTTCCGCTGACGCTCCGTGCGCGTGAAGTCCGACATGGCGTCGTGACGGAAGCGTACATACTGCAGCGCCTGGTCGCCGTTGAGGTGCTGATAGCCCTTCTGCAGGTCGATATCGTAACGATTGCCGTCGGCATTGTCCGTATATTTCATCCGTTTCTCGACATCGTAATCCACGCCGCCGATCGCGTCGACGAGCGCCTTGAAGCCCTCGAAGTCCGCGTAGACGAAGTAATGAATCTGCAAGCCGAGCAGTTCGCCGATCGTCTTCATCGCCAGCGGCGGTCCGCCCAGCGTAATGGCGGTATTGATCCGGTTGCGGTGATGTCCCGGTATATCGGTGTAGGTGTCGCGAAGGATGGACAGCAGATGCGCTCGCTTGGTCACGGGATCGACCGAGACGACCAGCATCGAGTCCGAACGGGCGACCTGCCCTTTATCCAAGCCGCGCGCATCGCCGCCTAACAGCACGATGTTGACGCGTTCCTTCCCTTCCCATTCCGGCGGCTTCTCCGCCGTCACGTCGACGACATCCTTGAAGCGGGATTCGGGCTCGGACTTCTCGAAATTATCGAGCGCGTTATAGATGCCGACAGCCTGATAGGCCGCATATGCCAGCACGATGACGAGTATGAAGGAGACGGAGAATGCCGTCCAGCCCTTCCAGGTCCAGTGCTTCCAATCTTTGATTCTGTTCCAGCTCCAGTTCTTCCACGGCCTGCTGCGCCGTGATCCTCGCGGTTCCATCCGGGCCTCATCACCTCTCCAAGAATAGCAATTCTGTCGTTACTATGACGGCTCCGCATTCCCTTCCATACGGATTATGTATGGTTATGCGCGGCTTGCGAGCGGTTCCCAATGGATCAGACGCTATGAAGGGCACAAACGTTACATCATCGGGCAAAATAAAAATCATTACTATTGTAATCGAGCGTGCTTAAACATACCTTAAAATGCAAATGAAAAGTTCAAGAGCGACGGCCGATCGGGGAGCGCAGCATTCATGATTCGACGCCGTGTAAACCCCGCAGCGCTGCTCCATGCTTATTAGCCAACGGATTAAGCAGACTTTAAAATTATAAATTGTCAGGGCTTGTCTTACAAGTGGTATACTAGTTGTCGGAAAACCAAGGGACATTTCCCGGGAAATGTCGAGCAAGGGAGGGGAATTATGGATGCAGCCTGCTATAGAGGTTGAACTGCTGCGCAAACAATTTAAGGTGCAGAAAAACCGAGAAGGCCTCGGCGGTGCCATGAAGGATCTGTTCCGAAGGGAATATACAGAGGTTGCTGCCGTTAAGGATATTACGTTCACGATTCCGAGCGGCGAAATCTGCGGTTATATCGGCGAGAACGGTGCGGGGAAATCGACAACGATCAAAATGCTGACAGGCATACTGGTGCCAACATCCGGCACTGTCCGCGTCAACGGCTATGTCCCGTATGAAGAGCGGGAGAAGTTCGTCCGCGAGATCGGTGTCGTATTCGGTCAACGCAGCCAATTATGGTGGGATATCGGCGTGATCGAGTCGTTCCAGCTGCTGCGCAAAGTGTACCGCGTGCCGGAGAATGATTATCGAAGAAGGCTGGATGATCTCGTCGAACGCCTGCAACTGGGCGAGCTCCTGAACCGGCCCGTACGCAAATTGAGCTTGGGCCAGCGCATGCGCTGCGAGCTTGTTGCCTCGCTGCTGCATAATCCGTCGATTCTGTTCCTCGATGAGCCGACAATCGGCCTTGATATTGTCGTGAAGACGGAAATTCGCGAGTTCTTGAAGCAGTTGAACCGCGAGCAGGGGACAACGATCCTGCTCACGACGCATGACCTGCAGGATATCGAAGCCCTCTGTTCACGCGTCATCATGCTGGACGATGGCCGAATTATTTATGACGGCGGCTTGGACGAGTTGAAGACGCGCTGGAGCAAGGGCCGAGAGATTCGGCTGCAATTCGGCGGACGGCCGAACGGAGCGGCGCTCCGCGACCGAACGTCGGACATGCCGGGCATTGAATGGACGATCGGCGACGATATGACGGCCAGCATGTGGGTGCCGCTCGAGATCAACGTCTCGGATGCGCTATCCCGCGTGGTGGGAGGCAACAGCGACATTCGCGATATCAAGATTCTTGAGACGAATACGGACGAGATCGTGCGTGAGATCTACCGGTCAGGATCTGCAGCCAATCCAGAGCGATTAGCGGATCCGAACGCGTCCGGTAACGGCGCCGGTACGAACGAGGGAGGCGCCGCGGTAGGGGAACAAGAGAAGGAGAAGGTGGGCCATGCTTAGCGCATATGTCGACCTCATCCGGATCCGATTCCTGATGATGCTGGCTTACCGGGTTAATTATTACAGCGGTATCGTCATTTATGCCATTAATATCGGTGCGTATTATTTCTTCTGGCGGGCGATCTTCGGCGATCAGGATACGATTGGCGGATTCACGCTTGCGCAGATGACCACGTATGTAGCGGTGTCGTGGATGGCGCGCGCTTTTTACTTCAATAACTTGGACCGCGAGATCGCGAATGAGATCCGTGACGGGAGCGTAGCGATCCAGTTCATTCGTCCGTATGTCTATCTCATCGTGAAGATGATGCAGGGGTTCGGCGAGGGTATTTTCCGACTGCTGCTGTTCATGGTGCCGGGGATGGTCATCGTATGCCTGATCTTCCCCGTGGTGCTCCCGACGGAGCCGAAGGTGTGGCTGCTCTACGGGGCCATGCTGTTCCTGAGCTTCCTTATTAACTCGCAGATCAATATCCTGACGGGGCTCGCGGCATTCTTCATCGAGAATATCGAGGGCATGATGCGGATGAAGCGCGTGTTCGTCGACTTGTTCTCAGGCGTGGTCATTCCGATCGCGCTCTTCCCAGGCTGGCTGGACGCGATCGTGCAATGGCTGCCGTTCCAAGCGATCGCTTATCTGCCGAGCTCCGTGTTCACGGGACGCAGCTCGGGCGAAGCGGCCATATCGGCGCTGGGGCTGCAGGCGGTCTGGTTCGTCTTGTTGATTGTGCCGATCTGGCTGTTATGGCGGGCGGCCCGGCATCGGCTGTTCGTGCAGGGGGGTTAACCGAAGATGTTCTATAGCAATCTGTTCTGGGAGTACTTGAAGAACTACGCGAAGACGCGATTGACGTATCGCGCCGATTTTTGGATCGAAGTGTTATCGGACTTAATGTTCCAGGCCATGAACCTCATCGTCATTCTGATCGCCTTCCAGCATACGCCTAGCTTGGGCGGGTGGACGGAGGCGGAGGTCGTGTTCGTCTACGGCTTCTTCATGGTGCCGTTCGGCATTTTCAGCTGCTTCTTCAACTTGTGGAATTTCAGCGAACGCTATATCGTCAAGGGCGAGATGGACCGCGTCCTGACGCGTCCGGCGCATAACCTGTTCCAGGTGCTGCTCGAGAACATGGACCCGCCGTCCCTGTTCGGCGCCGTCGTCGGCGGCATCATCATGGCGATCACCTCCGTGCAGATGGGGATGACGTATGGCGTGGTGGATATCCTCGTCCTGCTGCTGCTGATCGCGGGATCGGTGCTGGTCTACTTCGGCATTTACGTATCCTTGACGGCGATCGCGTTCTATTCGGACGCGCCGACGGGCATACTGCCGCTGATGTATAACATCCAGAACTACGGCCGCTATCCGGTCAACATCTATAATAAGGCGATGCGCTTCGTGCTTACGTGGGTGCTGCCGTTTGCGTTCGTCGGCGTCTACCCGGCTGCCTATTTCCTCGAACGCAGCGATTCCAGCGATATCCGCATGGCGTTCCTGACGCCAGTCGTGGGCCTGGTGTTCGCCGGCATCGGCCTCTTGGTCTGGAACCACGGCGTCAAGCGCTATCGCGGCGCCGGTTCCTAGGGTGGGGTGGGTGCACTTACACCGTTACTAACGAGAGGAGGAATCGATTATGGCAATTGAACTTGGCCGCAAGGCGCCGGACTTCACGCTGCCGTCTGCCGATGGGGACGTGAAGCTGAGCGATTACCGGGGACAGAAGGTGGTCCTCTATTTCTACCCGCATGACATGACGCCGACCTGCACGCAGCAGGCATGCGAGTGGCGCGACATACATATGGACGTGCTGGCGAACAACGCGGTCGTCCTCGGCGTGAGCACGGACGAGACGGACAGCCACGTTCGATTCGCGGAGAAATACAGCCTTCCGTTCGTCCTGTTGTCCGATCCTAAGCATAAGGTGTGTCAGAAGTACGGCGTATGGCAGCTGAAAAAGCTGTACGGACGCGAGTATATGGGGATCGTGCGCTCAACGTTCCTCATCGACGAGAAAGGCAAACTGATCCGCGAGTGGCGCAACATTAAGCTGAAGGGCCACACGGACAAGGTACTCGCGGCAATCCGAGGCGAAGACGAGCCGGTCAAGCCGACGGGCGCGAAGAAAGGTGCGGCGGCCCGACAACGGGATACAAAGCCCAAGCCCAAGTCCTAGCCAAAGCCAAAGCATGAAGCTTCCGGGAAGACTCCTTCATCTCGCGCAATCGAAGTGTCGCTAATCTGTAAAGTCCTGCCGTTGAGCCTAACTATGCACCATCGCGCACTATCGCGCCACCGCGCACCATCGCACTATCGCGCACCATACGCCATCGCGCACCACCGCGCGACGTCGTTCAAATGCCCAACCACACACTGCCGCCAAGCAATACCATCGGCTGGAAACCGCTGGCTTAATTCGCCTTGACTGGCGGAAAAGCCGTTCGTTATAATAATCTTTATGATTAAGGGAGGCCGTGAATAAGGAATGGACAAGCCAAATGAACTGATCGTGGTCCTTGACTTCGGAGGACAGTATAACCAATTGATCGCAAGACGGATCCGCGACCTCGGCGTGTACAGCGAATTGCTGCCGTACAACACGTCTGCGGACAAGCTGCGCGAGCTGCAGCCGAAGGGGATTATTTTCTCCGGCGGTCCTGCGAGCGTCTATGAAGAGAACTCGCCGCTGGTCGATCCGGGCGTGTACGAGCTAGGCGTGCCGATCTTCGGCATCTGCTACGGCATGCAGATGATGTCGCACCAGCTGAGCGGCAAGGTGCAGCGCGCCGGCAAGCGCGAGTACGGCAAGGCCGAGGTTGATTTCAACCAAGACTGCCACCTGACCGCCGGACTCGACAGCCGTCAGACCGTCTGGATGAGCCACAGCGACCTTGTCGTTGAGCCGCCAACCGGCTTCCGCGTTGACGCAAGCACGGCCCATGCGCCGATCGCGGCGATGAGCCATCCGGAGAAGCGGTTCTACGCCGTGCAATTCCACCCGGAGGTTCGCCATTCCGTCTACGGCAACGAGATGATTCGCAACTTCCTCTATGAAGTGTGCAAGTGCGAAGGCAGCTGGTCCATGACGACGTTCATCGATGACACGATCCGCGAGATCCGCGACCAAGTAGGCGACAAGAAGGTATTGTGCGCGCTCTCGGGCGGCGTAGACTCCTCGGTCGTTGCGATCCTCCTTCATAAGGCGATCGGCGATCAGCTCACGTGCATGTTCATCGACCACGGCCTTCTGCGGAAGGGCGAAGCCGAGAGCGTCATGGAGACGTTCGTCGGCAAGTTCGACATGAAGGTAGTCAAGATCGATGCGAAGGATCGGTTCCTAGGCAAGCTGAAGGGCGTCGACGATCCGGAGCAGAAGCGGAAAATCATCGGCAACGAGTTCATCTACGTGTTCCAAGAGGAGTCCGCGAAATTCGACGACTTCGAGTTCCTGGCCCAAGGCACGCTCTACACGGACATCGTCGAGAGCGGCACGGCAACGGCGCAGACGATCAAGTCGCATCATAACGTCGGCGGCCTGCCGGAGGATATCAAGTTCAAGCTGGTCGAGCCGCTTAAGGCACTGTTCAAGGATGAGGTGCGCAAGGTCGGCGAAGAATGCGGCCTGCCGGACGCCATCGTATGGCGGCAGCCGTTCCCGGGTCCTGGACTCGCGATCCGCGTGCTGGGCGAAGTGACCGAAGAGAAGCTGACGATCGTCCGCGAATCCGACCAGATTCTGCGCGACGAGATTGCGGCAGCTGGACTCGACCGCGAGATCTGGCAATACTTCACGGCGCTGCCGAACATGAAGAGCGTAGGCGTCATGGGCGATGCCCGGACGTACAGCTACACCGTCGGCATCCGTGCTGTCACCTCGATCGACGGCATGACCGCCGACTGGGCGCGCATCCCTTGGGATGTGCTGGAGAAAATCTCCGTCCGCATCGTCAACGAAGTCGACAACGTCAACCGCGTCGTCTACGACATCACGTCGAAGCCGCCGGCTACGATCGAGTGGGAATAGCATTTACTGCATGAGGGGCTCCCTTTCATTTGCGCATATCGCAGATGGGAGGGAGTTTTCTTTTGCATTCGCTAAAACCTTTTCCGGCCTCGCTCGTCTTCCCAATAGAGGCTGCACGCGAGGGAGCGGCGTCAGCTGCTAACGGCAAAGGGGGAACAATTATGCGAGGAATGAGGAAATCTAGCGTAGCTGCAGCTGTGATCGCGATCATCATGCTGCTCTCCGCTTGTGCAGGCAACTCCGGCGGGAGTAAGGCTGGTGCGGATGGGATGGCGATCGCGCCGATGGACAGGGAGGACGAGGCGACGTTAAGGGTGATGTACTGGGACGAGCAGTCCTTCATGTCCCAATACGGCAATCTGTTCTTATCGAAGTTCCCGAATGTTGACTTCGAGGTCGCGAGGACGGATTCGCTCTATGCGTACGAAGGCGGCGGGCAGCCGGTCAAATTGACGGAATATCTCAAGGAGCAGCAGCCTGACGTGCTGCTGCTGGATCCTGACCAATACGCCGAACTGTTCGAGGCAGGCGAGCTGGTCGAGCTGGAGACGATGATCGGCAAGGACGGCTTCGATCTGGAGGGGATGCACCCGGCCGTCATCGAGCTGGTCAAGGAGATCAGCGGCGGGCGGCTCTACGGGCTGGCGCCGACCTTCAACAGCTTGGCGCTGTATTACAATATCGATCTGTTCCAGCGTTACGGCATTGATCCGCCGACCGATCGCATGAGCTGGGCCGATGTCCTCCAGTTGGCGGGGAGATTCCCGACGAGCGGCAATGCAGAAGAACGCGTCTACGGACTATCGGGGGACACGCCGGAGAAGTTCAACCTGGTCTGGCAGATCGGCACGGGTCTGGGCCTGAGCTTCACCGATCCGGGCGCCAAGAAGATTACGCTCAATACGCCGGCATGGCGCGGTGTGTTCGAGACGGTGCTGGGCGGCATTCAAGCGGGTTCGCTGTATATGCCGGCAGGGTATCAAGGAGAGATGTCCTATGCCGACTATCTGCAAGGCGATCTGTTCGTAAGCGGGCGCTCGGCAATGACGCTGAACGGCCCTTGGCTGATACAGAAAATCGAGGAGGCGCAGCATGAATTGAAGAAGGCCGAGCCGGTGAACTGGGCCATCGTTACGGTACCCGTCGACCCGTCGAATCCGGATGTGAGCGGCTCGTTCTCGCTAGGCACGATCTTCGCGATTCGCGCGGATTCGCCGAATAAGAGCGCGGCATGGGAGTTCATCAAGTACTTGAACGGCGACGAGTATGCCAAGATTCAATCCAAGACGGTATCGGGCGATTTTCTGACGCGAACGGCGCATATCAAGGAGCATGACGGCAAGAGCTTGGAGCCCTTCTACATGCTGAAGCCGCGGCCTCCGATCGCCAATCCGATCAATGTCATGCCGGCCAGCTTCCTCGGGCCATTCGGCATGCTGCTGGAGGAGGAGATTCAAGCCGTGCTCGACAATAAGAAGACGCTCGATGAGGCACTCGCCGCGATGGAGTCGCGCGGCCAGACCGCGCTTGACGAAGCGTATGTAGCGGAGGCGCAGCAGCGCCAAGAGACAGAGGCCGGCACCGGTGACGGAGCCTAGTCCTGCTGCCTGACAGAGCGGCTCCGCCGCACAAGAACGAGAGGCGTGCCGCCACGGCACGCCTCTTGGCGTTCGCGACAAACCTCCTAGCCTCGAAAGTTAAAGAAACGTTAAAGTTCGACACGAACCTACATCAATTGTCCTATTTTGTAATACGGGTTACAGAATTAGCCAGGGGGGTGTGCTACTATTGCAACAGGAATCATACCAAAGTACTATGATGGAGTGAACGGGCAATGATATTGGTTTCAGTGAATGACCTGCAAGAGGGCGACAGACTCGGGCAGCACGTCTATAAGATCGACGGGCGGCTCGTGCTGTCGAGAGGAACGATCCTGACGGGCAGCTTGATTCAAGGGTTGAACCGGATGCGCATCGAGAGCGTCTACATCGATAATGTCAGACCGAACGAGGCGGATACGGATCAGGTGATGGGCATGGTCGGATTGCGTGCCGTCGCCGTCGATATTCTGCGTTCGGCTTTCCAAGAGGCGGCCAATAACGGAAGCTTCCATAGCAGGCCGATCGTACGTCTGGCGGACGACATGGTGCGGCAGTTCAATCAAGAGGAAGTTTCCTTACAGATGAAGGAGCTGCGGACGGACAGTTCTTATCTATATGGCCATAGCGCAAACGTATGCACATTGGCCCTGATGACCGGCAAGACGATGGGCTTGACCGAGCAGCACCTGCGGACATTGGCGCTCGGAGCGCTGCTTCACGATATCGGCTATGTGGTCAAGCAAGCCGGGGACCCGGCGAAGGAGCATCCGCGCGTCGGCTTCGATGTGATCCGCAAGCACCCCGACATCCCGCTGCTCGCCGCGCATATCGTGCTGCAGCATCACGAACAGTTGAACGGCGCAGGGTTCCCGATGGGCATCCGCGGCGAGGAGTTCCGCATTTCCGCGCAAATTTGCGCCATCGCGAACGATTTTGACCACTTCGTGAACGAAATCGGCAAAAACCGACTTCCGCATGAAGGAATTGAATATGTCATGTCGAAAGTAGATTCATCCTATGATATCTCCGTTGTCCGCGCCTTCGTTCAGAGCGTTACGCCCTACCCGGTCGGGACGGTCGTGAAGCTGTCGAACGGCATGGTCGGCACGGTAACCGAATTGCATAAGGGCCACCCATCCCGGCCGGTGATCGTCACGAAGGATCACGGCTTACGTTTTGACCTCCTGCAGTATCATACCGACTTCATTCAGGAGGTCATCTTGGACGAGCGTATGCTAGCCGTATAATTGCGGAAGGGAAGGGCTCTTGAAGGAGAGACAGACGTGTCCATCGATGCAGCCCGATTGCGAGTTACGATTCCCTTTTTTCGTGAGATCGCCCCAGACGTACTCGATAACATCATCCCTTTCATGTACGAGAAGACGTTCAAGAAGGGATCGATCATCTTTTTCGAGGGCGATGAGGGCGACGAGATTTATTTCATCCGTTCGGGAGCCGTCAACATCTACAGCTTCGACGGCGTGAAGAAGGTTATTCTTGCCTTCCTGCAGGAGGGCGATTACTTCGGCGAGATGGCGCTCATCAAGCCGGGGCTCTATCGTTCCGCAACCGCCGAGACGACGCAGATGACGAAGCTGTACACGCTGCGCAAGGGGGATTTTGAGAAGCTGATCATGGAGAATCCCCGGCTTGCCCTCCATCTGTTAGACTATACGATGGAACGGCTGCGGCGCGCGAATCAGCAAATCTACGATCTGACCTTCCTGAACGTGCGCACGCGCATCATCAAGCGACTGATCCAACTTGGCGACGAATATGGCACGATGACGCCGCATGGCCTGCAGATCGGCCTGAAGGTGACGCATCAGCAGATGGCGGAGATGGTAGGCGCGGTGCGCGAGACGGTGACCAAGGTGTTGATCGACCTGCAGGATGCCGGACTGATCAGCATCAAGAGCAAGATGATTCTCATTCCTAACCCTGAACTGCTGGAACGCAAGCTTCGGGAAGACAGTTGAATAACGAGCGAATGCCCTTTGGCCTGTCCATTCAGAGCCGGAGGGCTTTTTTGCGTGGCGTGCCATCTTTACAAAAGCGAAATCTAGCACTGACATTCACCGAACGATAGATTGCTAGCATCAATGAGAACATGATCATAGAGTCAAGGAGGAATCATGCAGTGACAAAATTGCGTAACATGGCCGGACTGCTAGCGTTGTCCCTAGGATTGACGGCGCTGGCACCGGTTGCTTCGGCGGAGGCGCCTGCTGCTTCGGGGGCACTCACTCTGATTAAGATAGCTGGATACGATACGGGTGCGGGTATCGATGAGGCAGGCGCCGAAATCGTGACGTACGACAAGGCGAGCGGGAGGGTCTACCTGATCAACGGCGCGACGAGTTCGATCGAGATCGTCGATCTCTCGGGCCTAGAGAGCAACAAGGCGAATCAAGCCATCGGAGAAGATAAGGTCGTCAAGCTATCGATCGCGGACAAGAGCCCGGAGAGCGCGCCGGATCTATTCGGTGACGTGACGAGCGTGGCGGTGCATCCGACATTGGACCTCATTGCGGCGGCTGTCCCGAACACGGACAGGACCGAGAACGGGAGTGTCGTATTCTTCACGAAGGACGGCGAATACCTCGACTACGTGGAAGCGGGGGCGCTTCCGGATATGATCACCGCGACGCCGGACGGCAAGCAATTGCTCGTAGCGAATGAGGGTGAGCCGAACAGTGATTACTCGGTAGACCCTTACGGTTCGGTCTCGATCATTGATATCACCGGGACGGATGGCAATCTGAGCTTTCAGGTGTCGACCGCGGCGTTCACCGACACGAATATCGTCATTGACGACAACGTCCGCTACGCCTCTCTGCTGACGGGCTATGTAGCAGAACCGACGCATGAGCAATGGGCGCGAGACTTCGAGCCGGAATTCATCGTCGTAAGCGAAGACGGAAGCAAGGCGTATGTCGTGCTGCAGGAGAGCAATGCGGTCGCGGTGCTCGATCTGGCGGCGAAGGCATTCACGCATGTCCACGGACTAGGCTATAAGAATTATATGCTGGCGGAGAACAAGCTGGATCCGTCCGACAGGGATAATGCGATACGGATTAACGGCGGGTATCCGGTGCTGGGTACGTATATGCCGGACGGCATGGCGCTCAAGACGATCGGCGGCAAGACATACCTGTTCACGGCTAATGAGGGCGATGGGCGCGCATACGGACCGGAAGAAGAGATCACCGACGAGGCTCGGTTCAAGGATATTTATAAGTCCGGCGGGCCGGCGGCAGGATATGCGATCCATCTGAACGCGGCTTACTATCCGGGCACGACGCAGGAGCAATTGGATGCCCTCAATCTGGCGGAGTTAAGGAAAGACGAGAATTTGGGCCGCCTTAAAGTGATCACCTCGGTGTCGGACGCGGTCTATCGGGATACGGTCACGGAGACGACGTATTTCAATGCCTTGTATACATACGGGGCGCGTTCATTCTCGATCTGGGATGTCGAGCAATTCGGCACGGAAGGGCAGCAGGTGTACGACAGCGCGGATGATTTCGAGCAGATCGTAGCCGCGAACTTGCCGGACCTGTTCAACAGCGGCCATGACAAGAATGCGAAGGATGATCGCAGCGATGACAAGGGGCCGGAACCGGAATATATCGAGATCGGCGAGATTGACGGCGTCGTCTATGCCTTCATCGGTCTGGAGCGTCAGAGCGCGATTATGGTCTACAACGTGACGAATCCTGAAGCGCCGGAATTCGTGAGCTTCGTGAATATGCGGGATGTGAACGTGAGCGGGGAGGGCGATCTCGGTCCGGAAGGCATCGAATTCATCGCGGCCGAAGACAGTCCGACGGGCAAGCCGCTGCTGCTGACAGGCAATGAGGTATCAGGCACGCTGGCCGTATTCGAAATCTGGCAGGGTGAGGCCTTCGCGCTGAATGCTGAGCCGAATCCGGATGCCTATGCCGTATCGCGCGACAACCAGAAGCTGCGCATGACGGTCAAGGAAGGCGTGTCGGGCTTCAAGACCTTCCAGGTCAGCGCGTCGGCCGTGAACGGACATGCCGGTACAGAGACGGTAATCTTCAGGCAGCTACGCGAAAATGTGCAGATCGGCTTGAGCGCAATCGTAACGGATCTGGATGGCACGAACCTGACAGCAGCGGCGCAATTTAATGTGGCGGAGGGCGACATCATCGAAGTCTATATCGTCGATGCGCTGAACGATGACCCGAATCGGCTGCCCACCGTGCTGCAATAATGAGTGGAGGGAGCAGTCGAATGAATAAGCAATGGATTCGAACGCTGTTAGCCGCATCGCTATTGAGCGCGTCTTCGCTCGGAGCGGTGAGCGCTGTGGCGCCTCAGGGGATCGTCGCGGCAGCTGCGGCAACGCACACGATCGCGCTGAGCACGGACAGTGCGGAGCGGGGGCAGACTGTGACGGTATCCGGTGCGTACGAACCGAACGCATGGATAAGCTTGCGCGGAATCGACAGCACGAAACAGATCGTGATCTACGAAGCGGCCAAGTCAGGCGCAGACGGCCAATACGCGTTCACGATCGTCGTGCCGGACACCGCATCCGCAGGCGAGCTGCTCATCGCGACTGGCGCAGGCGAGCAAGTGGCGAAGGCCAGCCTAACGATTGTCAGCGGCGACGGCAATGGCAACGGGAATGGTAATGGCAACGGCAACGGAAATAGCAATAACATGGGCAATGGCAGCATTCAACGCGTTACGCAGCCGGAGTCGATTAAGGACGGCGTCATCCTGCTGAAGGTCGCAACGACTGCCGGCTCTGACGGCAGGCTTGCGGCCACGGCCGCGATCGGCGCAGACGTCGTCTTGGAGGCGCTGAAGCAGAATAGCCGCAACGTGCGCATCCAGTTGGATGTGGCAGACGCGAACGAGGTGAACGTCAGACTGACCGCGGAGGCGCTCGCTGCACTGCAATCGGCTGGGACAAGCAGCACCGTAATCGAGATCGCGACTCCGCTCGGCCATTATAAGCTGCCATCGGGGCTGCTCAATCGCGAGGCGTTGTCGAAGGCGCTCGGCGTGCCGGCAGAGCAAGTGGAAGTACGGGTATCCATCCGTCAAGCGACCGCCAGTCAAGAAGCCGCCATAGACAGCGCGATTGCTGATATCGGCGGCGGGCAGGCTTCTGAATCGATCGATTACGAAGTGATCGTCTCTGGCGGAGGCAAGGACATGGCGCTGAATCCAGGGAGCACGTACATCGAGCGGACAATGCCGCTCTTGAAGGCGATCGACCCGAGCCGCGCGACAGGCGTCCTGTTCGATCCGGCAACGAAGGCGCTGCGCTTCATGCCCACAACATTCGAGTCGGTGAACGGTCAGACGACCGCGACGATCAAGCGCAACGGCAATAGCTTATACACCGTCATCGAGCGCGATGCGGCGTTCCGGGACCTGCCGGACGGCCATTGGAGCAAGGCAGACGTCGAACTGCTGGCCGCCAAGCTGGTCGTGACAGGCGTGGATGCGGATCGTTACGTCCCGAATGCCAAGGTGACGCGAGCAGAGTTCGCTGCATTGATCGTGCGCGCGCTCGGGCTCGAGGAGCAGTCCGGCGGCACCGCGTTCTCGGACGTCGGCAGCAGCGCATGGTATGCGGGCGCCGTCGGTGCAGCCTATGAAGCGGGTATCATACGCGGCTATGAGGACGGCACATTCCGCTCGGGCCGCTCGATTACGCGTCAAGAGCTTGCGGTGCTAGTCGACAACGCGCTTGCGTATGTCGGCTACCGCGCCGAGGGGCTTGCCGTCGAGCGGCAGCTGACCGTCTTCGCGGACGAAGCCGCGATTGCGGAGTGGGCGAAGCGGGCGGTTGCGCAGGCGCAGCATGCCGGGATAGTCGAAGGCATGCCGGGCGGCCTGTTCGCGCCTGGCGATCATGCGACCCGTGCCGAGGCGGCCGTCATGATCAAGCGCTTGCTGACGTACGTTGAATTCATCGATTCATCCCATTAATTCGATTGCAATGACAGACCTGTACCGCGATCAGATCGATTATCGATCTGCCGCGGTGCAGGTTTTTATCGAATAGAGGGGATTGTGTCGGCGAATGGACAAGTGGGTAATGTGTATACTAAACCCGTTCGAGGAGGGATTAACCAATGAGTGAACGCGAGCGGCTGGTCGTCATCGGCAACGGCATGGCGGGCGTCAATACGGTGGAAAACATAATCAAACTGTCGCCCCGGTCGTATTCGATCACGATCTTCGGAAGCGAGCCGTATCCGAACTACAACCGGATTCAACTGTCCTATGTCCTGGATAAGAGCAAAGCCGTCGAAGAGATCATCCTGAACGGCTGGGAATGGTACGAAGAGAACGGGATCGAACTGCATACCGGCAAGACGGTCACAGAGATTGATAGTGAAGGCAAGCAAGTCGTTGCCGAAGACGGCACGAGAGTGCCCTATGACAAGCTGATCATCGCTACGGGATCCAAGCCTTTCATGCTGCCTGTCCCAGGCGTCGACAAGGAAGGCATCGTCGGTTTCCGAGATATCGCGGACTGCGAGCGGATGCTGAGGGCGGCGGATGAATACCGGAAGGCCGTCGTAATCGGCGGCGGCCTGCTAGGCTTGGAGGCGGCCAAGGGCCTGCTCAAGCTCGGCATGGACGTGACAGTCGTCCATCTGTTCGAGGAGCTCATGGAGCGGCAGCTCGACCGGACAGCGTCGCTGATGCTGCAATCCGAGCTCGAGAGCCAGGGCCTCAAGTTCGCGACCGGCAAGAAGACGGAGGCATTCCTCGGAGACGATCGGGTGACCGGCCTCCGATTCAGCGACGGCACGACGCTGGAGGCGGAATTCGTCGTCATGGCGGTAGGCATCCGGCCGAATATCGAGCTGGCGGCGAAGAGCGGGATTGCCGTGAACCGCGGCATTCTCGTCGACGACTATATGCGGACATCCGTACCCGACGTGTATGCGGTCGGCGAATGCAATGAGCATCGCGGCATTTCGTACGGGCTGGTTGCGCCGCTCTTCGAGCAAGGCGGTGTGCTCGCCAGACATCTGTGCGGCGTCGAGACGAAGCCGTATGAAGGCACGATCGTCTCGACACAGCTGAAGATTTCGGGCATCGACGTGTTCTCCGCTGGCGAATTCATGGATGCGGAAGATCTTGCAGTCGTGCGCATGCACGACGAATGGCGGCGCGTGTATAAGAAAATATTGCTGCGCGGCGGCATCATCGTGGGCGGCGTGCTTGTCGGCGAGGGCAAGGAAGCGACGCGGCTGCAGCAATGGATCCGTACGGGCACGGTCATGACGGATGCGATTCACGGCGCGCTGATGGGTACGGCCGCCGAGCAGGGGAATACGGTAGCAGAGCTTCGCGACGAAGAGATCGTCTGCGGCTGCAACGGCGTGACCAAGAAGCGGATCGTGGACGTCATCCAAGAGCAGGGGCTCACGACGGTCGAAGAGATCAAGATGACGACGGGCGCAACGCGATCCTGCGGCGGCTGCAAGCCGGTCGTGGAACAGATTCTACGCCATGTCCTCGGCGACAAGTACGATTCGGCTGCGGCGAAGCAGGAGGGCATCTGCAGCTGCACGACGCTGAGCCGGGACGAGGTCGTCCGGAACATCAAGGAGAAGGGCCTGATCACGTCCAAGGAAGTTAGGTATGCGCTCGGATGGGAGAACGAGGAAGGCTGCTCCAAGTGCCGTCCTGCACTTAACTATTACCTGGGGATGATCTGGCCGGAGGAGCACGTGGACGAGCGTGACGCGCGGTTCGTGAACGAGCGGATGCATGCCAATATCCAGAAGGACGGCACGTTCGGCGTCGTGCCGCGCATGTACGGAGGCGTGACGACGCCGGAGGATCTGCGGCTGATTGCCGACGTTGCCGTGAAGTATAACGTGAAGATCGTGAAGGTAACGGGCGGACAGCGGCTTGATCTGCTCGGCATTAAGCGAGAGGACGTTCCGAAGGTATGGGAAGACCTCGGCATGCCGTCCGGCTATGCATATGCGAAGGCGCTGCGTACGGTCAAGACATGCGTCGGCTCGCAATTTTGCCGGTTCGGCACGAAGGATTCGATCGACATGGGCGTGCAGCTCGAGAAGAAGTTCGAGCGCCTCGACATGCCGGCGAAGTTCAAGATGGCCGTGAACGGCTGTCCGCGCAACTGCGCCGAGTCTGCGACCAAGGACATCGGCATAGTAGGCAATGAGGGCGCCTGGGAGATTTACGTAGGCGGCAATGGCGGCATCAAGGCTCGCCTGGCGGATCTGTTGTGCAAGGTGACGACCGACGAAGAACTGCTCGAAATCGTGGCCGCTTTTATCCAATATTATCGCGAGACGGGCAAGTATCTGGAACGGACGTCGGACTGGATCGAACGGATCGGGCTGGAGAACGTGACGAAGACGATCATCGAGGATGCCGATAATCGCAAGGCGCTGGCCGAGCGGATGGAGGTTGCCTTGCGCCAAGTGAAGGAGCCGTGGCGGGACATTCTCGACAATCCGAAAATTCGGGAGCAGATGTTCGAAGACATTCGGGTGAAGACGACGAAATAGAGAGGAGCATGGACATGAGCGATACGGAACAGTGGACCTATTACAGCGCCGGGCCGCTGGATCAATTCCCGGTGAGGCTCGGACGGACCGTTCAGATCGCGCCCTTCGAGATCGCCGTCTTCCGCACGACGGACGGACAGCTGTATGCGCTGGAGAACCGAAGTCCAGGGCCGCGCGGCGGAACGATCGTCGAAGGCATCCTATCGGGCGAGACGCTGTTCGATCCGATATGCGACTGGAAGATCGGCCTGGCCGACGGGCTGGTGCAGGCCCCGGACACCGGGCAGGTTAGGACGTTCCCCGTTCAAGTGCGGGACGGGGAAGTGCATATCGGTGTACCGAATGCAGGGGAGGCGAACCCATGACGGATTCCTTGAAGGGCAAGCGAATCGTGATCGCAGGCTCGCAGAAGACGGCGGAGATGTCGGAAATAATCATGCGGCAGGGCGGCACGCCGATCGTGCGGCCGATGCAAGGCATTGCGTATGCCAGCGAAGACGAACTGCGTGCAGATGTCGAACGAATGATCGAGGATCGCACCGATTGGTACATGTTCACGACAGGCATCGGCCTGGAGACGCTCCGCAAGCGCGCCGAGCAGGACGGACACGAGAAGGCATTCCTAGAGGTGCTTGCTGCCGCCAAGGTCGTAAGCAGAGGCTATCGGACGTTCGGATTTCTCCGTAACATGGGCATTCAGCCGGTCGTCACTGCTGATGACGGTTCGCTCCGCAACATTGTGGAGAAGCTCAGCGCGTTCGATCTCGGCGGACAGCGCGTATGGCTGCAGCTTCACGGTCTGCCGGACTCTGAATTGCTGGACTACGCCAAGGACGCAGGAGCGGACGTGCGGGTCACGCTGCCGTATCGGTACCAGAGGCCGGATCCCGATACGCTGATCACATTAGTTCGCGAGCTGAAAGATGGTGCGGTAGACGCAGTCTGCTTCACGACGCGCGCGCAGATCCAGTATCTGTTCGATTACGCGAAGGAGCTTGGGATCGATGAGGAGCTTCGGAACATTTTCGCGGAGCGGGTGCTGCCTGTCGCGGTTGGGAAGGTAACGGCTGAAGGCTTGCTGGAGGAAGGGCTCGGGCAGGAGCGGATTATCGTTCCGAACACCCAGCGCATGGGCGGGATGGTCATCGAGATCGCGAATTACTATGAGGCGATGCAGGAATAAGCGCAGGGTTATAGGCGATTAGTGAGCGGAAAACGGTTATTTATGACAGGGTAACGCTTCCATTGTAAGGCGCAATGCGAATATCCGAACGAAGAGAGCTGTAAAATTCGACAATATTCGTGAAATAGCATTGACAAACGACAAGCCCTCTCCTTAGAATGAGTATGGATAACAACAACAGCATACCTTTTCGTATAATCTCGGGAATCGGCCCGGGAGTCTCTACAAGGTCACCGTAAATGATCTGGCTACGAAAAGCAGGAAGACACCCGGCACCGGTCCGGCGGGAATTGTCTTTCCTGTTTTGCGAGAGCCAGGGAGAGCATGTGCAATTACTCTTCTTGGCTTTTTTTGTTCCACAACATTTTTTGGGAGGGTATTTGAAAAATGGAACGTTTCTTTCGGTTGAAAGAACTCGGAACAAATGTCAGAACGGAAATCATGGCAGGCTTGACCACCTTTATGACGATGGCTTACATCCTGGCCGTCAACCCGGGCATTCTGAGCGGCGCAGGCCTGGATTTCTACTCGGTGTTCCTGGCAACGGCACTGGCAGCGGGCATCTTCACGATCGCAATGGGCTTGTTCGTGAACTTCCCGGTCGCCCTGGCGCCGGGCATGGGTCTTAACGCATTCTTCGCGGCAACGATTCTGGCGTCGGCAGCTACCGATCAGCCGATCTCGCCGGCAATGGGACTCACCGCCGTATTCATCTCCGGTGTCATCTTCTTCATCCTGACCGTTACGCAGATCCGCCAGATGCTGATCGTCGCCGTACCGGATAGCTTGAAGCATGCGATCACGGTCGGCATCGGCTTGTTCATCGCCATCATCGGCCTGAAGAACAGCGGCGTGATGACGATCGCGGTCGAGAACACGGTAACGGACATTCCGAAGGGCCAGTATACCGATATTCTGGGCTTCGAGTCGGTCATTCACCTCGGCAACCTCGAGAACAGCGGCGTGCTGCTGACGATCGTCGGTCTGCTCTTGATCGGCATTCTGATGGTACTCCGCGTGCCAGGCGCGATTCTGTTCGGCATGGTAGGCGTCACGATCATCGGCCTGTTCACGGGCGACGTGAACGTGGACTCGCTGAAGGGTCAAGAATGGATGCCGAACTTCGGCGCGCTGAACTTCTGGCACTTCGACTTCGCGGGCGTCATGGAAGTCGGCCTGATCTCGGTCATCCTGACGTTCACCTTCGTGGAATTGTTCGATACGTTCGGCACGCTGGTCGGCACGGCTAACCGTGCAGGCGTCATGAAGAACCCTGAGGAAGGCAAGAAGAAGGTCGGCAAGGCGATGCTCGTCGACGCGGTCGCAGTCAGCGGCGGCGCTATGCTCGGCACGAGCACGGTAACGGCATTCGTCGAGAGCTCCGCAGGCATCGCGCAAGGCGGACGCAGCGGCCTGACCGCCGTGACGACAGGCGTATTCTTCCTGCTCTCCCTGTTCATCGCGCCGCTCGTGGCGCTCGTACCGGGCTCGGCAACGAGCGCGGCACTGATCATCGTCGGCGTGCTGATGATGCAGTCCGTGAAGGAGATCGACTTCTCCGATATGGTGTATGCGATTCCGGCGTTCCTGACGATCGCGCTCATGCCTTTCACGTACAACATCGCGAACGGCATCTCGTTCGGTATTGCGAGCTATGTCATCTTGGCCGCAGTCGCGAACCTGGCTGGCGCCGAGAAGGGCAAGTACCGCATTCACTGGTTCATGTGGCTCTTGGCCGTGCTGATCGTGGCAAGGTACGTGTTCCTGGGCGGACATTGATTCGAACGTAGCAGTATAGTGGAAAATAGAGCGAGCGACGTCTGGACCGGCGTCGCTCGCTTTTTGCGTTGTGCGGCGGGTGGCGGGGTGGTGCGG